>DHAA01000094.1 GCA_002397275.1 Thermacetogenium sp. UBA4966 | reverse complement strand
ACCGCGTCCTTCCTGCCGCATATACAGAAGAATACCGCGGCCTTCCTGCTCAATTGATGTTTTTGCGGCGGGATACAATATGTTATCAGGGGGTGTCCTCTTCCACTACGACGACAGTGAGTGGAACCAAATGACCATCCCTGCCGACACGGAAATTCAGAGCATATGGGGCACCTCCGGCAGCGATGTCTATGCGGTGGGCGTTGGACCAAGCTGGGGTGCTATCCTCCACTACGACGGCAGCGCCTGGAGCGAGATGACTATCCCCGCCGGCATAGAAACTCTTGGTGATGTATGGGGCAGTTCCGCCAATGACATCTTTGCTGTAGAGATTGCCGTAGGTGGCGGCGCCATCCTCCACTACTACAAGGCGCCGCCGGACGAAACCCCGCCAGCCTTCAGCGAAGGTTATCCCCGGGCTGAAAAGATCATCGCCTCCGGCTTCGACCTGAAAGTCAAGCTGGACGAGCCTGGTACTGTCTACTACAAAGCGGTGGCAGACGGAGAGGATCCGGGGAGCGACTATGCCGGCTGGACGGCGGTAGACATCCCGGACAGCGGTGAAGTCAGCGCCGCTATCGGCGGTCTTGCTTCCGACACTGCCTACGACCTTTACGTCATCGCCAAAGACGAGGCCGGCAATATGCAGGTTTCGCCTGTGAAGCTGGACGTGAGCACCGCGGCAGAACCCGACACCGCGCCGCCAGCCTTCAGCGAAGGCTATCCCCGGGTGGAAAAGATCATCGCCTCCGGCTTCGACCTGAAAGTCAAGCTGGACGAGCCGGGCATTGCCTACTACAAAGTGGTGGCCTCAGGCGCCGAGCCGGGCACAGCCTATGAGACCTGGACCGCGGTGACCGTACCCGCAAGCGACGAAGTGAGCACAGCGGTGAGCGGCCTCACCCCGGGCACAGCCCATGACCTCTATGTGATCGCCAAAGATGAGGCCGGCAACCTGCAGGCCGCGCCTGTGAAGCTGGCCATTGACCCCGCTCCCCAACTCAGTGCCGGGGAGGCAGAGCGCAGCGCGCTGGATGCCGGAATTGTGGAATTCACCTCCGACAGAGCGGGCAGCTATTACTACGCCGTGGTAGAGGCAGACAGCCCCGCTCCTAATGTGGACACCAGCGGAGCGGGAACGAGCTGCGGTACCGAAAAGACCGTGATCAGCCTGAGCGGGCTGAACGGCGCAGGAGCGAAGGACGTCTATATCGCGGTCAAAGCAGGAGCCGCTGTAAGCAGCACCCTCAAAATCACCCTGCCCGCCTATGAAGAGCCGGCGGACAAGACCCAACTCGACGCCCTGATCGCCGAGGCTGAGCAACTGAAGAGCGGCGACTACACAGAAGAGAGCTGGGCGGGCTTCACAGAGGCGCTGCAGACCGCCAGGACGGTCAGCGCCAAAGAGGACGCCACCCAGACAGAGGTTGATAATGCAACTGCCGCGCTTTCAGCCGCCAAAGAACAGCTGGTTATGCTTGGCGGAGAAGTGAAGAGAACAGCCGGAGGCAACCGCTACGACACCTCCGCCAAAACAGCGCTGGACGCCTACCCGAATGGAGCGGAGACAGTGATCATCGCCCGCGGGGACGATCAGGGCAATTTCGCCGACGGCCTGGCGGCAAGCTACCTGGCAGGGGTGAAGGATGCGCCGGTTCTGCTCACCAGCCCCGGCAGCCTGCCGCAGGAGATAGAAGCAGCCATCAATAAACTGGGCGCCACAAAAGCCTATGTCTTAGGGGGCGAACTGGCCGTATCCCAGGGAGTAGAAAGCAAGCTGAAAAGCTTGGGACTGGAAGTAGAGCGCATTACAGGCAATAACCGCTACGCTACCGCGGCCGCGATCGCAGCCAAGGGAGGCCCGGCGGACACCGCCATCGTGGTCAGCGGCTTTGCGCCCGCGGACTCCCTGGTGGCCGGCTCCCTGGCTTTCAGCCAAGGCTATCCCCTGCTGCTGGTCGACAAGAACAGCGTTCCGGCTGAAACGAAGAATGCGATCACCAGTCTGGGTATCAAGAAGATCATCGTCATCGGCGGCGAAAATGCGGTGAGCAAGGCAGTCTACAACGAGTTGGGCGCTAAGGAGCGCTACGCCGGACAGAGCCGCATCGAGACCAGCCTTGACGTGGCGGAAAAAGCCTTTAAAGATGCAAAAGACTTCTCCATCGTCGGCTACCTGAAACTGGCTGACGCCGTGGGCGCGGCGGTCAACGGAAACCCGATCATCTACGTCAAGGATAATATTTCAGACGTAGATGACTACCTGACAGGCGCGGTAGCCGCCAATAGCAACTTTACTATCTTCGGCGGAACCCTGGCTGTCAGCAACACGGTGGAAGATGAGCTGAAAGAACTGCTGAAGTAAAGCAAATCCCGGGTAGACACCTCCTGCGGGAGACGTTTAAACATATCGCTCTCTGCGCCGGAGGATATGCCCGAATAAAAAAATGCTGCAGGGTTTAGCTGCAAATGCCACTGCAACAGGTGTTCTGCCCTCTCATTAGCGCATACCGGGCCCATAAAAAAGGCCTGGTATGCGTGATTTTGAGAGGATGCGCAAGCTGGTTAAGTGCGCTTACTGTCTTTTGCTAAATATTGGCCTGTCTCGTTGTTAAATCACATTGATTTTCACAGCCGGAAAAGGTATAGTTTGGACAAGGAGTATGTCGGGAGGTGAGAGCATGAACGATGAAGAATTTCAAAAGCTTGTCTTGCAGGAACTGACCGGTATAAAGGATAAAGTAGCAGGCATAGAAACCAGAATGGGAAACATGGAAACCAGGATGGATCGCATAGAAACCAGAATGGGAAACATAGAGACCAGGATGGATCGCATAGAGACCAGGATGGGCCATATGGAGACCAGAATGGGAAACATGGAAACCGGGATGGATCATATGGAGACCAGAATGGGAAACATGGAAACCGGGATGGATCATATGGAAACCAGAATGGGAAACATGGAAACCGGGATGGATCATGTGGAAACCAGAATGGGAAACATGGAGACCGGGATGGATCATATGGAGACCAGGCAGGACGAGATATACCAGGTGGTAAAAGCCATAGAACATTCCAATCAGGTCGGCAGAGCGGAAATGGACAGCCAAAATGTGAGGCTGGCCAAGGTTGAAGGCAAACTGAAAAAGGCTGCCGAGGTGTTGAGCGAGGATGTCGAAGCGGCCGGGATCTGAGGAGCCCCGCAGATACCTGGATAACAGCTGTTATCTGTTGATTGACTATATATGTCTGATCTTGTCGGAAGATTTTATTGCCTTTTTTGCTAATATCTTATTGATAGTTAAAAGAAATGTGATAGAATGATTAAAACAAAAACTACTACTCCTTCTTTAAAAATTTTAACCAGCAAGTATCCTACCTTATCAGAAGAACACAGTATTAATCGGAGATAACCTTCACCTTTATACTCACATCCTAATTATAAAACACAGCATTCCTGGCAGGAGCCAAGCGTTACTTGAGCCAGTTGAGGCAGTCTTCAACATTTTCAACTGATATTAAGAGCCTGCTTCTACAGAAGTGCAAATACAAGGGGTTATTGAATACGCCTGAAAGTAAGGCTTTGACAACTGAAAAAGAATGAATCTTTTTGTGACCCTGCGGCGCACAAACAAGTCCGCGGGGGTGAACAAGGGAACCGGGTGCGAGTCCCGGACGGAACCGCCGCTGTAAGCGCCGATAATCAAGGCTCGACGACGAAAGTCGGTCACTGGGAAACCGGGAAGGCAGAGCTTTGATTGGCAGAAACAATATCTGCCGAAGCGCAAGTCAGAAGACCTACAAAAAGAATTTTGCTTGCCGCACTGCGGTGAAAGGGGCAAGCGTCGATTGGCAGGAAAACGGCTGTGACGATCAGATTATTGATTGTGGCAGCCGTTTTTGTTTTATTCCAAAAGCGTATAACCGCCATCCGCCAAAGGATATTTAGCAAAGTATTGAATAAAGCGCCGAAACATTGATGTTAAATCCCCACCAGACACACTATTTTTTCGTCAAGATTCACCGAACCGAAGCAATATTTTTCGCACTATGCCCGACAAAGCAGGTCAATGATCAGATTGAGCTTAGCAGAATACATCACGTTCATGCTCTTCACCAATCGTACTGATAATCGCGGCGGCTGAGCGGCTGTATGGCACATCGAAAATAAAGTTAAGAAGGAGTGATGTCCCACGCTGGTTTCACATTCCCCGCAGTGCGGGGACGGGGCATATCGGGTTGAAGAATCGGTAGGCAAGCGTTTGCACATTGACCGCAGCGCGGGGGCGCGGCACGGCGGGAAGCGATCGGTGCGCCCAATTGTAAGAATCAAGCACCAAAAAATTTAAGAAAGAAAGGGTGAATGAGATGAAAATGAAGTCAAGTAAAGCTTTGACGATGGTTCTGACGGTTGTTTTTCTATTTGCAGTAACTGCCTCCGCCTTTGCAGCGTGGCCGAGCTTCCAGAGCGATCTAGACAATAACGGCGTATTGACGGGAACGCCGCTGACGACGCAGGCGGGAACCGGCGTAACACTTACCAACAATACGCAGTATCTGTTGGTTACGCCCTTTAACAAAGCAGGCTCCAGTTTCTTAGGGACGGTCAACAACACGGCGGTCATAAACGGCGGCTACGCTTATTATCTGTACAACGGCGGCAGCGGCGCGGGCAGCTATAGCGGCGCGCGTATTGCGAAATACGATCTTTCCACCAACGCTGAAGTATGGAATGAACAAGCGTCTTCGGCAGTCTTTGCCCAGCTCAGCACGCCCGTGCTGGTAGGCGACAGCCTATACTTCCTGTCCACGGGCGCGGCACCGGTATTCACGAACGCTCCGGCTACGCTCAATATCGCAAAGTCCAGCTCTGCCACGGTCATGAACGAAGTTAAGCTCGCGGGCACCTCAAGCGCCCGCTTATACGTCGAAGCGGCGATCGACGCGGCGTCGGCTTCGACCAATATCGATCTTTCGATCCAGGTGACCAAGCCGGACAACGCTGTTGTCGATTTAAATATGGATAACGACGATCCTACGGAAACCGGCGCGCCGACCACCAAGCCGTTAAGCACAACGAGCTCTTCACTCAACAAGAACTTCTCGACGGTCTTTTCGACGGCAGGCGATTATACGATCGTATGCAAATATACCAACAACGACCTCGTCAAGGACGGTATCGTGAACGTCAGCGACTGCCAGCTGTTTGAAAACAGCTTCCAGCTTAAAAAGGTCAACGACGTGACCGCCGCCGACCCGACCATCAGCAATGTTTTTTCGGCTGCGGTAAGCGGACAGGCCAACACTCCGATAGAATATGACGGCAAGTACCTGTATTTCGGCACATGGACCGGCTCAGGCGGCTCTTACTATCAGGTAGATATTTCCGGCAGCTCTGTTGTAACCAAACAGTATTCGCCTGGCGCAGGCTTCTACTGGGCGGGTGCGACCGTCGTGGACGGAAAGGTCTACTTCGGCTGCGACGACGGAAACCTCTATTGGCGTTCGGTTTCGGCGTTTGATACGACGGGCGGCGTCATACCGGCGTCGGGCAGCGCAGGACAGATCCGTTCATCGATCATGCATTATGACACCGGAACCCAAGACGTATTGTATTTTACGAGCAGAAACGGATATGTGTGGAGATATGTGATCGATACCGCGACATTGACTAACCAGCAGATCACTACAACAAGCGTCAATTCGACCTCGACGCCGGTTGTGTCCGATAACGGCGTTCTTTACGTCGGATATTATTCGGGCTTTACGAACGGCGGCGTAAGAGCCATCGCGCCCGATCTCAGCGGCAGTTGGTATGACGTATATACTGACGGCCCGGTCCAGTGCTCGCCGATTGTTTACAGCGATGTTGTCGATTATGTATACTTCACAACAAACGCCAGCGCAGCAAAAGGTTATTGCTACAGTTATGTTCCTGTTTCACACGCAGCAACATGGATCTGGGACACGCCTAACGCCAATTACGCTCTCGGCGGCATGTCCGGCGACGGCAGGTACCTCACTTTCGGTGATAACGGCGGCAGTCTCTTCGTTATCAAAAAACCGTAAGTTCGCATTAAAAAAAACAGTCTTATGCGGCGCGGGATTCCCGCGCCGCATAAATAATCCTATCGGTGTCATGCGCAAAGCCGCCTAAGATAGCTTTACACGGTTACGCGTATGGCGACCATAAGAAAAAGGAGAAAAAATGAAAATAGGAAACAAAGCGAGAAAAGCAATAAGCGGTTTATTACTGGCATTTTTCATGTTTTCATTGGCGCCTACGCCGCCTGTCTCCGCGGCGGCAACGGGGTATAAATTCAATATCACCTCCAACGTCCCATTTGACGAGGTCGGGGACAACGGCACCAGTTTTTCATGTCTCGATCTTGATAAACCAGAAGTTCTGGTAGAAGGCCTCGAGGCTATCAGCGCCATCGATATCGATTCCTCAGTCAATTATGGGATTCAACTGACAAATTATTATACCGACTTTGCCTCGATGAAGCTGAATACGATCTCCATCAACAACTATACCTATAATGTCAATCAGGCGAGAACCTTTCCTGCCCAAACCCCCGCCCTATCCGAAGTCGGTGGAATGACAGGGACGGATCAATCGTTGTTTGCGTTATCGGCCACCAAAGCAGTAAAATTATTAATACATTTTACTTATATAACACCGACGCAGGACGTCAATATCCGCTTCAATTTTGAGACGGATTATACGCCCTCCTATACGCTGTCCTCCGGCGTTACGCCCGCCGGCAGCGGCGCCGTAACGCCGGTATATGTAGACAAGGACGGAGACAACGACAAATGGATGCTCACGGCGGCGCCCGCTACGGGCTATCAATTCAAGCAGTGGGAGGACGGCAGCACGAGTTCCGCACGGAATGTCATCGTCACGACCGAGGGGTATCCCGTAGGGGAAAGCGGACCGGCGACTTACACTGCGGAATTCGAGCCCGTGCAGCTCGCGCTGCGCAACAGCTTTAATATCAGGCCGTCGTCCAGAGCAAGTTTACCGAACAGCGTTACATCAGGAGGCAATTTTTGGCCGAGTACGTATTCCGTAAGCAATGCGGACGTGTATGAGGGTCAGCGCGCGGCGCTCCAAATCAATTATTCGCTGCTGGGCCCAGTGGCGGAGGGCACGCCCGTCAGCTTTGCCGTCTACGCGGGAGAGGAGGCCTCGGGCACGCCGCTCGCTTCCTACAGCGGGCAGTTTTATAACGGCGGCAGTCCGATACTTGCGGGAAATTGGTCTCTTTCCTTTGTTTTGAATCAGATGCCGGCGATCGACAAGGTAACGGTGACCGCAAAGATGGGCGATAACGAAACCGTGACAAGGACGTACGATATCACGGTCAAGGAAAGCGCGCCGCTGTCGCTGACGTACCTGACAAAGGATTACGGTGATATCCGTCTACGGGGGCTGCTCGACGGCGCGACGCTCGAAAGAGGGCCGAATTTCAACGACGTGCTCGCCTTTGTCAATGATGAGACTGGCGAACTGACGATCTACGCCGCGGGCATGCTTGGCGTTTTCGAGTGGGACGGCAACACTTTTTCGCTGATGAATGGTTTATCGCTCGGTGTATACGACAACCTTGACGGTTCGGAATACGTCTATGCGATCGGCGGCGCGAGCGGGGACGAACTGACGGCGCTCGTAAAGACGTCGAGCGCGATCCCCGGGCACCAGACCGGCTACCGGCTCTACCGCTATACCGCGGACAGCGGACAGTGGACGGAGGTCGCGGATTCGTTTGTCGCGCAGGTCAGCGAGCTCGATAGCATCGACGCGCTCGTGATCGGCCACGACGACGTATGGATTCAAAACAGGCACTGGGACGGGACCGGCTGGCAGGCGAATGAACTGGCCTTTACCGGTTTTTATAAGGCGGGAACGAATTATTACGCCAATACCGCGTCCGGCGCATATAAATACGACGCGGACACAAAGACGTGGGAAGCCGTCGGCGTCGCGGGACTCGAAGGAACGCTACAGATACAGAAGGTCAATTTTGGCGGGACGCTGCTCGTCAAGGCGGGCGGAACGGTCTACCTCGTAAAGGATGGCGAAACGCCGGTCGCGCTACCCTCCACAGATACTTTGATTTATGAAAGACCGGGAGTCGAATTGTTTGATATCGGCCTGGACGGCGACGATAACGTGTACGTTGCGATTTCAGGCAGAGATTATAATATGGGCTCGTTTTCGGCGAAGGGCACGTATATCTTCAAGCTCGTCGACGGCGCGTGGCAGTATCAGGTCACAGACGCTTTTCTGGGCCCGCAGGACAGCTATGAGGAAATGAACGACAAATACAGGCCCGAAATGGTGCGTGATTTTTACAGCGTCGCCGACAACGTGACCGTGCTTGCTGGCGTCGGCGGCACGACGTACCTGCTCGACAAGACGACGACCATCACCTTCAACTCCAACGGCGGCAGCGCCGTGCAGCCTGTCACCGGTCCGGCATGGAGCACAGTCGCCGTGCCCCGGCCCACCCGGGAGGGCTATACCTTCGCCGGCTGGTACTACGATAACGGCATCTTCGATGAGCCCTGGGTGGAGACAGTCATCCCCGTGTATGACGTCACTCTCTACGCCAAATGGGTGGAGGAAAGCGGCGAGGACAGGTACGCCCAGGACCGCGAGAATGCCCTGAAACAGCTGCGAGATGCCCTGGAGCGGATGGACGAGGCGGATTACAGCCCAGAGAACTGGGACAAGATCCTGCTCGAATATGAGAACGGCATTTACGCCATCCAGGTGGCCAAGCCCAAGCCGGAGAACGAATCCGAGGAGGCCGTCTACAAGGCGGTTATGGCTACCATCTACGCCGCCGCCAATACAGCCATCAACCGCATGCAGGCCATTCCCCCGCAGGTCATAAAAGACATCACCGTCGCCGTCTCTATGGACGCGAACACTATCGGGCTGGGGTATATCATTAAGCCGACGCTTGTTACCGTGCCCAAGGGCACGAAGGCATCCAAGGTCATCGTCGACCTTTTAGAGGAAAACGGTCTGAACTGGGAAGGTATGGGGGATGTTAATACGGGCTTCTATCTGGCTCAGGTCTACCCCGTGGTTCAGACAGGGGTAAATATCGCGGATTATATCCTCGCCAAGACGGGAGATATAGACACCAGCGAAGGCAGTATAGATACGAAGCTGGGTGAGTTTGACTATTATGGCGATTCCGGCTGGATGTACTCAATCGGATCCGAGGGCGGCGCTCCGTCGTTCCCCGGCGTTGGGGCTTCCTCCTGGTACATGGGCGATAGGGAGGTCATGCGCTGGCAGTTCACGGTTTATGGCTACGGCGCCGACCTTAATGCCGACAACTCATCTTGGGGAAAAGAGAGCATCGTTCCCGATCTGGGGGACAAAATAGCTCTGACCTGGAAAGTTGCCGAACTGCGGTCACAGCATGAAGACAGCGAATTAGAGGCAAACGAAGATTATAATGCAGCCATGAACGTACTCACCGATCCAACGGCGACACAGGGAGAAGTGGACAGCGCGCTCGCGGCTCTTGTCGGCATGGAAATGACTGAAGAAGAAGCCGTGGCTAAGGCGAAGACCGTGGTGCAAAGCCTGGGTTACACCGTGACCATGGACACCGCCAACAGCGAGCAAGAGGTCAAGGCATGGATCGAATCCGAGATCGCTAAGCTCGAACTGTACGGAGTGACCGCCACCGTGGCCATAGACAGCTTTAATGCGGCAGTTGCCGGCACAGACGGCGGCTTCACCTTCACCGTAAACCTCAGCAAGGGAGAAGGAGAAAGCAAGGCCGAAGACAGCGTCCAGATTACAGGGACGATCGATGCGGAACCATTCGCAGGCGGAGAAGTGTACAGAACAGCCGGAGGCAACCGCTACGACACCTCTGCTAAAACAGCTCTGCAAGCCTACCCGGACGGTGTCGATACAGTGATCATCGCCCGCGGCGACGACGAGGGTAATTTTGCCGACGCCCTGGCGGCCAGTTACCTGGCAGGGGTGGAGAACGCCTCGATCCTGCTCACCAGCCCCGGCAGCCTGCCGCAGGAAATAGAAGACGCCATTAAAAAACTGGGCGCTACAAAAGCCTACGTCCTGGGCGGCGAACTGGCCGTCTCTCAGACAGTAGCCGACAAGCTGAACAGCCTGGGGCTACAAGTGGAGCGCATCCAAGGCCAAAACCGCTACGCCACCGCAGCGGCGATCGCTGCTAAGGGAGGCCAGACGGAGACCGCCATCGTGGTCGGCGGCTTTGCACCCGCGGATTCCCTGGTAGCAGGCCCCCTGGCCTTCAGTCAAGGCTATCCCATCCTGCTGGTGGATAAGAACAGCGTTCCTGCCGAAACAAAGAAAGCCATCGCCGACCTGGGCATTGAGAAGATCATCGTCGTCGGCGGCGAAAACGCGGTGAGCAAGGCAGTCTACAACGAGTTAAAGACCAAGGAGCGCTACGCCGGACACAGCCGCATCGAGACCAGCCTTGACGTGGCGGAAAAAGCCTTTGCCGGAGCGAAAGACTTCTCCATCGTCGGCTACCTGAAACTGGCCGACGCCGTGGGAGCGGCGGTCAACGGCAATCTCATCATCTACGTCAAAGATAACATTGCAGATGTGAAGGACTACCTGACAGGAGCGGTAGCCGCGGATACCAACTTTACAATCTTCGGCGGCCCTCTGGCTGTCAGCGATACGGTGGAAGATGAGTTGAAAGAACTGCTGAAGTAAAGCAAGAAACGGAATAGACACCTCCGGCGAGAGATGTTTAAACAGATCGCTCTCTGCGCCGGAGGATATGCCTGAATAAAAAAATGCTGCAGGGTTTAGCTGCAAAATGCCACTGCAGCAGGCGTTCTACCCTCTTACCAGCGCAAACCGGGCCCATAAAAAAGGCCTGGTATGCGTTGAT
Source organism: Thermacetogenium sp. UBA4966 (assembly GCA_002397275.1). Lineage (GTDB taxonomy): Bacteria > Bacillota > DSM-12270 > Thermacetogeniales > Thermacetogeniaceae > Syntrophaceticus. The sequence goes on along the minus strand of DHAA01000094.1, from coordinate 45,624 downwards.
TTTGGGATGATGCGCAAGCTGGTTAAGCACGCTTACTGTCTTTTGCTAAATATTGGTCTGTCTCGTTCTTAAATCACATTGATTTTCACAGCCGGAAAAGGTATAGTTTAGACAGGGAGCATAGCCGGGAGGTGAGGAGCATGGACAATGAAGAATTTCAAAGGCTTGTCTTGCAGTTGCAGGAACTGACCGGGATAAAGGATAAAGCAGCAAACACACCCCTGAATAGCATAGTTACAAATTTTTGACGAACTGTTGAAAATATTATATATTATATACTGAAGTTAATTTAATAGTTTTTGTTGCGTGGGCATAGCTAATAGACAGATGCGCGTGAGAAAAACATAATAACAAACCTTAACAATCAGGACTGACCGGAAAACCGGAGGTGCGGATTTTATAGCATTTCTGGTTTTTTGTTTAGGAGAGGGGGCTAGTTTATGATCGATAAGGCTCAGCCGTTGAGTGAATAGATAAGCAATTCGTGGATATGCGGGAATGGACAGTATGTCACAGGCTCTGTTTTGCGGGCACGGTATAAATGATTTTATGCGAGGGAGGAAGAGAGATGAAGAAAGGCTGTTTTTTGAGGCGAGCGAGGCGAGCGGTTGTTCTTTTTGTTGTGTACGCCCTGCTGCTAACCATGTTTCCGGCGAGCGTGCTGGCGGCTGAACCGGCGGCGGACGCCACTTTAAGTTCATTGTTGATAGCTACATCCTCTAGTCCGGATAACACTAATACGCTGTTGACCGTGGATGATATAGATGGCGCGGTTAAATTCGAACCGGGCAAAACAGACTATCAATTGAGAATAGGGGATCAGTTTTCAACTCTCTATTTTGCGGCCGTACCGGCGGATGACGGCTCGACTGTAAAGCTGGAATACACAGATACTCAGAGTAATGAGCAAAGGGTAACCTTGCAGTCGGATGGTACTGTTAAGAAAGTTTCAAAAATACTGGAGCAGGGAAAGAGGAATTTCGCTGTCAGAGTGACCCCCGCCGCGGGGAGCGATAAACAGGAAGTCCTGTATTCCTTTGCCGTCGACGTTGTGCCCGTCTTGTCGGAGCTGAAGCTCAGCGATGAGAGCGGCAACGCGGTACATTTTTCACCTAAATATGACAGGGATACAAACGAATACAATCTAAGAGTTCTCGACACAGTAAAGACTCTGAAAATCGGCGCGTTGCTTCAGAACGAAGGGGCGACCGTTACCTACAACGGCAGCGACAGCCCGCAGATAAATACTGAAGGGCTAACCAGTATTGACATTGACGTTAAGCTTTCCGGAAAAGACGGCCTGGAGAATACTTATCACCTCAATGTCAAGATTGTGCCTCCGGCGTCGGTGAGCATCAATACCGAGCCGGAAAACGCTCGCGTTACCCTCTACGACAAGTTTAATGAGCGGGTGCTGCCTGATGCAGGCGGGGCTTTCCAAGACCTGAGAACGGGCGATGAATACACCTATACCGTTACCCTCACAGATTATGTGGGCAAAAGGGAATCCTTTACGCCGGTCGCGGGTGTGAACACCGTCGCCGTCACATTGGGAAAAGCCGCTAAAAACGAGGCCATCGACCCTTCCATCATCTCGAGCTGGCCGAACTTCCGGGGGAACGACGCCAACAACGGCGTGGTAAATGCGCTTACTCCCCAAAAAGCAGACGAGGCCACGCTTTATTGGGCGACGAAATACGGGGAAGGCTGGGACAGCGGCGCGTTAAGCTCTCCCATACTGGTGGACGGAAATATCATCGCCACATCGAGTACCAATATCGTTAAGATGGATACCCAAAACGGTGAAATTATACAAACAGGTACCATGGTAACGACATCTAACTTTAACATTACCTCCCCCACCTATGCGGAAGGCATGATCTTTGTGGCTTTGAAAGACGGCATTATCCAGGCCTTCAACGCGGACACGCTGGAGAGCCTGTGGGTGTACCATGATCAGTTGAGAGGGCAGCCCAACACCCCGATCGTATATAATGACGGGTATATCTACACAGGCTTCTGGAACAGCGAAACCAGGGATGCGAATTTCGTGTGCCTATCCGCTACAGATGAAGACCCCGCTCAGCCGGCGGAAGAAAAGCTGCCGACCTGGGCTCATCCGCAGTTGGGAGGTTTTTATTGGGCGGGCGCCTATGCCGGCGACAATTTCCTGCTGGTCGGTACGGACGACGGAGATACCGGATATTTAGCCGACACCTCCAATTTATTATCCCTGGATCCGGAGAGCGGGGAGATTATTGACAGGATTTCCGGTTTAAACGGGGATATCCGCAGCACGGTTGCCTACGATGAGGTTACAGACCGTTACTATTTCACTACCAAGGGAGGCAGCTTTTACGGCGTAAAGGTGAATGAGAACGGTACCTTTGCCAGGGAGGCAAGCGGCGTACAGGGCTATGACTTGAAGGAGATCCTGTTAGATAATGGTGGGGATAATCCTAACAATCCGCCGATGAGCACCTCTACCCCCGTTGTTTACAACGGACGCGCCTATGTCGGCGTATCGGGAACAAGTCAGTTTAAGGAGTTCACCGGCCATAATATCACCGTGCTGGATCTGGTAAACTGGAAAATTGCCTACAAGGCTCCGACAAAAGGGTATCCCCAGACCAGCGGCCTGCTGACCACCGCTTACGAAAGCGGAGACGGTTATGTGTACGTCTATTTTATCGATAACTACACGCCGGGGATGATCCGTGTGATCAAGGACAAACCCGGGGTCACTGCATTGATAGACCCTGCCGCGGAGACCTATACAGATAATAAGGGAACACACACGGTACACGGCGTGGCGCCTGTTCTCTTTACCCCCGTCGACGCCCAGGCCCAATACGCCATCTGCAGCCCCATTATAGACGAGTACGGAACCATGTATTTTAAAAACGATTCGGCGCATATGATGGCCTTGGGGAGTAAAATTAAAAGCATTGAAGTGACAAAGCAACCCACGAAAACGTCTTATCAGAGCGGAGAGGCGTTTGATCCGGCAGGGATGGAGGTCGTGGCCAACCTCGCCAACGGACTGCAGAAGGATGTTACGAAATATGTGACCTATTCGACCGATCCGCTTAGAGCAAATGATCTGGATATTACCATTTACTATAACCACGTCATGTACCAGGATGTTTTTGACCAGGAAAATGGAAATCAGATCAATGTTAAAGTAAATCCCCCGCAGACGGTCGTTGACTTAGACGTAGCCCCCGGCGAGGTGAACAGAATAGCGGGAGGCAACCGCTACGACACCTCGGCCGAAACAGCGCTGGACGCCTACCCGGACGGAGCGGAAACAGTGATCATCGCCCGCGGGGACGACGAGGGCAACTTTGCCGACGGCCTGGCGGCCAGCTACCTGGCAGGGGTGAAGGATGCGCCGGTTCTGCTCACCAGCACCGGCAGCCTGTCGGATGCGGTGAAGAACGCCATCAAAAAGCTTGAAGCGAAGAACGCCATAGTTCTGGGAGGCACATTAGCCGTTTCCGCAAACGCGGAAACAGAACTGAAAGGGTTGGGCCTTACAGTAAAACGACTTAACGGCGCCAACCGCTACGACACCGCGGCCAAGATCGCCGCAGAGGGAGGCAATGCCGAGACAGCCATCGTGGTCAGCGGCTTTGCGCCCGCGGATTCCTTAGTAGCCGGTCCCGTGGCCTTCAGCCAAGGTTATCCCCTGCTGCTGGTGGATAAGAACAGCGTCCCGGCAGAAACAAAGAAAGCGATCGCCGACCTGGGCATTAAAAAGATCATCGTCGTCGGCGGTGAAAATGTAGTGAGCAAGGCAGTCTACAACGAGTTAGGCGCCCATGAGCGCTATGCCGGACAGAGCCGCATCGAGACCAGCCTTAAAGTGGCTGAAAAGTCCTTTGCCGGAGCAACCGACTTTTCCATCGTCGGCTACCTGAAACTGGCGGACGCGGTGGGAGCGGCGGTCAACGGAAACCCGATCATCTACGTCAAGGGTGACCTTTCCGATGTGCAGGACTACCTGACAAAGGCGCCGGCAGCTAACTTTACCATCTTCGGCGGGCCGCTGGCTGTAAACAAAACTGTGGAAAATGAACTGAAAGAACTGCTGCGTTAAGCAAGAATAGGGAAGCGCATGTATCCCGTCTTCTCCTGATCGCCTGCCGGGCCCGCAAAAGAGCCCGGCAGGCGTGAAAAGGCGGGAAGGAGGTTTCCAATGCCTAAAAATGTTAAAAATATAGCGGGTTGTTTGCTCGTCATGCTTCTCGTGCTGGTGAGCGCAGCCTTTGCCAAAAACCAGACGTATGTTCCGCCGGACAACCCGATAGGGGGGCAGGCGCTGGATGTTTCGCGCATGCTCATGACAGATAAGGCCAGCCTGAAATTATCCGATAGTATTTGGACGGGTTTAGACGATACCGACGCTGATCAGGAGGAAGAGCCTTCCGACAAGGCGGATGATCCCGCTGATTCCGACTTCCCAGGTTTCGGCGGCAGCGGCGGTCACGGCTGGCAAAAATCTCCGGAAGCAAAAAGGATTACTTACTTTATCACGGACATTCCTGACGGCCGTACAATACACACGAGACACCTTCAGTTTACAATCAAGCACCTGATCCCCGAGTTGAAGGTGCAGGGGGTATATGTTTATGTCAACAAGGCGCGGCAGCCGTTTCAGGGGTCCGTGTTTTTAGATGAAGGGAAAAACGCCATTCGCGTCGCCGTGGTCTATACGGATAAGCTGGGCAAGGTTATACCGATATATAAGGATTACACCGTCTACGTGGAGATCGAGACCGGGAAGCCCCTTATCTGGACGGAGTTGCAAGACGGAGATGTGAACAAACCATATCTTGATTTTAAGGCGGTCGCTTATTTCAATGAGGATGGTGACATTCATGACCTTCCGCTGACCGTCAAATGTAACGGCGAGAAGGTGACGCCCCGGGATGTCGACACCTACAGGGTTAAATTAAAACCTGGGGAAAAAACCACGATAGAGTTTTACGCCTCCTATAAGGGACAAGAAGGGAAGGATACCCGTACCGTCACCTATCATGAACCGCCGGTCCCGATGGCGCAAACGAATCTTAAAGACGGTATGACCGTTCACGATCCCCATTTCCAATTTGAAGCCTATTTGTACGGCCAGAGCAGCGAAGCGTGGAAGCTCGCCGTCAAACTTAACGGAGATACGCTTTCCCCAAGCAAAAATGGAATCTACACAGTTGAGTTGAAATTGGGGTATAATGAAATTCGCTTGGGGGCTAAGAACTCGCAGGGGAAGGAGACGGCTGTACCCGGCAGCGGGGTCTACAACATCAGGTATGTGCCTCTTTCTACCACTGAAACGGAGCCCAAGCTGAAGGAAACTAACGTCAGAGAAGGCATGACTATTCAGGGCTATTCTTTTACGCTGCAAGTATGGCCTGTCGATTATCAGGGGAACCGCATCTATTACCAGGGAATAAACGTTTATTTAAACGGCAGCGAGGTTATACATAGCAGCGTCAGCGGCTCTTATACAGAGTATATCCTGTCTATGACAGAGGGCGGCAATAAGCTTGATATCCGCATTGAGGACACGGATGGGCGAATAAACGACTATAGCTACAATATAAAATGCATTCCGCCGGATAACGACGGAAAGATCGGTACCGTGACGATCAGCGTCGATGCCAGCGTGTTGGGGCTCGGCTATCTGATCGAAGCCACAAAGGTCCCCATTTATCAAGGGATACCGGCTTCCCAAACAATCGTCGACTTTTTAGAAGGCCATGGCTTTAAGTATGAAAAAAAGGGGGATATTGATGAAGGCTTCTATCTGGCACGCATCGAAAAACCGGGAATAGGCCGGGGTGTCAACATCCCTCAGGATCTGGTGGAGGCCATTAACGAGGACGGCATGGAATGGAAGGAGCAGCGCTATGACGATAGCCTGGGTGAATTTGACTATTGCCAGGGCTCCGGCTGGATGTATTCCGTAAACGGCATATTCTTAGGCAGGGGCTTCAGCGAGGCTAACTTAAAAAACGGAGACGTGGTGCGCGTCCGCTTTACCCTGGCTTTGGGGAAAGATATCGGAGGAAACTTTGAAGGGAATAACTATCATAAAGTATGGTGAGCGGCCGGGACACCTTTAACCGTTAGGCCGGAGGCGTCCCGGCGGCGATGATGCGGATGGGGCAAGAAATTTGATAACGGAAATGAGGAAAGTTATGCAAAACAAGACAGAACGCATCTTAAACGAAGTAAAAAAAGTTATCATCGGCAAGGATGATATTATTTCCAGGGTATTCATGTCGGTTCTCTCCAACGGGCATATCCTGCTGGAGGATGTGCCCGGCGTGGGAAAAACAACCCTGGCTTTGGCCTTCAGCCGTGTGCTGGGCTTGGATTATAAGCGCGTGCAGTTTACCTTTGACAGCGTTCCCTCGGATATCGTCGGTTTTACCGTGCTGGAGAAAGATATGAATACCTTCACTTATAAACCGGGAGCGGTGATGACGAATATATTGCTGGCCGATGAGATCAATCGAACGTCCAGCAAAACCCAGTCCGCGCTCTTGGAAGTGATGGAGGAGAGGCAGGTCACGGTCGACGGGATAACCCATAGCGTCCCCTCCCCCTTCATTGTCATCGCCACGCAGAACCCTGTCGGCTCCGCGGGAACCCAAATGCTGCCCAATTCGCAGCTCGACCGCTTCATGATCCGTTTGGAAATGGGGTATCCTGATTTTGAAAGCCAGGTAAACATCTTAGTCGACCGCCACACGCAGAATCCCCTGCAAAACATTGTTGCCGTTGTCAGCCGTGAGGAAATCTTAAGAATGCAGGAAGAGGCCGCGGCAGTGCATATCGCGGCGCCCATCTATGAGTACATCACCCATTTGGCGGAAGCCACTAGAAGCCACCCTATGGTGCAGCTGGGGATCAGCCCCCGGGGCGCGCTGGCTGTCTGCCAGATGGCCAAATCGTATGCCTATGTCCAGGGACGGGACTATGTGGCGCCGGAAGACGTCTCCGCGGTTTTCAACGATGTCTGCGCCCATCGTCTGATCCTGAAGCCGAAAGCGAGGATCACGGACACGAACGCCGAAGGTATTTTGCACGAGGTTGTGAGCGGCGTGGAGATGCCTGTGCTGAAAAGCAAGGGAGCGATATGATCACATCCTGGCTAAAATGGGTTCTCTGGATTCTTCTCATCCTGGCGCTGACTATTTTTACAAACGCGGCGGGGGCTGTTTTCCTGCTGCTGCTTACGGTTATCGTTCCCCTTGCCTGTATGGCGGCGAACAAAATCGCGGCGTCCCGCCTGGAAATCGCCGTGGCTTTTCCTGATACGCTGGAAAAAGAAGAAAAAATGCAAGGGGTTTTTACGGCAAAAAATTCTTCCCTGGCGCCCTGCGGCATGGTGGAGGCGGTCCTGACAAGCAAGAATATGCTGACCGGCGAGGAGAGAGCGGCCGCCGTTTCCTTTCCCCTCGGCGCCCGCCAAAGCGTAGAATGGCCGTTAAGATTAAAAGACAGTCACTGCGGGAAGATATCTTTTTCCATGAAACGGCTGAGAGTTTATGATCTTTTCGGGCTGACTTGCCGCAATATCCTCCCCGGTGTCAGGGGTTCGGTCGCTGTTCTGCCGAATTTGTTTCCCCTCGCCGTTTCTTTGGGGACAGGCGGTAACCTGGATAAAGACGGAACGGACTATTCAACGGAAAAACCGGGATACGATGTCAGCGAACCCTTCGGCATACGGGAATATATTCCCGGGGACAGCTTAAAAAATATTCACTGGAAGCTGACGCGTAAATTAGACCGCCTCATTGTACGGGAAGCGGGACTGCCCTTGGAGAATTCTCTGCTGATCCTTTACGAGACAGGAACCGCGGATCCCGCAAAGCCACCCTCGCCTTCTGTCTGCGATGCCATGGCCGAGGTTTTTATTTCTTTAATCCAGGCCTTGATCGCGGATCGGATTCCGCATTTTATCGGTTGGCAAGACCAGAATAACGGCGCCTTTCTTCGCTATTCCCTTCAATCGGAAGAGGAAATCAGCGGCGTCCTGGAAAAAATTCTTGCCGCCGGGCAGAAAGAGGATGAATTTTTCTGCTATGAGCACTATATCCAGAATTTTATGGCCTGTGATTTTTCGCATGTCGTCTATATAACCGCCAGGCCGCCTAAAGATATTCGTTTATTTGCCCCCAAATCACGGGTAACCGTGTTGCTCTGTCAGGATGAGGAGCGGCCGGAGAAGATAGACGAACAGACCGATGTGCAGGTTATTCCCTTTTATCCCGCCGGCGCGGAGCAGGATTTATATTCCATAGTGGTTTAAGAACTGGGGAGATCTGATGAAAGAAAATAAAGAAGCAAGCGGATTAGAAATCGTTTTTACAAAACATGAAACAAAAAAATCGGATAGAACAGCGGACCTGGTGTGCGGCAGTCTGGCGGCGGCCCTTCTTTTTTTTAGCCTGAGCGGGGCGCTCTACAGCGTCTTTGCTCTGCATGTCCTGGGCGCGGCGGTTCCTTTATTGCTCCTGATCGGATTAATCTGTGTTTTCTCAGGCAACGCCGGCTTTGCCTATGAAAAAAGGAAGCTGATCGCCATCGGATTTCCAGCGGCCCTCGCCGCCGTTCTCTGCATGGCTGCCGGAGATGCCGTTGCCAACGGATTTTGCCTGACCGCCAATCAAATATTCACTGTGCTCGGCAGGAATTTCGGTCGAATTTTTCCTATTTTTCAGGTCACCGCCGCCGCGGGGGAGCATGCTTTTTGCGCCACGGCGTTCCTGGTGATCGCTGTCGTTCTCCTCGCCTATCTTTGCCTCTACCTGGCGCGCAGCTGGAATTGGATGCTTTCCTCCCTTTTGGTGCTGGCTCTTTTGATCCTCATCTCCATATTGGGGAGGGATCTTTCGCTCGTATGGTTTATTCTGCTTTTCGGCGCTCTGGTATTGCTGTTTTACAAGCACAGAGTGTTTTTGCGGCAGGGAAGCCGCAGACAGCAGGGAGAGACGCTGCTTTCCATCAGCTCCTTTCTGGCGCTGCTTTGCGGGGTGCTGCTCTGTGTTTTTATGGTCGGCGATATTGCTGATCACAGTCAAAGGCTTGGCTGGTTCTCCTCCGCCAGGTCCGCGGTGATCTCCGCGACCGATCGCCTTCGTTATGAAAAGAAAGCGGGCGATATCCTGCCTGAGGGGGATTTTTCCGACGTATCTGATTTGGAACTGAAGGATACCCCCGCCCTGGAAGTCGTCATGAGCAAACCGGAATCGTTATATTTACGCGGTTATGTGGGGAGTGTGTACAACGGCAAGGGGTGGCAGCCTTTGGACAATGAGAGGCTGTATGACGAATATGCGGCTCTGTTTTACTGGCTGCATCAGGATTCCTTCTATGGCCAGACCCAGCTTGCCCATGCCGCCCTGCTCCTCGATCCCGAGCTCTCGGAAGAAGACGGCATACGCATGGCTGTTAACAACATCGGCGCCAACAGCAAATATATCTACGCGCCCTACGAGGCCTATCGGGTTGATCCCGATTTGCTGCCTGCCGGCGGCATTGGGGACGCGGACCTGCGCTCGCCGGGGATCACCGGCAGCCGCTTTTATCGGTATACAACCCTGCCCAACCAGGTAAAGAAATATACCTCTCTGGCGGCCTTGCTCAGTGAAGCAGAACAAAAAAACACCCCTGCCGCGGAACGGTATCTGCTCACTGAAAGTCATTACAATCAATTCGTCTATGATAATTTTACCGCGTTGCCGCAAGATATTAGGAACCTTTTGTCCAACCACTTAGGGCCGTACGACACTGGCGGAAAAGCACATTTATCCTACAGCGCCGCCAAACAAAATATTTTGCAATATCTAACCACTTATTTGGAGTATAGTGAAAAAGTTTCCTCCGGAAGCGGGGAGGAAGATTTCCTGAGGAAGTTTTTGGAAGAAACACGCTCCGGTTATTCCATTCATTATGCAACGGCCGCGGCTCTAATGTTTCGCTACTACGGAATTCCTGCCCGCTATGTGGAGGGCTATATAATAACACCGCGCGATGTGGACGGCCTTGCCGCTAATTCCGTAGTCGCCGTAGATGGAACTCATGCCCATGCCTGGGTGGAGATCTATCAAGACGGTATCGGCTGGGTCCCCTTTGAAGCGACTCCCCCCTATTTGGATGTGATGGAAAAGGCGGAGGAGATAGAGGGCGCGGATACTTCCGGCGGCGAGTCGCCTCAGCAAGAACCGCCGCAAAAGCAGAAGCCTGAAACAGCGGAAGGCAATGAAGAGGGCGGAGACTCCGAAGCCTTCCCCTTTGGCCCGCCTTCGCTCGTTCGTGGTTTATTGATTGGCCTGTCGCTTCTATTGCTGGCTGTCTTGCTTTTCCTGACGATTTGCTTTATCAGGAGAAAAGCGGCGCTTTCACGGCGTTTGAAATTGCTTGAGCTGGAAAACAATAAGGAAGCCATTCAGGATATTTTTGCCTACACGATGGATCTGCTTGCCGCCATGGGCTTAGTTGTCCGCAACGTATCCCTGTACGACTATGTCGAGACAATGCCTGCTTTATTAGGAGAGGGCTATGGGGAGAAGTTTTCCAAAGTGGCGGACATTCATCAAGAGGCAAGATTCAGCAGCCACCGGATGACGGATGAGCAGAGGAAGACGGTCAAAGAATTTCACCGGCAGGTGCTGAAAAGGTTACGGGAGTCCACGAAACTGTTAAAGAGAATTTCTATGCGGGCGCGATGCCTGTATTAGAATTGCAAATCCTCGCCAACTATTGAAATTGAGAGAAAAATATGATAGATTATGATTAAAACAAGCATTATCAGATTAGAGATGCTGCTGACCGAACAACGGAGGCGCTTCCCTTAATTGGGCAGCGCCTTTTTTAGCTAAGGGGATAAGCGTATGAATGATAGTCTGCCGGCGGTAAGCCGCTTACAGCCGGCGATTATAAGATTGGTCAAGGGAAGAGGAAAACTGGGGGGATTGGCGATCAAAGGGAAACATGCCGTCAGAACGATAGTCTGCTTTATGTGTCTAATCCTAATTCTTAATCCGGTAGCTGCCTTTGCGGAGCACCGCGCTTATTCTCAGCCGGAAATCCGGCAGACGATGGAGCGGATTATCGCCTGGAAAAAGGCGGATAACAAAAATGCGAAGGGCAATTTGCTCAGCAAAGAGTTGCTGGCCAATGCCGGGACTTCGGCGAGCGATTGGTACGCCCTGGGGATTGGGCGCTTAGGGATAGAGGACGACGCCCCGGCCTATCTGGAGATGGTCAGGCAGAACGTCGCCAAGCGCTATCAGAAAGAAGGCCGGCTGGACGTCTCCAAGGCCACCGAGTGGCACCGCATCGCCCTGGCGGTGCTGGCCGCGGGGGGGGATCCCACTCAACCCATCAACCTGATCGCGGACGGCGTCTATTACCGCGGCCGCACCAAGCCCCTGTCGGATCAGGGGATCAACGGCTCGATCTGGGGGCTGATCACGCTGGATGCTCTGCGCTATAAAACCCCCGACGATGCCGCTGACAACAGGGACACCATTATCACTGAAATCTTGAGGCAGCAGCTGAAAGACGGGGGCTTTGCCCTGGACGGCTCACAGAGCGATGCGGATATGACGGGCATGGCTATCCAGGCCCTGGCCCCCTATTATAACAGCGAGCAGGCCTACACATTTGTCGCCAAGTGGAATAAGGAGAGCACGGAGTCAACTGTCCGTCAGGCTGTGGACAGGGCGCTGCAGAGGTTGTCCGCTCTGCAGAAGCAGGACGGGGATTTTTCCAGCTGGGGTATGCAAAACGTGGAGAGCACCAGCCAGGTATTGGTCGCTCTTTGCGCCCTGGGCATCGATCCCTTGACCGATCAGCGCTTCATCAAGGGGGGGAACACCGTTATCGACGGCATCATGAAATACCGCCGCTCCGACGGAGGGTTTATCCATTCCTTTACCTACGATAAAGAGAACCGCGGCGCCCTTCCGGACAAGAGCAACTCCATGGCCTCCGAACAGACGCTGTATGCCCTGGCCGCTTATTACCGGTTCTGCAATGGGTATCGCTCCCTCTATGATTTCCGGCCGGAGCCGGCGGACGAGCTTAAGGAGAGCATCGCTCAGTTGAACAAGGATATTGTCAGTTTAAAGGAGAGCGGCAAGAAGGGTACTGCGGAGATCAAATCTCTCTTCAAGAGATATCTGGACGTACCGATCGCCGAGCGCTGCTATGTCTATTCCTATAAGTATCTGGCGCAGATGATGAGCGAGGCCAAGATCAGCAACACCTCCGAATATCTGACCGAGGCGATGAATATCGCGGAACAGGGCAAGGGAGCGGTGACCGATCTGTTTAACACAGGAAGCGGCAGTTATGAGAACTATGTGTTCACTGAGCGGGACTACCGGGATTACAAGGCGATCCCGGACAACCCTCCCACAGATTATTATTCGCAGATCATCTCTCTGCTGGCTAAAATCAGCAACGCGCAGAATGCCGGCGACTATCCCGGTGTCAAGGATGATTTAGAGGCGAAAAAGACCTCTGTCGAGGCTGTGCAGCAAAAGATAGAGGACCTCGGCACGAGGATCATGGAGACCCTCTATCCCTTTGAGAAGCTGGGGATTTCCGATAAAAAGGCTGTGGACGGCATCATGGGGGAGATCAGCTCCCTCCCTGAATCGGATCAGCCGAAGGTTCAGGGTTATGAGGATGTTAAGCGCGCCCAAACGCAAATAGACAGCAAGCTGAGGGCTCTTATCATCGGCGGCGTCGCCTCTGCGGCGGCGGCCATCTTGATCGCCGCGGTTGTTTATCGCATCAGGAAAAGGAAAAAAGAGCTGCTGCCCGATTATGAAGACGATGGGGATGATGAGGAATGATGCGCAACGTCTCCGCTGAGCGGCGGCTTTTCGCAGGGGGGCCTCGGCCATGAGGAAAAACCTGTTGCTGCTGGCCTTTGCTGCTCTTTTCGTATTTTTTGTGGCTTCCCGGGTGGAGATCCTATCGGTTGACGAGTACTACCTGACGCATATCGACGATATCAGGGAAGACTCGCAGGTGGTCACCCTTAGCATCAGGTGCGACACTATCCTCGACAATATGGAAAAATTAGCGCCGGAACTGAATGACGAAAAATATGTCCCCCGGGACGGCGTAATTTTGCCGGAAACCCGGTACCGGCTGCGGCCGGGCGATACGGTGTTTGACATCTTGAGCAGGGCTGTCCGCTACAATAAAATTCATATGGAATACCAGGGAGAGAGTAAAAATGCCTATGGAAGCGCCTATATCCAGGGGATCAATCACCTCTACGAGTTTTCCTGCGGGCCTCTGAGCGGATGGATGTATAAGGTCAACGGGGAGTTCCCCAATTATGGCGTCAGTAAATATAAGCTGAAGGATAAGGATAAGATCGAGTTTGTGTATACCTGCGACCTGGGGAGAGATGTGGGGGGAAGCTTTAACAGTGAGGAATCGCTTTGAGTTGTTTCATCCGCTGGTCATATTCTCTTATTTTGTAATTGTGCTCTTTGTCACCATGTTTACCAGTCATCCAGTTTTCCTGCTCTGTTCCCTGGCGGGGGGCGTCGCCTTTTGCGGGGTGTTGAGCGCGAGGAGACAGTTTTTGTCGGACATAGGTTTTTACATAGTGGTGTTTATTTTGCTGTCGCTGGCCAACCCCTTGTTCTCTCACAATGGGGAAACGATCCTGTTTTTTATCAACGATAACCCGGTGACCAAAGAGGCGCTGATCTATGGCGAGTTTATCGCGGTGATGATCATTGCCGTCATTTTTTGGTGCAAGTGCTTAAATGAGGTGATGAGCACGGATAAAACCCTTTATCTATTTGGCAGAGTCGTGCCTAAGCTCTCTTTGCTGCTGACCATGGCCTTAAGATTTATTCCCCTGTTTAAAAGGCAGGCGGAGAAAATAAATAAATCTCAGAAAACGATGGGCTTCTATGCCGCGGATAACCTGCCGGATAAGGTTGGGGGCGCGATGCGCATATTCGACAGCCTGATCGGGTGGTCGATAGAGAATTCTCTGGAGACAGCTGATTCCATGAAGGCCCGGGGGTATGGATTGCCGGAAAGAACAACGTTTTCTATATTTACTTTTCGCCTAGACGACGCCTTCATGCTGGGATTGATGGCTATTTATTTGCTTATTTTTATTGCCGGCAAGAGCGCCGGCTTTTTGTCGTTCCATTTTTACCCTACCCTGGGGCGGGTGGGCATCACAGAGCTGTCCGCGGCATTTTATGCCTTTATGGCTCTTTTCATGTTCTTTCCCACTCTCATCGAAATTAAGGAGCAGATTAAGTGGAAATACTTAGAATCGAAAATTTGAGCTTTTCTTATCCGCTGCGAGACACAGCGGCGCTCAGCGACGTATCTTTTCAGGTAAAAGAGGGGGAATTCATACTTCTCTGCGGTGAATCGGGATGCGGCAAGACGACCCTGCTCAAACTCATTAAGCGTGAATTGGCCCCCCAGGGGGAGAAGAGCGGCGCTATTTATTACCGGGGAGTCAGACAGGATGATTTGGATGAGAGAACGTCCGCCTGCAAGATCGGCTTTGTGATGCAGAACCCGGAGAATCAAATAGTTACGGAAAAGGTGTGGCATGAACTCGCCTTCGGCCTGGAGAACATGGGGCTGCAGACAGAGAAGATCAGAAGGCGCGTCGGTGAGATGGCCTCGTTTTTCGGCATTCAAAACTGGTTTCGCAAAAAAACAGACGAGCTGTCGGGCGGCCAGAAACAGATACTGAATCTGGCCGCGGTGATGGCCATGCAGCCGGAGATTCTCATTCTGGACGAGCCGACCTCGCAGCTGGACCCCATTGCGGCATCCGACTTTATCGCCACTATCTCTAAACTCAATCAGGATATGGGCTTGACGATCCTCATGACTGAACACCGCTTAGAGGAAGTGTTCCCATTGGCGGACCGCGTCCTGGTGATGAAAAAGGGTAAGGTTTTATTGTTTGACGAGCCGCGCCTGGTGGGCAATAAGCTGAAAAATGCGGACAACGGCATTTCGCAAGGGCTTCCCAGCGCCATCAGGATCTACCAGGGTTTAAATGATAATATGCCCTGCCCTTTAACGGTAAAAGAAGGGAGGGAACTGCTGGCCGACAATTATGACAACAGGGTGAGAAGGCTGCATAGGGGAAAAAAGGCGCCTGCCGACGCGGAAACCGCGATTGAGCTGCGAGGGGTTTGGTTCAGGTATCTTAAAGAGTCGCCGGATATTATAGAGGATACGAGCCTCACCGTAAAAAAGGGGGAGCTCGTCTGCCTGCTGGGGGGGAACGGCTCCGGAAAGACGACTCTGCTCAATATCATCGCCGGCGCCAACCGTCCCTACAAAGGGCGCGTCAAGATATTCGGCAAGAACATTCGCAAATACAAGGGCAGAGAGCTGTATGTCAACGGCTTGACACTGCTGCCCCAGAACCCGCAGACTGTTTTTATCAAAGAGACGGTACGGGATGATTACCTGGAGCTGAGCAAAGTGCTGGGCGGTGATCTAAACGCCCTGCAGCGCAGGATTGATCAGATAGCGGAGCTCCTCTCCATCAGCGATCTGCTCGACGTACACCCTTACGATTTGAGCGGGGGGGAGCAGCAAAAGGCGGCCATCGGGAAGATCCTTTTATCGGAGCCCAGGATCATTCTTCTCGACGAGCCCACCAAGGGGATCGACGCCGGATATAAGGAGCAGCTGTGCTCCCTTTTAAAGGATTTGCAGAAGAGGGGGATCACCATCATGCTCGTCAGTCATGATATCGAATTCTGCGCCCGCGTCGCCGATCGCTGCGGCATGTTTTTTGACCATACGATTATCTCCTTCGGGGAGCCTGAGGAGTTTTTCTGCAACAATAATTTTTATACGACCGTGGCCAACAGGATTTCCAGAGCGATGTTCGATAACGCCATCACCACGGAGGATGTAATTGAGTTATGCAGGGAGAATGGCAGAAGAAGTGAATAAAAAGAGAATACTATTTATTTTAGGTTTGTTGGTAGCTGTTGTCTTTCTTTTCTGGGTAGGCATTGTTTTATATAAGGACAGGGCCTATAATATTATTTCCATTATGATCATGGTATTGGCCTGCATTCCCTTTTATGCCGCCTACGAGAAGAAAGAAGGGGATATCAGGCGGCTGGTGATCATCGCCGCGCTGACCGCCATCGCGGTGGTGGGACGCTTTGTCTTCGGCCCGATTCCCTTCTTCAAGCCGGTGACCGCGGTTGTCATTATCACAGCCATCTATCTGGGGAGCGAAGCAGGTTTTTTGGTGGGCTCCTTATCGGCTGTTATTTCCAACATATTTTTCGGGCAGGGGCCCTGGACCCCCTTCCAGATGGCGGCCTGGGGTGTGATCGGCCTGATCGCCGGTTTCCCGCCGGTGAAGCGTTTGCTCAAAACCAAGCCCGGCCTCGTCGTCTACGGCGTTTTTTCCGGTATCCTCTTCTCCGCGATCATGGATATCTGGACCGTGCTGTCCTATGAAGGCGTCTTCAACTGGGCGCGCTACCTGGCGGCGCAGGCGACGGCCCTGTCGGCTACGATCACCTACGCGGTATCCAATGTTGTATTTTTGCTGATCGGCATCAAGCCTATCGGAAAAAAGCTGGAGAGGATACAGATTAAGCACAAGATTTTTATAAAGGAGTAGGGGAGTAGAGGTGACAAAATCTGTGGAAAGTTCAGTCATAATTATGCTCGAATTCTTACCCATAACTGTGCTATAGTATGGGTAAGAAGAGGAGTTGATTGTTATGCCGACGATTCGACCGATGGCTGAATTGCGCGACGCCGCAAAGATTTCCGAGCTGTGCTACCAAAAAAACGAGCCGGTTTTTATAACAAAAAATGGTAGAGGCCATCTTGTTGTGATGAGCATGGATACCTACGACAAGCAGATGGGGCTTCTGGATATCTACCGGAAGCTCGGCGCCGCTGAACGCCAGCTGGAGGATGGCGTCCCCCTTCTGGATGGAGATGATGTATTCAAGCGGCTGCTGAAGAAACATGGAGAGTGAAAACTATCGCATCCGCTATACGCCGCTGGCCAATGAGGACTTGGATGAAATTGATACTTATATCAGTACCGTCCTCCTAAATCCGCAGGCAGCCCTGAATTTGCTGGGTAAAATGGATGAGTCCATCAATCGCTTGAAACGATTTCCGCTCATCGGCTCTAAGTTGGAGGACCCTTATCTGGCTTCCAAGGGCTACCGAAAGCTGGTGGTTCAGAACTATCTGGTGTTTCATTTGGTGGATCAGGCGCAAAAAGAAGTCATCATCATGCGTGTGATGTATTATTAACTGCAGGCAAAAGTTGTCACTTGATTGTGGCGTCTTTTTTTTGCTCGAGTTACAACATAGCAAAAAGATGCAGTGAAGAACGCCATCCAAACAGGAAGTGTGGCTACTCCGGACAATGTCATCGAGATTGAGTAATTACATCTAGCTCTTGAATTTGAGCAGGTAATATGCTAAATTGTTAATTGAAGTAAATAATGCCAGTCGCGAGATAACAGACCGAGCAACAGATGCACCTTCCTTTACCCCTTTACATCTTCGCAGCCGAAGTCCAGATAACGCTTGGGATGTCCCTATCAAAATGAGCGCCAACAGAATTGGAAATTATCTTCTAAATCGGCCGCTGCCCATAGTAGACAAGATAGTATACAAGGAGGAAAAGATGAGGAGAGCGCGTAAGTCCTTAGCCATGTTGCTTGCTATCGCCATGGTGTTGACCATGACTCCAGATATAGTATTCGCCGCGGATAACGCCGGCAGCCGGGTGAACAGAATTTCCGGCGGCAACCGCTATGACACCTCCGCTAAAACCGCGCTGGACGCTTATCCGGACGGAGCGGAGACAGTGATCATCGCCCGCGGCGACGATCAGGGCGATTTTGCCGACGGCCTGGCGGCCAGCTACCTGGCCGGTTTAAAGAAAGCGCCGATCCTGCTCACCAGCCCTGGAGAACTGCCGCAGGAAACAGAGAACGCCGTCAAAAAATTGAAGGCCGAAACAGCCTATGTCCTGGGCGGGGAGTTGGCCGTATCCCCGTCGGTAGCCGGAAAACTGAAAAATATCGGCCTGAAAGTGGAGCGCATCCAGGGCGCCAACCGCTACGCCACGGCTGCGGCGATCGCCGCGCAGGTGGTCAGCGGCTCGGCGCCCGCGGATTCCCTTGTCGCTGGGCCCCTGGCTTTCAGCAAAGGCTATCCCATCCTGCCGGTGAGCAAAGGCAGCATACCCGACGAAACGAAGCAGGCGATTGCCGACTTAGGCATTAAGACCATCGATGTTGTCGGCGGCGAAAACGTGGTCAACAAGGCTGTATACGACAAACTGGGCGCTCATGAGCGCTACTCCGGACAGAGAGCCGCGTGGAGACCAGCCTTGCCGTGGCTGAAAAATTATTTGGGACATCAACAGACTTCTCCATCGCCGGCTACCAGAGCCTAGCCGACGCGGTGGGCGCCGCTGTCTGCGGGAATCCCATCGGGATGGTAACGGAGTTCAGGCTGCCGCGATCCTCAAATGCCCAATCCCCGATCTCGCTGACACTGTCCGGGCACACCTGATTCATGTCAGCCAAGATTACCACGGCAAAGAGTTGCGCTATATTCTGCAAAAAGAAGTTAATTTAAAAGTAATTGCCAAACTTTACTTTGGAGTATTATACTAATATACTGCCTTTGGCAGCAGCAAAGTGGATAGAAAGGATGCCGAGGCGATCATGCAGATAACTACCAGTTGGCATGAGAAGGGCCGAGAAGAAGGCAAGAAAGAAACCGCCAAGGCAGCACTGGAAAAAGGCCTGCCGGTAGACCTTATTGCTGAAGTTACCGGTTTCACACGGAAAGCCGTTCTGGAGCTGAAAAACGGGCAGAATTAAGTATAGTTGTGAATATATCAGGTGTGCCGAGTATTTTTCTGTACTTTACCAAACAATTCATTGAAATTGGGGTAATAATGTGTTAAGGTATTTTTAAAGCAAACCTTACCAGATATAAATATGAGACAGGATAGAGTTGACCGAACAACGGAGGCGCTTCCCTTTATAGGGTTGCGCTTCTTTTAACTACTAGGTGGATGCTACTATCGCCACCTGTTTATGCGTAACATCGGACTAAGTCATACCAGTAAATTTCTAATAATCCAAGTAAAAAAATCTACCATGAATTAAGAACCTGCCTCCACAAAAAGGAAAAGTTACAAGAGGGTGATCAAACAAGACCTGCACCGGAAAGATTAACTTTACAAAACAAAAAAGAATATATTTTTTTGTGACCCTGCGGCCTACAAACAAGTCCGCGGGGGTGAACAAGGGAACCGGGTGAGAATCCCGGACGGAACCGCCGCTGTAAGCGCCGATAATCAAGGCTCGTCGACGAAAGTCGGTCACTGGGAAACCGGGAAGGCAGAGCCTGATTGGGCAGAGGTATTTCCTCTGCTGAAGCGCAAGTCAGAAGACCTACAAAAAGAATTGCTTACCGCCTTTGAGGTGAACGGGGACAAGCAATGATGGGCAGGAACACGGCTGTGACGATCATATTTTTTACGCAGCCGTTTTTATTATTCCCTGCAAGGAAGGATGTGAGGATACCGTACAATATTTTCGCTGCCTTAAAACTTAGATTTGATGCTATAATACAAAAAATAGGAGATGAGAAACTTGAAAAGAAAACAGGTAAGAAAACCGCTGGCTTTGCTGCTGACACTGATTATGCTGTTCAGCCTGCTGCCGGCCGCGGCGCTGGCTGAAGAAAACGCCCCCGTTCAGCCGGTGGACTTCAGCGAGGGCCTTGTGCTGCCGGACTTTTCCGGCGAGCTTGGGGGCAGCGGAAAACCTTTTGATAAGTCTAAGGCAGTTCTTTATATCGCGGACTCGCCGGTGGCCGAAGTAAAACACAGCGGCAGATATATGGCCGGCCTTGACGCCGCGGATGCCGCCGCGGTTACTATGGCCCAAAAGGGCGACCCGCTCGCTGTGACCGAAGCGCAGGCCATCTCTCAAGAGGATCTGGAAGCCGCCTTTGCGCCGTATGCTTTTTCGGCTTCCTATAAATATTATGCGTTTAAGGCCGGCGTCAGCAAGAATAACGTGGTGGTCCACAATCGTACAACGAGGATCTGCATTCTGGCCGTACCGAAGGGCGACGTTGCCGCAATGCCGGCCGCAACGCCCGCCGGGGCAGTTTTTGGGGATGCCGTACATCTCAGCCTGAGTACGGCGACTCCGGGCGCGGCTATCCACTATACGACCGACGGAACGACTCCAACAAGCGCATCGCTCTTATATACCGGCGAGATCACTGTGGACTCTACAACGACGATTAAGGCCATTGCCACAGCGGAGGGCATGCTCGACAGTTGGGTTATGCAGGAAACCTATGAATTTGTGGATCTGTCGAAAATAAGGGATTGTATCAACGAAGCCTCCGCATATGCCGCGGAAGGCGATAGTCGTGTCTACCGCTCCAACGACCGTTATAATGGAAAGATCGCTATTACAAAATCTCCGAGAAGCTTTTTCGCGGTTATGGAAGCGGCTCTCAACGAGGCCAAAGCACTGTTTATCGACAACGACAGCACCAAGGAATTGAAACCGGATATCACGTTTGAAAAAGTCGCCGGCGCGGAAAATAACCTGAAATCCGCTATTGATAACCTAATTTTTACTGTAAATGTCAATCCGTCGCCTCTGTACACCATTCTGCACCCCAGCAATCCAAAGAATGAAAACGACTACACAGCGAAAAGCTGGGCGGCTTATCAGAGTGCTCTGGCGGAGGCCGAAGCGTTGCTTGACGCTCTTTTTGACGAAGAGGGCAATCCCACGGAGATGAATTCCAGCGCAGACACCGAGCTGACGGATAGAATTGCCTATCTGGCGGATGCCCCCAACCGTTTAAGCTACCTAAATCCGTATGGAATCCCATATAAGCAGTTCAAATATGATACGCTGAAGCGGCTGTTTGCTCTTTCGGCTCCCGAACAGCTCAGCGGGGAGAACTATACCCCGGAAAGCATGCAGGCGCTCACAGATGCGCGGAAGCTGGCGCAAGAGTATCTTCGGGATAATCCCGATAAACTCAACGCGGACAACTTCGGCACGCGTGAGGATCAAGCCTTGAGCACCGTCTATCAGAGCCTTTGGTCCGGATATTTTGGTCTTACAGATAAGAAGGCGTCCATCACCGTCAAGGTAAAGGTGATCGACGGCTTTGCCGCCCGGTATGCAGAGTATACGCCGCCTGTCGCTTTTGAGCCCCTCTCCGGCGTATACACGGTAACGCTGGAAGAAGGAAAGACGATGGCGGATCTGAAGAGCAAACTCGGTTTTTCCGAAAGGGATGTTTATTCGTTGCCGAGCGGGATCAGGACTCGTAGCGTCCGCTATACCCTTGTCAATGGCTTATTGCTGTCGGAGGGTACTATGCCGTTATTTTTAAGCGAGCCTGGGGACGACGCCCGTCAGCTTCACGACGGTGACGAGATCACGCTGGCCTATGCAGAGCATCCTACTCAGCCCAATTCATCCGGGACCGGGGAAGATTACTTCGATTATGTCAATATAACCAATCTTTATCAAAGCTCTTCCATTCTGCATAACGGACAAAAAGTTATGGGGATTATTGAGGTGGACGGCGCGCAGCCTCTGGAACTATCGGCTGTGACAGCGCTCTGTCTGCTCAAAAACTACACCGGGAACACCTTCCCGTTCGGGGGGGCGACCGTATTTGTCAGCCCGGAGGCGGCAGATACCGCGGCTGAGGTCCTGCCCGCCGGCAAAAAGACAGCCGTTGTCACCGATGCGGAAGGCAATTTCTCCTATACCTTCTATGGCGAAGGATATTACGCCCTGAGCGTCTACTCCCTTGAGGCGAACGACGCGCCAACGGTCGCCCCTGGGCTTATAGCCGGCGACACGATATATGTCCATGTCAAAGGCATATCGCCGGAGCAGACCGCCGCGGCCCGGAACAAGCTGAGAGAAGAACTGGACGCGCTATTCAATGCCTATCCCGAGAGTTTTTTCAACGCGGCGGATTGGTCGAAGCTGCGCGGCTTTTATGACGCGGGCATTGCCGCGATGGACGCCGCGGACACCCTGGCGGATGTAAAGAAGGCGCAGGATACGGCTATATCCGGCATTAAGGGCATTCAGGAGGAAACCGTCAAGGATAATACGGAAAAGCTTTCGGGATTCCGCAGCACTCTCTCCCGACTGCCGGACGATGCCGATCGCTTAGGGCAGAGCGGCGCCTTCCTAATGGATGATCTGCTCAGCCGCTACGAGGAGATGAGCGTCTATCAGAAGGGCCGGCTGACCGGACTGGAATCCGCTAAATACGCCGCGCTTAAAGCCGCCTATGATGCCGGACTCCCGGAACAAAATCCCTACGCGCTGAGGATTGAGGTTGCCGCGGATAGCCCTGAGGCAAAGGCAGCCATAGAGGCTATGACCGCCTATGTGGCCCAGGAGGGCAACGACCGCGAGTTGCTCTATCAATTCTCAACCGTTCGCCGTGATCTTGACGGAAAAGATATTTACAGCTCCTCTCAGTCTCCCGCCGTAAACGCCAATCCGGACAGTACCGTTACCTTTGTGCCGATGCTGGATATGTCGACCTATTCCCTTAAAGACGGCGCCGGCGGAGAGGGGTGGGCTATCCTCTCCAGCGGCCTCGTACTGGAGGACGACACCTCGCTTGATTCCACCCGCTATATCGGCGTCAAAGGCAGGACGATCCTGATCGGCGGCACGCCTTACGAAGTCAAACGGGTCGAAGCTACAGGGGTTGATACAATACGCACCAAAAAGGGCGTCGCATATGATGCGGAGGGGAATTTCACGGTTGGCTTCCCCGCGGCCTATCACTATTTTGTCATGCCCTATCACGACGTGACGGTCACCGTCACCTGGGGTCCGGTCGCCGCTACTCTCCAGACGGAAAAAGATACCGCGCGTACTGTTTTGGAGACAGCCTATGCCGGTTACCGCCAAGCGGATTACAGCGAGTCCAACTGGCCGGCTCTGACCGCTGCCAGGAACAACGGGCTGGCCGCCATTGATGCCGCTGCGAACTCCGACGAGATCGCCGCAGCCCGCAAGGCCGCCCTGGCCGCCATGGCCATAGTGAAGACCATCAAGCAGGAGAGCGACGACTCAGCTCAAACCGGGGGGGACTCCGGCAAGCCGCTTCCCGACTACGGCGCTGTGGTGGGCAGGGTGCGCATTATAGTGGAAAACCAGACGTTTACCTCCGCGGCCTCGCACGGCGGTCTGCCCGGCTGGTATGGACGGCTCATCGACGGCTGGTACGATCTCTGCGAGAGAGACACGATGATGACCGCGGTGCTCAAGGCGTTGCAGCTCAAAGGCTGCAGATGGACCGCGGGCAGCTACGGCGACGCCTGGGACAACTACGACATCAGCTACCTCGCCACGATCAATGCCCCGGCGAGCGTAGAGGGAGACGGCGATGATTTCTATGTCACTCCCGGAGGGGGCAAACTGGGCGAATTCTCCGGCGAACAGGGTTCCGGCTGGATGGGTACCCTCAACGACTGGTTTACAAACTTCGGCTTAACCGAATTTTCCTACCGGAACGGCGAGCTGACCAACGGGGACACCATCCATGTGCAGTTCACCCAGGACTTAGGCGAGGACATCAGCGGTACCTGGGGAAACTCCGACACCAGCCTCAAGGAGCTACAGGTCAGCGGGGGGACCATCACACCGGTATTCGCCTCCGGAGCAGCCCCCGGGGGGAACTATGAGTACGCTCTGGTAATCCCCGGCGACAGCGCCAGCGTGAAGATCACACCCACAGCTGCCAACAAAAACTATCTTGTCAAGGCCTTCCTGAATGAGAAGGTCACCGGTAATACAGAGGGCAATTCCTTCTACAAGCGCACGGAACCCATCTCTGTACATGTTGGAGACACCGTTTATATCGGAGTGGGCGAATACGCCTGGCCCTCTATGAACAACCAGGAAACCGAGGCGCGGAACTACACCGGCACCTGGTACGAGCTGCACGTGATCAGTGCCAGCGACGGCGCTGGTTATGCAAACGGCGTCATCTCTCGCCTTCCCGCCGCCGAGAGGATCACGAGCGGCAACTGCGAGAGCCGGCGCAGTTCCATCGAGTACGCCAGGACAATCTTCGAAGTGCTCGACACCGCGGAGAAAGAAAAGGTGGATCTGACAAAACTGACCGCAGCGGAAGCGAGGCTTGCCTTCTTCGATCAGATCCAGCGGATCAAGACATTGATGGAGGCTATCCCCGACGCCGCGACGATCACAGAGGAGAACATGGAGGCCATAGCCGATCAGGTTTTGGCCGCGGAGGCGGACTACAAGGCGCTCAGCGGCGAACAGAGGCTCTATTTCACAGTGGGAGTGGTCGCTAATTACAACGCGGCCATCGAGAGGCTGACCGAGATGGGGGCCTTCGACCCCGGAGACGAGCCTACGCCCATCGAAAAGAGCGAACTGGAGGCCCTGCTTGCGGAAGCGGTGCAGATCGAAAACGTCGGCTATACTGAAGAGAGCTGGGCGAACTTCACAGAGGCGCTGCAGGCTGCCCAGGCAGTCAACGCCAAAGAGGATGCTACCCAGGAAGAGATAGACGCCGCCTGCGAGGCGCTGACCAACGCCAAGGCGCAGCTGGTTATCCTCAACACAGAGGCGAAGAAAGTTGACGAGCTGATCGCTAAGATCAGCGACCCCGTTACCCTGGCGGACAAAGCGAAGATCGAAGAAGCCAGAGCAGCCTACAACGCCCTGAGCGAAGAACAGCAGGACCAGGTGACCAAGCTCGCTCAGCTGCAGGCCGCGGAAGCGTCGCTGGCACAACTGCTGAAGCCTGTTCAAAATGTGGAGAAACAGATTGAGGAGTTGCCCGCGGCGATCAGCGGATCAGAAGAAGATCTGGCTGCTCTGATCAAAGCGAGCGAAGCCTTTGGTCAGCTCTCTGACCAAGAAAAGGCACAGCTTGATAAAAAACTGAAGAAAAAGCTTTTGGCATTGCAAGAAGAAGCCGCTAAGATCAATCACACCTCCAACGGCGTGCAGATCGACGGCCTTCCCTGGTACATCGTCCTCACCGCAGAGCCGATCAGCGGAGGGGAAGACTGTGAAGCCGTGAAGGAAGAGGCGGATAAAACACTGGGGGCGGGCAGGACCGTGCTGGACATATACGATCTCACACTGCAAAGGCTCACCGAGAACGGCCTTGTGGATTACCAGCTTAACGGAGAGACCGCCGCGATCACAATAACCGTACCTGATTTAGCCAAATACAAAAATATCAAGATCATCCACCTGCTGGCCAACGGAGAATACGAGTACATCACGCCGTCTAAGATCGAGGGCGATAAAGTGACCTTCATCGTGGAATCCCTGAGCAAATACGCGGTCGTGGGCCAATTGATCGGGACAGAGCCCGAGCCGACACATCCTCCGGGAGATGAGCAGAATAATCCCTCGGCTGACGGGAAACAGGTTAAGACAGATCAGGCAAGGACAGGTTCGGCAACAGGGGATTATAACTCTGCGCTGACAATAGCAGTGTTCCTGCTGCTCGTCTTATCCGCCGGCGGCTATCTCTACCGCAGGAGAGGAAAAGAGGAAAACAGTTTGTAGGGTATCGCGCACCAGGTCTTGATCGGGCCTGGTGCGCGTGACTTTTTATATGACTATTGAAAGTCAGGAGAGGAATATGATAAGCTGTAAATAAAGTAAATAGTAACAGGTTCAGGATGGGCTGACCGAACAACGGAGGCGTTTCCCTTGATAGGGTTGTGCCTTTTTCATTACAGGTATAACTGAATAGCCGGCTGTAGGAGCTTATCCGCTCCATTCAGCCGACCTGGACCAGGCAGTTGTACTTACCCAAAGAGGAATGAAAGATAAGTGAAGATATGACAAAAATAAGGAGGCGGCATAGATGAAGGAGAGGATGCCAGACTTTGATTCCGGTATTGATCTTGTGAAGAGCATGGAGAGGCTGCGGGGGGATCCCTCTTCCGAGGGTAAACGCCGTTTTTTCAGAGAACTGAAGTCAGCTCGCTTTTCAGTACCCTGCGGCCAAGATAATAACAAAATCGCCGTTTTGAATACTCCGGAAAACGAAATATTTCTGCCGGCCTTTACCACCGCGCAGGAACTTGCCAAATGGCCGTTTCCCGGCGTGAAAGTTGCGGTGTTGCCTTTTGAAACACTGAAACACATTGTTATCGACGACCCGCAGCATCTTTCCGGGATCGTGATCGATCCCTTCGGAAAAGCGTTGCTTTTACGCCATGCGCAGCTTGCCGAAATAGACGCTTGGACCGAGGGCATGACTTTAAAGCGCACAGACCATAAGGGTAAATTTCGTCTGAGCATAACTACCGATTATCCCATCGGCCTGCAGAAGGCCCTGGAGAGCTTATTCAAAACCACGCGGAATGTTTCCCGAGCATGGATACTGTCGGCGCAGGGAGAAGATGAAGCCTTCCCGCATAAGTTATTTCTTATTGATTTCGAAGGAGACCGGAAAAAGCTGTTTCCCATAGTAGCAAAGGCTGTGCAGCCTTTTATGAAGCCGGGAGAATCATTTGAGCTGATGAAGGCGGATAACAAGCTGCTGCAGGCGGCACAGGCTAAAGCAAAGCCTGTATATATAAAATAAATAAAGAGGGGATAAAAATTTATGCGTTGGAGTAGGCAGAAAAACGAGGAGATTTGAAGAAAGGGTTCAAATACCGGTTCGTAAAGCTGTATTTCGGTAAAATTGACATATATATTTTCATATAGTAAAATGAATGTAAAAAATAAAATATGTTCTATGGTTGCCGAGGCATTAATAGGGAATAAGGTGAAAATCCTTAACAGCCCCGCTACTGTAAAAGCTACCTTACTCTGATGAAATCACTGAAATGAAAATTTCGGGAAGAGAAGGGTATAGGGTTCGAAGCTTTAAGTCAGGAGACCTGCCATAGAAAAAGAAAATCGTAATTTCGGCGGGAGTTAGGGTTTTTAATTGCTTCTAGCACACTGGTCTTTCATCGCAGTTCAAAATCCTGCTTCGGTAGGATTTTTTTATTAAACCAGACCTGAGTAATTTGGCGTTGTAACTGCTCTAAGATGCTAATCAACGCCAACTACGCTAAAAAGATCCTTCGGTTTTGTGTTGCTGGAACATCATAAGATGGTACATGGTTATTGAAAGGGAGAGGTGAAAAACGCATTTTCAAACTGCGAAGCGGTGAGGGTTAGGAAATTTCTGAATTATCGCAGTATGTTATGAGGGGGAGGAAATGGGTGAACTCCAATGACAAAAAGAATATTTCAAAAATTGAAAAACTCGAAAAACTTATGATGGAAATTGGATTCGGTGAATTAAGGGTGATCATCCAGGACGGTAAACCGATCAGGGTAGAAGAGATTAAAAAGTCCGTAAAGCTCTAATAATCGTTATGTTCGCTAAGTTATATCTAAAAATTTGTGATCGCGCATATCTGCGAGCCATTCGCGCTGTTTCCCTGAGTACTGATATTAAACAAAAAAAGCGTGTTGCTGAAAACGAGTTTACCCCAAGAAAAAACGAAAGAATGGGAGTTCGGTAGGGTGCGTTTAATAAGTCATCGAAATTGACCCCGGCCATTTATGGCAATTACTGAACGGCTATTATACCACAAAAAAGACTATTTGTGTGGGAAGAAATTGAACAGCTAGGTGACTTAGAGAGATTACGTTTAGTGCTGCAGCATATGCCGGATGAAGAGTTAATGAGAGAACTAGAGAAAAATCGCGGTGGATTGCTTATATACCTTTTTAGCAGAGTATATCAGACGAGGGGTTTGCTGTCTTAAAATAAATACATTTGATAAAAGTCCGCAACGGTTAGAATACTACTGTCCCGCGGATAATGTTTTGTGTTTCCTGTGATGAGAGGGGCATGACAGAATTTAGCTACCTCGTAGAATTTCTTGTCACTCTCATCAGTAAAAGGAACATCTGGCAGTGGGTCTGCGATGACAGAGATTCCGTTTTTGGAGATGAAACTTAACATACCTTGTATTTCCCAATCGGCGAATCCAAACTTCGCGCGTCTGAGAACACTGTAGTATCCTTTCAAAATGCGGTAATCATAGCAGACAAAAAATCGGCGGGCAAGAACGCTGTTTACAATTGCGGCTGGTTTGTTGTTTGCAGACCAGAGAGAAGAGACTAAGACATTGGTATCCAAAACGATATTCACGTGCCTTATTCTCCTTTCCTTGCTGCCTCTATTTCAGCTTCTATTTCCTCGTCACTCATAAAGCCATCCGCTGCTGCATGGCTTCTCATGTTGTTAAAAGCAATCATTGCTTTTGCCTGTCGGATTGCCTGCAGGGTCATCTCAAAGTTATCGCTGGAAATGTCAAGCATAAGAGCGGCAGGCTTACCGTTGTTGGTGATAACTACTTCTCCATCACCGGAGAGAGTATCCCAAATACTTTTGGAATTGGTTCGTAAATCCCGTACAGAATAAAATTTCATAAGTAACACCTCCTCGTATGACAATAGCATACACGATTGTGTCTATTATGTCAACGATTGGATTTATGCCACTCGCATAGGTGGCTCCGAAAAACTGAAGCCATCGAAACCTTGGGCAATTATGACAAAATGGTGGCGGAAGATCCCGAAGTGGCGGAGCCACCGATTCTTCTAAAATAGAGCCATATGTTCCTATGTAGAGAGCCAGCGCTCTGTTTATGGGGCAACAACTTGGTGGTGAAAGTCCACTACGGGCTTGGTAGTAGGAACCGTTAGCTAAGAGCAAGGGTGTCTGCGGTGACGCAGAAGCTGGATGCAAAATCCCGAGCCAACGGACAGAAATCACATATTAGGCAGTTGCAAGCGGACGAGTTTGCTTAACAAAACAAAGTCCAATACTACCCGAACTTGCAGGTGTAGATGTGGTGGCTACATGGGATGAAGGTTGTTGTTCTTATCCGGGAAGATCTGACAAATATGCTCAAACAGGCAACCCAAAAAGGAAACCAATGAGTAAGCAGCATCGTAAGGCGCCGTTGAACTGTCAGAAGTCAGTTCCTTTCATAGTAGTGATGACGCTGGTGAAAGCCAGAGACAGGAAAGGAAAGGACGGGTACATCCACTTTTTTCTTCACATACTCAAAGGGGACAGAATAATTCTGATAGTCTATAGCAATATGGTAGTTCAGCTGAACCGTCGCGTTATTTCAGAGTAAAAAACAAATTATATATGTAACAGGGGGAACGGTAAATCACAGTCTCATTTCGTCGATTTCCCGTTCCTTTTTTTCTTTGCGCCATCTGACGGCAAAATAGCAGATTAAAGCGAGGAGGAGGGCGCCTGCGGCGGCCAGGATGATCCGGCGCTGCTGTTTGGATGCGTTTTTCGCCGCGCCTTTTTTCTCAGGGAGGGGAGCCTCCTTTTTTTCTTCGATGGTTGTGGAAAGTGGGATCTCCTGTTCATAATGTTCACCGTACTCATCCTCATAGGATAAGAGAAGTTTCCCTGTAACCTTGCCCGGCTGTTCGGAGGCCACTCTGAAGCCGGCGGTCCCTGTTTTGCTCTCGCCGGGGGGGATACTGCCGACAAGCACGCTGCCTCCGCTGCTGAGACCCGCTATTTCGAATTTTAAGAGGGCGTTGTTGACCGCGCTTTTGCCGAGGTTGTGCAGCGTGATGGACAGTGTGGGCGTGTCTCCCTCGGTCACCCGGACGGGGAAAGAGGGATCTTCATAGGAGAGGCGCACAGGCTGGCGTACCTGCAGAATGATGCGGTCGGAGGCGCTGCAGGGGTTGCCGCTGCTGTCCTCATATTCCATGGTAACGGCCGCGGGGTGCGGCTGGGACTGCGCCGCTGTGGTGGCGGTCACTCCAAGGCTCCAGACGCAGGAGCCGCCTTTGGCGATCTGTTTATAGTAAACCGCTCCTGTGCCGGCCGGCAGGATCTCCGCGCTCTCTTCCCAAAAGGAGATCTTGATGTTTTTCACGTCCTGTTCGCCGCTGGTGTTTCGTATGGTGATCTTTACTGTGGCGCTCTCTCCCGCCTGCAGATAATCACGGTCCAGCGCATACTTTTCCACCATCAGCTTGGGCTGGGAGGCGACCGCGGGCGCAGCTTGAGGCTCGGCGGCAGGAGGGGCGGCGCCGGCGCCGCTTTGCGGCGCATCTGCTGAGGAACCTGCCGCGGAGGCGGCATCCCTTTTCGGGCAGATTAACACCGCCGCTGTGCACAGGATTAATATTATAATGAAGAAACAGATAGCTTTTTTCATTTCAGATCCTCCCAATTACCCTGAACATAAAAATTCATCCTTCCTACGGCGCCCCCGAATTGCGGGGGCATAGCTTTCTCCTTATAACTCGCGGATGTTTTCCACAATACTGTCCTTGAAAAGAGAGCCCACCTTGGAGCGGACATTGAGAAAACATATGAAAAACAACAGCGCCACGAACAGGAGCGGCTGCCAGAGGGGAAGGGCGGCCTTGACGGACTGCATCTCTTGCGTGGACAGCAGCCAGCGGCAGACCCCCAGCTCCGCGGCCAGGCCGATGATCGTTCCCCAGGCGAACAGGGAAAGCAGCTGCCACAGATAGGAATGCACTATCTCCCGCTCTGAGGCGCCCACAGCCCGCACTGTGCCGATCTGATGCTTATTCGCCCGAATACGGGCCGAGAGGGTGTTGTTCACCATGCTGGCGCAGATGGCGAAAAAGAGTATGATCAGCGCTCCTGCGGCGATGAGCAGGCCGTAAATAGTTCTTCTGTCCTCTCTGGCAATGGCGATAAATGAACGGAGATCAACACCCGCGGTGCGCGCCGCGATCTGGGCGAGGCTGGCGTCCAGATACTCCTCCAGGGCCGGGTTAGGGCTCTGGAGGAGGGTGATGTTCAGGGAATCGTAAGGAACGTCGAATCCCAGCGCCCTCAACCCCGCGCTTGTGGTGATCATGCTGCCCACATCACCGGGATAAAAGGAAGGAGAGAAGCGCTCTGCCAGATCCTCTCCTCCGGCCGACGGTTCGAGGATGGCGCCAATAGTGATCCTCCTGTCTAGCCGCACCGCATCATCAGGCAGTTTCGGGTTTCCCTCCTCATCGTCCTGCTCAGGCTCGTCGCTGTACAGCAGGCTCAGGGTGAGGGGATCCCCGGCCTGGAAGGCGTCGTTTTTGTATGTGCATGTGTATGTTTCGTTCCTATCAAGCTCATAATCGGTGCGCCAAGATGCGCCTTCGCCGCTCTCTCGTTGAACAGAGACGCCGTATTCCGCGGGGGCGACGAGCAGGATCTCCTCACCGGAGGACAGCTTGTCGACATCGATTCTGCCCTCAGACACGAAAGGGGAGAGCTGCTCCACAGCCTCGGCGTCGGTACCCAAGCATTCCACAGTGATGTAGTCCTGGGTATAGCCGTATTTTGCCTTGCTCTGCTCATAGATGTTGCCCTGCTGCTGATAGTATTGCCGCACCAGCTCCTGCTCTTCCATCATTCCCGAGGAAAGATATTCATAATAGAAATAATAGTCAAAATGGCTCCCCACCATGTAGGGGGTGATCTTGTCTGCGATTATCTTCACACTGAGCGCTTTCTCCCCAATAACTGTCTTTACAGTGGGCAAAGCGGCAGCGTCGGCCCGGTCCTGCTCGCTGATGCCGGGTTTGTGAAAATCATGTTCCACAAACCAGCCTACGGGGCCGCCCTCCGGATAATAGAGCCGGTAATCGCCGCCGTAGTCCACAGCATTAACATCCCTGATGAGCGGGGCCGCGGCGAACACCGCCAGGGAGAGCAGCATGAGCGTCACAACCAGCATGGCGGTGATGGCGATCTGCTTGTTCTTGTAGAGGGTCAGACCGCGGCGGGCGATGAGGCGGGGGACGTTAAAGACCCTCTCGCTTTCTACCCGGCTCTTTTTCATGCTGCGGGAGAGATCCACATCGCGAACGGCCTGCATGGGGGGTATCCTGGCTGCTCTTTTCAGCGGAAGGGAGGCGGCGAGCAGAACGCAGAGCACCCCTGCCGCGGCCACTCCGGTGATGATCGGGACGTTGAGGCGAAAGATATAGTCCGGACCCAGTATCCTGCTGATCCCCCACACGGTGAGGCAGGCCGGCAGCAGGCCGAGGGGGATGGAGAAGACGGCTATAAGCAGGGTCTCTCGGCCGAAGACCTGGCGTATCTGCCTTTTTGTGGCGCCCACCGCGCGCAGCAGGCCGATCTGCCGCTTGCGTGATTCCAGGCTGGCGGTAAATGAGTTGACGATGCCCAGGCAGGTGGCGCACATCAGGATCAGGGCGATGATCATGAAGAAGGCCGATGTAAAGATAATATCGTCGCCATTGATATAGTTGCCGCCGAAGAACTGATAGCGCGTTATTTCCATATTTGGCCAGACAATATCCGAAGCGACAACGATACCGTTTTTCTCGCAGAATGATTTGAGCAGTTGATATGAGGCGGAGGCGCTCTGCGCATAGCGCCCGTAGCAGTTGACCACATCCCTGCCCCCGGCGGCCAGGGGGGGCTCCTTAGCGGAGAGCACCCCCGCGGGTAAGTCCCTGTATGCCGGGGCGCCTGGATGTGGATACAACTTTTCTATGTATAGTAGCTGGTCGCTGAGTATTCCCACCAGGGTAAAGGTTTTTTGCACAGGGGCATCCAAAAAATCCGTGCCGTCCGGGATCAGTAGGGTGAGGGGGACGGCGTCCCCCACCGCGGCGCCGCTGCGCAGCCGCGCCAGGGTGCTCCGCTCCAGGGCGATCTCACCGGCCTTTTCGGGCAGCCTGCCCTCGAGCGCCTCCTTCCTGGCAAGGTTAATGGCGGTTTCGTCAAATCTGGCGATGGAAAAACCGTTGCCTTCGTTCTGTCCGTCCGGGAGGACATAGCCCACTGTTTCAGCTGTTCCGTACTCAGAGAAAACACCGTTTGCCGTTAATTCTTCCAGGGGCGCATCCTGACAATTAAAAATAACGGCATCCTGCCTGCCCAGCTGCCGGTAGTGCTGTTCCCGCAGCGAGGTGTACATGGTGGCCGCGAAAAGGAGCGTTGTCGCGATAAAGTAGATGGCCAGCACGATTCCTGTTATGAGCAGCCTGTACTCTCCGCGCCTGCCGCGCAGATTGGCCAGGGCGATGGAGTTTACGGTAAAGGGAGATTTAGACGTCATCGGCGACGCCTCCGTCTTCCAGGGTGATGATGCGCTCCGCCTGTTCGGCGATATGCAGGTCGTGTGTGACGAGGATGAGGGTTACGCCCATCTCTTTGCCGGCGTATTTGAGCAGAGAGAGCACCTCTTTGCCCGTTTTTCCGTCCAGATTGCCGGTGGGTTCGTCCGCGAAGAGGACGGAGGGCCTGTTTGCCAGCGCTCGGGCGATGGCTACGCGCTGTTGCTGGCCGCCGGAGAGGGCGTTCGGCAGGTGGTGCAGCCGGTCGGCGAGCCCCAGCAGTTCAACGAGCATGGAGATGTATTTTTCGTCCGGGTTTCTCTTGTCCAGCAAGACCGGCAGCAGGATGTTCTCATAGGCGGTCAGCTCCTGCACAAGGTTATAGGCCTGAAAGACGAAGCCGAACCTGCGCCGGCGCAGAATAGAGAGCTGGTTATCGTTATAGGCGAAGAGGTCCTCGCCCTGGTAATACACTTTGCCCGATGTGGGAAACTCCAGGCCGCCGAGGATATGCAGCAGGGTGGATTTGCCCGAGCCGCTGGGGCCTCTCACCGCGCAGAAATCCCCCTGTTCAAAGGAAACCGTGACCGAGCGCAGGGCATGGACCGCGTTCTCACCGTTCTTATAAGTTTTACATAAATCGGTGCATTGTAAAATCGGCATATCTTCACTTCCTCCCCCTCTATCCTAGCAGCCGAATCTTACGTTTCCCTGACCGTTGTCTTACATTTTCGCAAGAATAGGCGCTGTTTAGCCTATGGCCAGCACTCCGTCCAGCCTGGGGAAGCAGAGGGTGATTTTGAGGCCGTTGGGCGTGTTTTCCGCGTAGATCGTGCCATGATGCCTTTCCACGATGGTCCTGGTGATGGCCAGCCCAATGCCCGCGCCTCCATTTTGGGCGCGGGAGGAGCGGTAAAAGCGGTGAAATAATTGGGGCAGTTCCTCTTCCGCTATTCCCCCGCCGTTGTCCTCGACGGTAACGATCACCGAAGCGTTGTCTTCCGCCAGGGAGAGATGGATCCAGCCCTGCGGCGGGGTGTGCCGGCAGGAATTGACCATGATGTTCTTCAGGGCTTCACCCATCCAGTAGTCGTCAAAGCGCATCTCCGCAGTGCCTGTGACGCGAAAATTCTTTGCGGGATAGAGCGGCCGCAGCTCCTCCCATACCTGCCTGGCCAAATCGGAAAAATCGTGCGCCGCAAAATTCATCTCGTAGATGTTGGCGCGGAGCTTTTCCAGGCGCAGCAGGGAATGGATCAGATGCTCCATGCGCTCGATCAGGGCCAGCTGTCGGGGGGTATGCCTGTCTGAACTATAACCGTTGTCCATCTCGCAATAGAGCTTCAACGCCGCCAGGGGCGTTTTGAGCTGGTGGGAAATGTCGGCGATGAAATCGGCGTTTTTCTGCGCCTCCCGGCGCCTGTTGCCGTGCTCCAGGAGCAGCCTGTTCTCCAGTTCCACCACATCGTTTTCCAGCAGGGCGAGGGTGTCGTCCTCTGTGCTGTATTTGGGGGTTTCGTCTCTTCCGGCGAGGAAATCGGTCAATTGCTCATGCAATTCATCGATTGCTTTCTTTTGCTTGGTCGAGGCGCGGCCGGCGATCACAAGCGCCGCGGCGCTTGTGATCAATACCGCCAGCCCGATCCATTTTGTCATGCCTATGCCGGAATAAAGCAGATAGGCGCCCAGCAGCGTGCTGCTTCCGCAGAGCAGAGCGATCAGTTTCATGATCATCCACCCTCGACCCACTGGTAGCCGATGCCGCGCACGGTCCGGATCTGGGCCGTTCCGATCTTCTCGCGCAGGCGGCTGATATGAACGGAAAGGGTGTTGTCGTCGATAAACAGCCCTTCGTCATCCCAGATCGTTTGCAGCAGGAAGGCTCGCGTCACTACTCTGCCTGCGTTGCGCATTAAAACGGATAAGAGCTGAAATTCCGTGGGTGTTAAAAACAGCTGTTTGTTTTTATAAAAGACGCTCATTTTTTGCAGGTCGAGGCGCAGCCCGTCCCTTGCGCAGACCACAGGCTGGTTTCTCCTGAGCAGGGCGCGGATGCGCGAGAGCAATTCCCGCAGGCGGAAGGGTTTGGCGACGTAGTCGTCACCTCCGGCGTCCAGCCCCTGTACAATCTGGATTTCCTCGTCCCTGACCGTTAGAAAAAGGATGGGAGTATCGTTCCCCCCGCTGCGCCATTGGGCGCAGAGATCGAGACCGCTGCCGTCCGGCAGCACGACGTCCAGAATAATCAGGCTGTAATGGTTCTCTTTCGCAAGACGCAGCGCCGCTTTGCATGCGCCGGCGCAATCCACAGAATACCCTTCCCCCCGCAGCAGTTCGCACAGACCATCCTGCAGAAAAGCATCGTCCTCCACGATGAGCAGTTTTGTATCCATCTTAAGCCCCTCTAAATGTTTATGCTTTTACCATAATATATCACAATGGAGTGGCATTTTGATAAAGA
Source organism: Thermacetogenium sp. UBA4966 (assembly GCA_002397275.1). Classification (GTDB taxonomy): domain Bacteria; phylum Bacillota; class DSM-12270; order Thermacetogeniales; family Thermacetogeniaceae; genus Syntrophaceticus. Next base: position 9,924 of record DHAA01000094.1, on the reverse strand, counting down.
TCCGCGGGTATAGGACAATAAGCGAAAAGGAGCGCTGCAAAAAAACCACAAGATAAGCTTTCAAAGCGGCCATCATGTGGTTTTTCTGCTATGATATGAACAGCCGCTCAAACTTGATGATATTATCTTTTCTGCCTACAATGGCGATCAGATCGTTTGTGTTTAGCTTGAGATCGGGAGCGATTTCAATGATGGTTTCATTTTCCCTGACGATGGCAATGATATTAAGGTGAAACTTTTTGCGAAGGTCCAATTCCAAAATGGTTTTTCCATGCAGCTTATCGGTCAGCCTCAGTTCTGTGATCGTATATTCACTCGAAAGATCGATGTAATCCAGCGCTCTGGGCCTTGTCAGCGAATTAGCCAGGCGGATAGCCCGATCCCGCTCCGGATAAACCACTTCTGCGCCAATCTTCTGCAATACTCTGCCGTGCTCCGCGCTGATTGCCTTGGCAATGACCCGCGGGATGCCCAGCTCAATCACATTGAGGGTAGTCAGAATGCTGACCTCTACATGTTCTCCGATGCACACGATGACAGTGCCGCAATTCTGCAGCCCGGCTTCTTTCAGCGTTTCTTTGTTCAGCTGTGTCACGACAAAGGCTTGATGCACCTTGTCCTGAATCTGTTTGATCTTGCTCTCCTTGCTGTCCAGCGCCAACACCTCCTGCCCGTTTTCGGAAAGTGTCTCCGCAAGTGAAAACCCAAAGCGGCCCAAGCCGATGACTCCGAAAGCGATGCTTGACTTATAGTCCTGCATATTTTTTATCCTCCTATCCTATCGTTACTTTTTCTTCCGAATAAGAAAGATTTGACGCCGGTTGATACACCCATATGCAGGCCATGGTGAGCGGGCCGAGCCGGCCGATAAACATGGTCAGGCATAAAAGCAGCTTGCTGCTGTCCGCCAAATGAGGAGTGATGCCTGTAGACAGACCCACCGTGCCGAATCCCGATACCACTTCAAAAAGAACCTGCATAAAGGTGAGCTGCGGTTCGATGATACAGATCAAGAGAGTTATTAAGCAGACGACCATCGCCGCCAGCGTGGCGACGGTAAATGCTTTCATGATGCTTTCACGGGGGATTTTACGTCTGAAAGCCGTGCAGTCCCGGTTTGTAGCAAAAGCGAAAAGACTCTTCAGTATAGTGAAAGCGGTTGTGGTCTTTATGCCGCCCCCTGTTGAACCCGGCGAAGCGCCGATGAACATCAGTATAACCAGAACAAACTGCCCTGCGGCGGTGAATTCGCCAAGCGGATAGGTGCTGAAGCCTGCCGTCCTGGCGGAAGTACTTTGGAAGAAAGCTCCCAGCCATGTAACATTATCTGTAAGTTTCAACAAAACCGTTCCCATAGCCAGCAATGAAACCGTCATCGTCAGGACGATTTTTGCATTCATGCTTAAATTTCGCCAAGACCGTTTATGCAATATTTCCCGAATTACATAAAAACCTAAACCGCCGAAAATAATCAGTCCGCAGGTCGTCAGGTTCAACGGCACATTATCCCGATAGGGAGTCAAGTTGCGATATCCTCCAAGGATGTCAAAGCCGGAGTTGTTGAACGCGGCTATAGAGTGAAAGGCGCTTATGCCCAACGCGGACAGCGGCGGATAGTCCTGTGAAAAAACTATATAGCTGAGCGCCATGCCGGCGGCTTCAAAGCACAGCGTTAGCATCATAATGGATTTCACCAAACGCACTATGCCTTGAAGCGTGTTCAGATTCAAGGACTCTTTCACAAGGACGCGCTCTCTCAGCCCTATTTTTTTCCCGGCCAATAGAATAAAGGCGACGCCGATGGAGGTGATGCCCAGGCCTCCGACTTGTATCAGCAGCGCGACCACGGTTCTCCCAAAAACACTGAAATGGTCGGCTGTATCTATGGCGATCAGCCCGGTTACGCAAACTGCGCTGGTTGAGGTGAACAACGCGTCTACAGGGCGAATCGCAACGCCCGTATTTGCGGAAATAGGCAATAGCAACAATACCGTTCCCAGGAAGATCACAGCGGCGAACCCCAGCGCCAGAAATCTTCCCGGTCTCAACCATCTTGCTTTCAATATAGTCACACGCCTTTAACAACATAATGTAAGCAAGAATATCGTATATCATAACGAATATGCTGTGAGAACGGTGTGAGAATCTTGAAAACTGTGTGAGAATGCTGTGAGAATAAAAAAATGCCGCTTCGGTTTCGAAACCCAAAACGGCATTTCAAGAGACGCTTTATTCATCTACGAGACGATAGCCAACTCCTATCTCTGTGAGGATGTACCTTGGTTTTGCCGGATTCTTCTCGATCTTTCGCCTGAGTCCTGCCATAAGCGCCCGTAGAGCCTGCGTATCGCTACCGTAGCCCACGCCCCAGACCTCTTTCAATATTTGTTTTGTTGTGAGGACTTTTCCCATATTCTTAAAAAAGAGCGCCAGTAATTTGTATTCCATAGGAGTAACATGGGTTTCCTTGCCGTCCACATAGACCAAACGTTTATCCAGATCAATTTGCAGCTGACCTACACTCAGGATTTGCCGCGCTTTGCTGCCGCTGTTTTGCCTGTATAAATGTCTCAATGCGACACGGATGCGGGCCAAAAGCTCAGTGGCGGAAAAGGGCTTCGTCAAATAATCGTCTGCTCCCAAATCGAGCGCCGTCGCCTTCTCCTTGTCTTGATCGCGGGCGGAAACAACGATGATGGGCATTTCCGACCATTGGCGCACCTTCTTAATCAACTCCATGCCGTCCAGGTCGGGAAGCCCCAGGTCAAGCAGCATCAAGTCGACCTGTTCGGAAATAAGTATGCTTAGCGCCCCCTGACCGGTGCTCGCCGCAATGTGCCCGAGCCCTTGCGTGTGCAGTGCATAGCAGATGAAGTTCCGTATTTGTTTGTCGTCCTCAACTACAAGGAGACATTCGTTATGATGATTCATCTTCATTCACCTCCAGTGGGAGTATAAATGTGAACTCTGCTCCCGGGCCGTCTGCGCGGTTGCGGGCCTTTATGCTCCCTCCGTGCGCCTTTACCGCCGCTTCGCATATGGCGAGGCCAAGACCAATGCCGATCTTGGCGTCGGAGTGCTTGACCCGCGACGTATAAAACGTCTGAAAGATGTTGGGCAAATCGGATGGCGCAATGCCTTCGCCGCTGTCACGAACCGAAAAAACGGCACAGTTATTATCGGCGTCCTTTGTTACCGAAACGCTGATCTCATCCTCGGGGGGCGTGTGTTTGACAGCATTGTCCAGAAGGTTGACCAGCGCCTGTCCGATCAATTTTGCATCCATGGGAACGAGTAATAATTCATCCGGTACGTTGACCGCAATTTCATACTCCGGGAAGCGGTGTGAAACATGACGGAGCGCTGTACCCACAACCTCTTCAGCCGCCTCTTTTTGTTTGTTGAGCACCAGCTTTCCATTCTGCAGGCGGGTCAGGCTCAATATATTCTCAACTAAAGAATGCAGCCAATCGGCATCCTTATGAATTCCCTCGAGCAGCGAATAGCGCCGGTCATTCTCCGCAGTCATGTTCAGCAGCATTTCAGCCGTTCCCATGATGCCGGAAAGGGGGGTGCGCAAATCATGGGAAATTGCCCTCAGCAGGTTCCCGCGATACCGCTCCTGAGCAGTTTCCTCATTGGATTTTTGTCTCTGCTGCGCGGCGCGGAAGCGGTCCATGGCCAGAGCAGTGCTCTCGATCATAGAGCGGAGCATGCGGGTCTGCGCTTCGCTCATGTTTTGAGCAGCTTCTTTCGGAACCCGGATAATCCCGAGCGTTGTTTCCCGTCCATAAATGGGCCAGTCATAAAACTCTGTTCCTATGTCATAGCCGGTGCGCAGCCCTTCGATGCGGTGCATCAGCGCATTCGCATCCGGTATTTCCCGGCGAATCTGCTTTTCAGCAGAAATCTGCTGAATAAAAGCCGGTTCCGGTATCCCGTTTTCATCAAAACAAAGACATCCGGCATTACTGTTCAGCATTTTACTGATTGCATTTGTGGTAATGCCGGCGATATCATGAATATCGGCAGCGTCGGTGAGGCGATTTGTCAGCGTGTAGAGAGCCCTTGTTTCGGCTTCTTTTTTACGAGCTTCCATTTCGTTTTTCTTGGTATGTGTGGTAAGGGCGCTTGTGATCAGCGCTGTGATGAGCATAATAATAAATGTGATGATATAGCTCGGCGCGCTTACCATTAATGAAAAATATGGCATTATATAAAAGTAATTAAAAGCGAATGCCGCTATCACTGAAGACAATAAGCCGAAAAAATATCCTTCTGTAAATCGAGCCGTCAGTAAAACGGTGAGAAGGTAGACAATGGCAATATCGGTCTCCAGCAATCCCATAGCGCGGAAACAGTACGCTATTGCAGAAGCCGCTATTAACAAAGCGATCATAATGCCCGCACGATAAGCAATAGATTTGATGTTCTTCGCCATATATCCCCTGACACTTTTATTGATATGATTCACTAAATTCGCCTTTTTCTCATTTCTGCTCTTCCGTTTAAGTTTTCAACCCATAAAAAATTTCTCCTCTAGTATGTTTCAAGATAATGAAAAATACAAAGGTTTAGTTAGAAAGGGATTTTAAGTTTCTTACTCAACAACAAAATATATTTTTTCAAACAGAGGTATCCCATTCTCCCATTGTTTAATAAATTCGGAGACATCCATTGTCCGGTTATATCCTTTGGAATGATCCGTATCTTTATTGGAATCATATAAAAAGATTTTTTTTTCATTGTAACCAACAATTGTTACATAATGCTGCCAGCTTATTCCGTTTCCAATCAAGACAATAATTGGGCGGCCTTCCGACAGTCTTGTTTTTAGTTGCTTAATATCGCCGCGATACATTTTTGCTTTATATCCGTAATCATGAAAAACATTAATTAAAGCCTGCGGCAGAACATATCCGTTAGCAAGTTTATAATCAAATCTTTCATAAATGTCCTGGCCTTTTGTATTTTCGCCAAGGCATCTGAGAATATAGGCGGAGGAATATCCGCTGCATTGACTTTTGCCCTGTTTTTCAAAGTAGCTATTTATCTCAGCTTTAAATTCAATGGGATATTTAACTGATATCTTGTCTGTTTCAGGCAACTCCATACCGCCGCTTTTTGAAACGACATGCAGTACAGCCGTAAACAAAATAAAAAGGATAATTAAAGCCATAAAAAAATATTTTGTTATGCCGTATATGTTTTTCCGCATAAGTACCTCTTACTGTTATCCTAGCCGGCTGCTGCCTCGTCAATACAAACTTGTCAAGGGTCGCGCGTGTTGACGGCAAGGCCGTAATCGTTCGGAAAATATTCCCCGCAGCCCTGGAAATATTTTGATACGCTGACTATATCATAATTAACGCGGAAAAGCCATCGCGTAGGACGCTTTTACCCAACATCGCGCTCTTTGAATCGCCACACGCCGAGCGCGGTGAATACCACTGCAATCAGCGTCAGGGCGATAAGCGGTACGATTGTAAACTCCTGCACGGGCAGCTGGGGTATGTTGCCGAACGGCGTAATCCTTACTGCCCATTCCGGCACATCCATAATCCTGCCGAAGTACATTACGATAAACGTGTAGCCGAACACCGCCCACACAACAGCGGTCAGCTTTGGCAAGGACCCAACCAGCAGAACAGCAAGCCCTGCCATCACCCAGATTGCCGGAAGATAGCTGAATCCAGTTTTCAAAAGCGGACCTAAAGAAAGCTCTCCGCCCGACGCCGCCCAAAGCCCTATGGAGAGCAGAAACTCCATTATAATGCTTTCAATTACAGCTATAACGATAAAACTGCCGTACAGTTTCACGCGCCCCGCGGATTTGGCCAAAATCTGTTCAAGTCTGCCGCTCTTTTCCTCGCCATGAATCCGAATCGCCGTCAGCACAATGGGAACGCTGGCCACCATAGACATCACGATGTAGATCATGGCGACATAATTATCGAGCAACGTATTTGCGCCGGTCGCCTCTAACACTTTTCTCATCATCTCATTGCCCTCGACGAAGTCGTTAATATCCGCACAGACGCTGCCGTATGACGCCCCGAGTAAAAACAGCGCTGTCGCCCAACCAAGCGCAGTCCCGCGCGACACACGCCAGGCAAAACCGAAAGGAGCGCGCAGGAAAGGCGAGGCGTTCGCTCTGCCTTTTCTAGCGGGCAGGACACCGGCGCCGTGGTCGCGCACCGTGCAGACCGCAAGGGCAACTGCTGTCAGGACGACCCCCTCAAGCAATAAGATGATGATCGGAGTGGCGGTGTTGCTGTAAAACGCTTCAACCTTCAGCCCCAGCCCAAGAGGAGAGACGTACGACAAGGCGTTGCCGCTTACGTCGCCGAGCGCCCGCAGGATGTAAAACAGACCGAGCATGGCCAAACTGAAACCGCTTACCCCGTCCGCGGTCGAAAACAACTGCGCCGCAAGCAGCGTTAGCCCCGCGAACACAAACCCAACCGCGCCGATGGCGAAACCGTAAGCAAAAGCTCCGCCGACGGTCGTCCCGCCGATGTTCACAACGAGCAAAAGTAGGGCTGTAAGCACGGCGGCAAGCAGATTCACTCCGAAGGCGAACTTAATCGTCGCGGCGCTGCCTGTCAGCCTTCCGACGGGCAGTGCGCGGAACATCTCCAGCCTGCCGAGTTCCTCGTCAAGGCGCGTGTGACGGTTGACAAGAAAAATATTCATCACGGCGACGGCAATCAGAAACCATACAAGGCATTCCTGTGCCATTACGCTCGCCTGTGACAGGCTCTCCATACCGTAGACATTTCCCATCATAGCGACCATTGCCGGACTGCTCATTGTTGTTGCCATTTGGACTATTTCCGCCTGACTGGGCAGCAGAGTGGGGTAGAGCGCCGCAAACATCGCCGCCAAACCCGCGATACAGGCAATCCAGACGACAGAGCTAATCCGCTCCCTGCGCCAGATAAACCGTAAGTATGTTCCGAGCCGCGCAAAATTGTTGTTCATGGGTTCTTCACCTCCCCTCGTATTCAGCGAGAAAGAACTCTTCGAGCGTTCGTCCCTGCGCTTTTGCGGAGATGTCTGCCATGGAGCCGCTTTCCACGATTTTACCTTCTCGGATTATGCTGACGCTGTCCGCGAGTTTCTCAACCTCGCTCAAAATGTGCGATGAAAGCAGAACGGTTTTACCTTCTGCCTTGATCTCTTTGATGCCGTCTTGGAACACTTTCTCCATGAGCGGGTCAAGCCCGCTTGTCGGCTCATCGAGGACGAACAATTCCGCGTCGGAGGCGAAGGCGTACACAAGCGCGACCTTTTGTCGGTTGCCCTTGCTGTAGGTGCGGCACTTCTTGGACGGGTCGAGTTCAAACAGCTTTAGGTATTTTTCCCGCTTCGCTTTATCAAACTTACCGCCGTTCAGTGACAGGAACAGGTCGATGACCTCACCGCCTGTGAAGTTGTTCCACAGGTTCACGTCGCCCGGAACGAAAGCGACGCGCTTGTGGAGCTCGACCGCGTTTTTCCAGGCGTCCTGCCCGAACATTTGCACAGTACCCGCCGTACAGCGGAGAACACCGAGCAGACAGCGGATGGTCGTGCTTTTGCCCGCGCCGTTGGGCCCGAGAAAGGCGTGAACCTCTCCCTGTTTCACCGACAAGTCCACGCCGTCGAGAGCGGTGAACTTGCCAAACCTCTTTACCAAACCCTTAATCTCGATGACTGCCATGAGAACTTTCCCCCTTGATAGAATATTTGACATTTTGACCACTTCTATAATTCTTCAGCCATGCGGTAGCCTACGCCTATCTCCGTTAAAATGTACTTAGGCTCGCCGGGATTGGCCTCGATCTTTCTGCGAATATTGGCCATATTGACGCGCAGCGCATGGTTGTCGCCGGCATACAAACCCCATATCTCTCTCATGATATAATCATGAGTAAGCACCTTCCCCGCGTTTTGGGACAGCAGCGACAGGATCTTGTACTCGACAGGCGTCAGATGAATCTTTTCCCCAGATAGCGAAACCGTTCGCTTGCTGTAATCAATTTCCAGCTACCGATGGTTATCTTTTCTCTTCCCTCAGCTGCTCCGCCCATGCTTTGCGGGCTGTGACGCAGCGCCGTCCGTATGCGGGCGAGCAGCTCCGAGGTTCCGAAGGGCTTGACGATATAGTCGTCCGCGCCCAGATCGAGGGCTTCCACTTTTTCGCGCTCGTGTCCCCGTGCCGAGACCACAACAATCGGCGTTTTCGACGATCACAGAAGCAACGATGCCGTACACGTATCCCGCGGTGAGGCGTGAAATGATCAAAACGGAGAGAATATAGGCCATGATTATGTTCTGCTCCCCGATACCCAGCCTGGGAAGCAGCAGGGAAAGCAGAGTGGTGGCGATCAGCAGGGCAAGTGTTCTGGCGGTGTCTTTCCAGGAAAGGTTGAAATTCAGGTTGCGGCCTGCCTTGCGCGGTTTTTTATAGCTGCGCCGCGTGGCGCTGCCGGGTATGATGTGTATTTCTATGCTGGGCAAAAGAGAGATCAGCTTATCCTCAAACTCCATTTCCAACAGGTTTCTGAGCGCTTTTTTATTTCTGCTCTTTCCGACCACAATATTGGTGATACCGGAGAGCTTGGCGTATTCGGATACGGTGACCGCGATGTCGTGTCCGCTAAGGGTGACTACTTCCGCGCCGAGCCTTCCCGCCAAATCCATGTTTGCGCGGAGTGTTTTCTGTTGCTCCTTGGCTAAATACTCGCTTTCGATGCTTTCCACGTGCAGAGCAATCCAGTGGGCGTGGAAGGCATCCGCTGCCCGGGCCGTCCAGCGGATGCATTTTGCCGACGAGGGGGAAGGGCCGATACAGACAAGCAGCTTGGTATTCGCCATTTTTTCAGATAAGAGCCGTTCGTTCTGATTTTTATTGCTGATCCTGTCCGCCGTTCTGCGCATGGCAATTTCGCGCAGCAGCCGCAGATTATCCTGTGTAAAGAAATTGCGCTTAGCTGTTTCAGCCTGTTCGGGGCGGTATACTTTTCCTTCTTCAAAGCGATGCAGCAGCTCGTCAGGCTCGATATCGATCAGCTTGACTTTATCGGCACGGTCAAAGATATAGTCCGGCGCCGTCTCCCGAACATTGATCTTGGTGATGTTCTCAATCACGTCGTTCAGGCTTTCCAGATGCTGAACATTGACGGTCGTATAAACGTCGCTCCCGGCGTTCAGCAGCTCTTCAATATCCTGAAAGCGTTTCCTGTTGCGCCTGCCCCCCGCGTTGGTATGGGCCAGTTCATCCACAAGGATCAGCTCAAGCCTGCGCTTCAGCGCTTCATCCAGATCAAATTCTTTCAGCTGCAAGTTCCTGTATAAAATCTTTATTGGCGGCAATGCCGGCAGACCATGCAGAAGCCGCATGGTCTCCGGGCGCGTATGCGGTTCGATGTATCCAACCAGAACATCCATTCCGCATCTGTATTGCTCCTGCGCCTCATTGAGCATGGCATAGGTTTTGCCGACGCCTGCGGCATATCCAAAGAAGATCTTTAACCTGCCCGGCTTCTGATCCTGATGCGTTTGAATATCCTCTAAAATGGCATCAGGGTCGGGCCGCCGCTCGGATTTTTCCACTTCAGTTTCACCACCTTGCTCATCCGGCATTATCGTTATATCAATTATAGCGAACCGTCCAGTGCCAAATTAACCTTCAGCACGTTGACAGCCGGTTCACCGATAAAGGCGAGGAATCGTTTGCTTGTATAGCTTTGGATAATGCGTCTTACTTCATTTTCCTCTATATTTCTGGTTTTGGCAATCCGGCTGACCTGATATGCGGCGGCTTGAGGCGTGATATGAGGGTCAACGCCGCTGCCTGGTCATCACCTTGTATATATAGATGCCTAAGGGAATGGACAGGAAGATCAAAAGGAAGATGTAGAATAAGTCCTGCCATAG
>DHAA01000150.1 GCA_002397275.1 Thermacetogenium sp. UBA4966 | reverse complement strand
CGGGAGAGTAAGTCGCTGCCAGAAGATTTAATCCTCGGTAGCTCAACGGTAGAGCATCCGGCTGTTAACCGGAGTGTTGCAGGTTCGAATCCTGCCCGGGGAGCCATCTGTGAGCAATAGTAAAGGGGACACATATTTGATGTGTTCCCTTTACTATGTTTGCGCAATGTTTTCCCCCTTTCGTCAAGAAGCTAAAGAAGCTACATTCGCAGATACATCGGGCCTAAGATTAAGGTATAATGATAGAGATTTGGGATTATGCAGGGTGTTCTTGAGGAGGGGCGTTTAAATGCTTGAAGAGGAGCTACTGGAAGAGATAAAGCGGATGAGCAGCGATGCGTTGCGTATGAGGTTGTCTAAACTGAAAGGCGAATTGGCGGAGGTGGAGGAACAAACCATGTTTATGCTCCGCTCTACCGGCCATCATATAGGCGGCGTAGCGCGGAAGAAACAAGAAAGAAAGCTCAAAGAACTGGAAGAAGTGGTTAACGCCGTTAAAAGGGAACTGCGTAAGCGTTGATGTTTAACTATATGCAAAAAATGTGCAGGATAATTATATATAATCACGAATACATTTATGGTTATTCGCTTGGGAGAAATTAAACTTTTAAAGATGGAGGAAACAATCATGTCGGAACAAGAGCAACTGCTGAATAGCATTGTTGATCAAGTTATCAGCAAAAATCCCGGGGAGAAAGAATTTCACCAGGCTGTATATGAGGTGGTTAAATCTCTTCAGCCGTTTTTAAAGCAACGGCCGGAGTTTTGCAAGGCGAAGATTTTGGAGAGGCTGGTAGAACCGGAACGAGTGATCATGTTCAGAGTTACCTGGGTTGACGACAAAGGGGATATACAGATCAACCGCGGTTACCGGGTACAGATGAACAGCGCTATCGGCCCATATAAAGGCGGTCTGCGCTTCCATCCCTCAGTTAATTTGGGGATTATGAAATTCCTTGCCTTTGAGCAGGTATTTAAAAATTCCTTGACCACTTTGCCGCTGGGCGGTGGAAAGGGCGGTTCCGACTTCGATCCCAAAGGTAAATCAGAACAGGAAGTTATGCGCTTCTGTCAGGCTTTTATGACCGAACTATACCGTCATATCGGCCCTGACACCGACGTTCCCGCCGGGGATATCGGCGTCGGCGGCAGGGAGATCGGTTATCTTTTTGGTCAGTATAAACGGATCTCTAATTCTTTCAACGGTGTGTTGACAGGTAAAGGAATCTGCTGGGGCGGCAGTCAAATACGTCCGGAAGCTACAGGCTACGGATTGCTTTATTTTGTCAAAGAGATGTTGAAAACAAGAGGCGATTCTCTGTCCGGTAAAATAGTGACCATCTCCGGTTCCGGGAATGTGGCTCAGTCTGCCGCGAAGAAGGCATTGGAATTGGGAGGCAGGGTAGTTACGCTCTCCGATTCCAACGGTACCGTTTATGATGCGGAAGGACTTGATGAAGAAAAGCTGGCGTTTGTGATGGGATTAAAAAATGGAAGACGCGGCCGGATCAAGGAATACGCCGAACATTTTGGTTGCGAATACTTGGAGAGCCGGCGTCCATGGGGAATTAAGTGCGATGTGGCTCTTCCCTGCGCCACTCAGAACGAGATAGACGGCAATGATGCCAGAGAGTTGATCAATAACGGTTGCCTTTGTGTTGCTGAAGGCTCAAATATGCCGAGTACTCCGGAAGCAATCGACGTTTTTAGAAATAATGAGGTCCTCTACAGCCCGGGTAAGGCTTCTAATGCCGGAGGCGTGGCGGTAAGCGGGTTGGAAATGTGTCAGAACAGCCAACGCTACTGCTGGTCGGCGAAAGAAGTCGACTGCAAGCTGCAGGAAATTATGAAAAACATCCATGAGCAGTGTGTAAATTATGGGCGCCGCGGCGCCATAGTCAACTATGTGGACGGCGCCAATATCGCCGGTTTCGTTAAAGTGGCGGAAGCCATGCTGGTTCAGGGAATTATATAGCTTCCGGTTCAAAGCTGTTGTGGATTTCGTATATAGTGCAAACAAATAAGAAGCAAATGCCTGAAAAGAACTGTAGCTTTGCGTAGATTGTCTGCGAACCGGCGACTGACAAATAACAACAAACGTTTAACGATTCGACAAGCGGCTTAACAAGCAACTCGGCTAACGCTAACGGCCAACGACAAACTACTAACGACCAATTGACAGACAGTGGTTGACTATGCTAAAGTAGTACAGGATCTTTTATGACTTTAATGGTAACTATATACTGCAGACAAGGAAGCAGGACATAATATAATGTAATGCCGGGTTCAGGGGGATATTGACTGGGCCGCGCAGACAACGGGCAGGAGGTGGCGACAGTGCGAGTAGGTTTTTCTATTGCCTGTACCGAATGTAAAAACCGCAATTATACTACAGAAAAAAATAAGAAAAACAATCCGGAACGCTTAGAGATTAACAAATACTGTCCGGTTTGCAAAAAACATACTGTCCATCGTGAGACCAAGTAAGCGGTGGCCAGCCGAAGGATGTGAGCATGGTGGCAAAAAAGGCCGGGGCGGTGAAGTCAAAAAAAGACGCCAAAGCACGTGCCAAAAAGGCGGCTATAGCGGAGAGCAAGCAGGAACAGGAGCAGCGCCCGGCTGAGGCCATGCCTGTTTCAGAAGGAAAAATTCGTTCTTTACTGCATCTCAAAAAAAAGAATGAGAAGCCACAGGATAAACTGCCGGCGAGTACAAAGGAAAAAGCCGGGAAGCCGGCTGTCGCAAAAAAAGAGATACGGCCCTCCCGCTCCAGAGAAAAACCTAAAAAGAGTTTTTTAAATAATACAGTCAGGTTTTTTCAAGGCGTATGGGGAGAGTTAAAAAAGGTACACTGGCCGGGGGCAAGAGAACTTGCCGGTTATAGTATAGTGGTGATCGTGGCGGTGGTAATTGTCGCCGGGCTGATCTGGGTTGCGGATCTTGCTTTAAGTCAACTGATTCAACTCCTGCTGGCCTTATAAGCAGGTGGAAACCAGGGAGGTGGGGGCCGATGGGTCCCTTGTCTTTATGGAAAAGAAATGGTATGTAATTCACACTTATTCCGGTTATGAAAATAAGGTAAAGGCCAATTTGGAAAAGCGGGTCGCCTCTATGAATATGGAGGACAAAATATTTGACGTCCTTGTTCCCATGGAGGACGAAGTCGAGATCAAAGAAGGTAAGAGGCGTGTAGCCCAAAAAAAGATTTTCCCCGGCTATGTGCTGGTTCAGATGATCCTGACCGACGACTCCTGGTATGTAGTCCGCAATACGCCCGGCGTTACCAGTTTCGTAGGGTCGGGTACAAAGCCGATTCCGCTGCTGTCCGATGAAATCCAGAATATTATGTGCAAGATGGGTCTGGCGGAGGCTCCGGTAAAGATCGACCTGGATATTGGCGAGAGCGTACGGGTGATCGCAGGCCCGTTTGAGAATTTTATCGGTTCGGTTGAGGAAATCTATCCGGAAAAAAGCAAGCTGAAGGTGCTTGTATCTATGTTCGGGCGGGAAACGCCGGTAGAATTGGAGTTTACACAAGTAGAGAAATTATAGATTGATAACTATAGAGAAAGGAAGTGTTCCGTTTGGCCGCAAAAAAAGTAGCAGCTGTTGTCAAGCTTCAGATACCGGCAGGCAAGGCCACGCCGGCGCCACCGGTGGGTTCCGCCCTCGGTCCTCACGGCGTTAATATTATGGCATTTTGTAAAGACTTTAATGACAGAACAGCCAAAGACGCAGGGTTGCTGATTCCGGTAGAGGTTACAATTTATCAGGACAGGTCTTTGAGTTTTATTACAAAAACTCCTCCGGCGTCCGTTCTCTTAAAAAATGCTCTAGGGCTTGAGGCCGCCTCCGGTGAACCAAACCGCAACAAGGTGGGCAAGGTTACGCGGGCGAAGGTGCGCGAGATTGCCGAACTGAAAATGCCGGATCTCAATGCTATGGATATTGAAGGAGCTATGCGTATGGTTGAGGGAACCGCGCGCAGTATGGGCATTGAAGTTGTGGACTGAATTGGAGGTTAGTGGTTAGTGGTTAGTGGTTGGTAGTGGGAGGATTAGAGATCCGTTAAAACCACAAAGGAGGATTACTATGGCTCAACGAGGAAAAAAGTACAAAACCGCTTTGGAAAAAATCGACCGCAATCATCTATATGAACCGCAGGAGGCGCTGTCTCTTGTTAAAGAGAACGCCCCGGCCGGCTTCGATGAAACCGTGGAGTTATCCGTGCGTTTGGGGATTGACCCCCGTCATGCCGATCAGCAGGTGAGGGGCGCGGTGGTGCTTCCGCATGGAACGGGAAAATCCAGGAAGGTGCTTGTTTTCGCCAAAGGAGATAAGGCCAAGGAAGCGGCCGATGCCGGCGCCGATTATGTAGGCGCCGAAGATCTGGCTAAAAAAGTCCAGGAGGGATGGCTGGATTTTGAAGTGGCGGTGGCCACTCCCGATATGATGAGCGTCGTGGGGCGATTGGGAAAAATTCTGGGACCCCGGGGGTTGATGCCTAACCCCAAGACAGGTACGGTGACCTTTGATATTGAAAAGGCGATCAAAGAGATCAAGGCTGGAAAGATCGAGTATCGCGCCGATAAAACAGGAATTGTGCATGTTCCTATCGGCAAGGCTTCTTTCCCGTTGGAGAAACTGCAGGAGAATTATACAACGCTGATCGACACTCTGATTAAAGCCAAACCTGCCGCAATGAAAGGGCAATATATGAGAAGCATAGCTGTTTCTTCGACTATGGGTCCGGGGGTTAAGATTAACTATCTTAAACCCTTATAATAACCGCGCCGCAAGAACGGTTTGACTAAAAATGAATCTTTTGCTATGCTGTACAAGTGACCGCAGACAGTAGGCGCCGCAAGGCTTAATATCAGCCTGCCGAGGTCGGAAGAGAGCTATGGATATGATCCCGTCCTCTGCCGTTGTCTGCAGAGGACTTATTATTTAATGAAGGAGGCGTAAAATGGCAAGCCTTGATGAAAAAAAGCAAGTTGTCGCAGAACTGCAGCAAAAGCTGAAGGAATCAAGAGCGGCGGTTTTTACGGACTACCGGGGCATTAAAGTGTCCGAGGCTACGGACCTGCGCAGAAGCTGCAGGGATGCCGCTGTCGAATTCAGGGTTGTTAAAAACACTCTGACTCAAATTGCTGCGAAAAACAGCCAAATCCCGGATATTTCTCAGTTCCTGGAGGGGCCCACGGCGATCGCCTTTTCTTTTGAAGATCCTGTCGCTCCGGCCAGGGTCTTGATGGATTTTGTGAAAAAGAACAACAAACCGGAGATCAAGGGTGGGGTTATCGAGGGAGAGGTAGTTGGCTTTTCATCTATTAAAACTCTCGCAGATCTGCCTAGCAGAGATGTTCTGGTTTCCATGGTACTGCGCGGCCTTAACGGACCCCTTACCGGCCTGTGCGGTGTTCTTCAGGGCCCGATCAGAAAATTAGCTTATGCCCTGCAAGCGGTACAGGAGCAAAAAGCAGCCGGTTAATTTGGATGTCGGAGGCCGGAGGTCGGAGGTCAGAAATTGAAGCCCGGCCGGATTTCAGTGAGCGGAATCCACCGGCTTGAGCAGTTACAAATTTTCATCCATTTGATGGTGAAGCAAAGCTTCATAGGAGTCTACTACAAAATGATAATATAACCAAGGAGGTTTTAAAAATGAGTAAAGTTGCGGATATTATAGAAGCTGTCAAGGGTATGACTGTGCTTGAACTCTCCGACCTGGTTAAAGCCCTGGAAGAGGAGTTCGGCGTCAGCGCCGCGGCTCCGGTAGCCGTGGCCACCGGCCCAGCCGCTGCCGAAGCCCCCGCGGAAGAAGAGAAAACGGAGTTTAATGTTGTTTTAACAGAAATCGGCGATCAAAAGATCAAGGTGATCAAAGCGGTGCGCGAGATCACAGGGCTGGGACTCAAGGAAGCCAAAGAAGTGGTGGATACCGCGCCGAAACCGGTAAAGGAAGGCGTGAGCAAGGAAGAGGCTGAAGAAATAAAGGCAAAGCTCACCGAAGTTGGCGCAGTGGTGGAAATCAAATAGGAGGCGGCTATATCCAAAGTAAATATATTAACGTTGTTGCAGTTGCATAAAATTCTCTCTCTTAGTGATATAATATATAAATGCAAGTCAAGCAATAAAAATAAAAGGAGCTTTTCTGATTTGTTCCTGAAAGGTTTCCTTTTGTTTTTTTCTTGACAATCATCTATTATTATGATATTCTTTAAAAATGTCTGTTGATCTGTATGATTATGGAAAGAAGGGCGGTTGAGTTTTATTGGCTAGGGGTATATTTTAGTACCATTCACCACTGTCGGCTGTAATGGCAATATTTACAGTAAACGGAGTAAGGCGAGGGGTGAATATGGCTATTCCAAAACAGATTCAAGTTGGCGAAAAAACGCGCTGGAGTTATGGGCGAATATCCGAAGTTTTGGAGATGCCCAACATGATCGAGATCCAGAAACAATCTTATGACTGGTTTCTGGAGGGTGGTTTACGGGAAACTTTTCATGACGTTTCTCCGATACAGGATTTCACGGGCAATTTGAGTCTGGAGTTTATCGACAATTCTTTAGGGGAGCCTAAATATTCCGAGGCAGAGTGCAAGGAAAGAGACGTTACCTTTGCTGCTCCCCTGAGGGTGAGAGTGCGTTTAACAAACCGGGAAACCGGAGAAATTAAGGAACAGGATGTTTTTATGGGGGATTTCCCCCTGATGACGGATAAGGGAACCTTCATTATTAATGGCGCCGAGAGGGTGGTCGTCAGCCAGTTGGTACGTTCGCCGGGGGTATATTATCATGCCGCAAGCGATACTTCCGGAAAACTGATCTATAGCGCCACGGTTATTCCCAACAGGGGCGCCTGGATGGAGTTTGAATCGGATGCGCATGACTGCATCCATGTACGCATCGACCGTACGCGTAAGCTGCCTGTTACTGTTCTTCTCCGTGCTTTAGGGTATTCGACAAATGCTGATATTCTGGATAAATATAACGATGACGAATTCCTGAAGAGTACACTGGAGAAAGATAGTATCCAGTCTCAGGAAGAGGGTCTGGTGGAGATCTATAAGCGTTTGCGGCCCGGGGAGCCTCCCACTATAGAGAGTGCGCGCGCCCTTCTGGAGAATCTCTTTTTCGACACGCGGCGCTATGACCTGGGCAGGGTGGGCCGCTATAAAATGAATAAAAAGCTTAAGCTGGATGATACGCATGACAGCAGGTGCCTGACCCCCGAGGATGTTTTTTCCGTCGTAGATTATTTCCTTAAGTTGATGCATGGAGAGGGGAATGTCGACGACATCGACCATCTTGGTAACCGCAGACTGCGTTCGGTAGGAGAACTGCTGCAGAACCAGTTCCGTATTGGTCTGGCGCGTATGGAAAGGGTTGTCCGTGAGCGCATGACCATACAGGATGTGGACACCATAACGCCTCAGGCATTGATCAATATCCGTCCTGTCGTGGCTTCCATCAAAGAATTCTTTGGCAGCAGCCAGCTGTCTCAGTTCATGGATCAGACAAACCCTCTGGCAGAACTGACACATAAGAGGCGTTTGAGCGCTCTGGGACCGGGTGGTTTGAGCAGGGAGCGCGCCGGCTTTGAGGTGCGGGATGTCCACCACTCGCACTACGGCAGGATGTGTCCCATCGAGACCCCTGAGGGTCCTAACATCGGCCTGATCGGGTCGCTGAGCACCTATGCCCGAGTTAATAAGTACGGTTTTATCGAAACGCCTTACCGCAAAGTGGACAAGGAAAAGGGCGTCGTCAGCGATAAGATCGAATACCTGACCGCGGATACGGAAGACGAATATGTTATCGCTCAAGCCAACGCTCCTCTGGATGACGAAGGTCATTTTGCTACCCCGCGTGTCGACGTCCGTGACGGCAAGAATATTTTAGCCGTACCCACCTCTGAGGTGGATTATATGGATGTCTCGCCGAAACAGGTAGTGAGTGTGGCCGCGGCGCTTATCCCATTTTTAGAGAATGATGATGCCAACCGTGCCTTGATGGGCGCCAATATGCAGCGTCAGGCTGTGCCCCTCTTGCGAACGGAAGCGCCTTTGGTAGGTACCGGAATCGAGTACCGCGTCGCCCATGATTCGGGCGTTGTGGTCACCGCCGATGAGGCAGGGGTCGTGGATAGGGTCACTGCGTATGAACTTAAGGTTAAAGGTGATTCAGGCAGGGTGAAGACTTATCCTCTGACCAAGTTTGCCCGTTCCAACCAGGGTACCTGTATCAACCAGAAGCCTATTGTCCATAAGGGACAGCGGGTCAAGGAAGACCAAGTGATCGCGGACGGCACTTGTACCGACGAGGGAGAACTCGCTCTGGGCAGGAATGTCCTGGCGGCTTATATGCCCTGGGAGGGCTATAATTACGAGGACGCCATCCTCATTAGTGAAAAGCTGGTAAAGGAAGACTATTTTACTTCTATACATATCGAAGAGTATGAGTGCGACGCCCGGGATACGAAGCTTGGCCCTGAGGAAATTACCCGGGATATCCCCAATGTGGGTGAAGATGTTTTAAAGGATCTTGACGAGCGAGGGGTAATCCGAGTGGGCGCCGAGGTGCGTCCAGGGGATATTCTGGTAGGCAAGGTAACCCCCAAGGGCGAGACCGAACTCACTGCGGAAGAGCGCCTGCTGAGGGCGATCTTCGGAGAAAAGGCCAGGGAGGTTAGAGACACCTCTCTGCGCATTCCGCATGGGGAGTCGGGAAGGGTCGTCGACGTTAAGGTATTCTCTCGGGAAAATGGGGATGAACTACCCCCCGGGGTCAATAAACTGGTACGTGTTTATGTAGCCCAGAAAAGGAAGGTGTCGGTGGGGGATAAGATGGCCGGAAGGCACGGCAACAAAGGGGTAATATCCCGCATTCTGCCGGAAGAGGATATGCCCTTCCTGCCCGACGGCACTCCTGTGGAGATCGTTTTAAACCCCCTGGGAGTTCCCTCTCGTATGAATATCGGGCAAATTCTGGAGTGCCATCTGGGCCGGGCTGCTCATAAAATGGGTATTTTTACGGCATCTCCTGTTTATGACGGCGCGGTGGAAGACGATATTATGGATACCTTGGAGAGGTCCGGCCTGCCCAGGGACGGCAAGACCGTGCTTTATGACGGCCGCACTGGGGAGCCTTACGATAACGAGATTACAGTTGGTTATATATATATGCTGAAACTGGCTCATCTTGTTGATGATAAAATCCATGCCCGTTCCACAGGGCCGTACTCGCTGGTAACCCAGCAGCCCCTGGGCGGGAAGGCGCAGTTCGGGGGGCAGCGTTTCGGCGAGATGGAAGTGTGGGCCCTGGAGGCTTATGGGGCGGCCTATACCCTGCAGGAAATCCTTACCGTCAAATCAGATGATATAGTGGGCAGGGTAAAAACATATGAGGCCATCGTTAAGGGAGAAAATGTTCC
The DNA here is from genome assembly GCA_002397275.1 of Thermacetogenium sp. UBA4966. Classification (GTDB taxonomy): domain Bacteria; phylum Bacillota; class DSM-12270; order Thermacetogeniales; family Thermacetogeniaceae; genus Syntrophaceticus. Next base: position 29,660 of record DHAA01000150.1, on the reverse strand, counting down.
GGAGCCGGGGGTTCCCGAATCCTTCAAAGTGCTGATCAAAGAGCTGCAAAGCCTTTCTTTGGATGTCAGGGTGCTTACTGAAACCAACGAGGAGTTGGAGATCAGCGATGATGAAGAGGATGTCAGAGAGACTGCAAGAGAGCTGGAACTTGACGACGGCAGTCTGCCGGAGCGCGGGAGCAAAAAGTCGGTCCCGGCTCTTGACGAAGAAGACGACAGGGAAGAGGCGGACCATTCAGAGGAAGCAGACGAGCCTGATGAAGATTCCGTATCTGACGAAGATATTGATTATTTCGGCGGCTACCCTGAAGATGAAAAAGATCAAGATGAAGAAGTTGAAGGTGAAGATAAGCGTATCCCCCGGAGGCCCAGGAAACTGCGTTTAGAAGCGAAGGGAAGGGCGAAGACAGCCTCCTTCGTCGGCGATCCGCAGGGCGAGAAAGACGAATAGATTTTCTTACGGCTCAGAGCCTGAGAAAGGAGCGATAGTCTTTGTCATTGCAGGACGTCACAAATATTAATAAAAATAATAGTTTCGAGAGCATACGCATCGGCCTTGCTTCCCCGGAGAAGATCAGATCATGGTCCAGCGGGGAAGTAAAAAAGCCGGAGACGATCAACTACAGAACACTCAAGCCGGAGCGCGACGGGTTGTTTTGTGAGCGGATTTTTGGTCCTACCAAGGATTGGGAATGTCATTGCGGTAAATATAAGCGCGTGCGCTACAAGGGAGTTATCTGCGACCGTTGCGGAGTGGAAGTAACCAGGTCCAAAGTTAGGCGGGAGCGATTGGGGCATATTGAGCTGGCGGCGCCTGTATCGCACATCTGGTATTTTAAGGGGATACCCAGCCGTATGGGATTGATCCTGGATATGTCCCCCCGTACACTGGAGAAGGTGCTGTATTTCGTATCCTATATCGTTCTTGATGCAGGTGATGTTCCGGACCTGAGCCAAAAACAGCTGCTTAATGAATCGGAATACAGAGAGTTGAAAGAACAATACGGCAGCCGTTTTCGGGCCGGGATGGGCGCGGAAGCGGTCAAGGAACTGTTGGAAGAAATAGATATGGAGAAGCTGAGCGAGGAGCTGCGGGTTGAACTCCGGGAAACCACCGGCCAGCGTAAAGTGCGGGCTATCCGACGCCTGGAAGTTGTGGAGGCTTTCCGCAAATCAGGGGATCGCCCCGAGTGGATGATTCTAGATGTAATTCCGGTAATACCGCCGGAACTGCGGCCCATGGTGCAATTGGACGGCGGCAGGTTCGCCACCTCCGATTTGAACGACCTCTACCGCAGGGTGATCAACCGCAACAACAGGCTGAAACGGCTGCTGGATCTGGGAGCTCCCGATATTATCGTGCGCAATGAAAAGCGCATGCTGCAGGAGGCGGTGGACGCTCTGGTCGATAACGGCAGGCGCGGCCGCCCGGTAACCGGCCCCGGAAACAGACCGTTGAAGTCTCTGAGCGATATGCTCAAAGGGAAGCAAGGACGTTTCCGCCAGAATCTGCTGGGCAAAAGGGTGGATTATTCAGGCCGCTCGGTTATCGTCGTCGGGCCTAATCTCAAGCTGCACCAGTGCGGCCTTCCCAAAGAGATGGCTCTGGAACTCTTCAAGCCGTTTGTGATGAAGTGCCTTGTGGAAAGGGGTTTCGTCCATAATATTAAAAGCGCCAAGCGCATGGTGGAACGGGCGCGTCCCGAGGTGTGGGATGTGCTGGAAGAAGTGATCAAGCAGCATCCGGTGCTCTTAAATAGGGCGCCGACCCTGCACAGGCTTGGCATCCAGGCCTTTGAACCAATCCTGGTTGAGGGCAGGGCGATCCAGATTCATCCGTTGGTCTGCACAGGGTATAATGCCGACTTTGACGGGGACCAGATGGCGGTGCATGTGCCTCTTTCCGCAGAGGCGCAGGCTGAGGCGCGCATACTGATGCTTTCGGCGCACAACCTTCTCAACCCCAAGGATGGGCGGCCGGTTACAGCGCCTACCCAGGATATGGTGCTGGGCAGTTATCACCTGACCATTGAAGTGAAGGGCGCCCAGGGCGAGGGCAAGTGTTTTCGCGATATTGACGAGGCGATCTTCGCCTATGAAAGCAAGATCATAGACCTCCATGCCATGATCAAAGCGCGGCATAACGGGAAGCTGCTGGAAACTACTGTGGGCAGGTTAATTTTCAACCAGGTGATACCCCCTGAATTGGGCTACTATAACAAAGTAATTGATAAAAAGATGGTTGCCGAGATTATCGGCGAGTGCTATCGGCGCAAAGGCTTCCATGCCACGGCGGAGATGCTGGACGGTATCAAGAAACTGGGGTTCACCTATGCTACTAAAGCGGGGATTACCGTAGGAGTAACCGACGTTACTATTCCTCCGGAGAAAGCGGAGATTATCGCCCGTTCTGAAGCGAGTGTGGAAAAAGTAGAACAACAGTACAGCCGCGGCCTGATCACAGAGGATGAACGCTATGAGAAGGTAACCGGTATCTGGAAAGACGCCACCGACCAGGTAACGGACTTCCTGCTCAAGCACCTGGATCCGATGAACCCCATCTATATGATGGCTATTTCCGGGGCACGGGGCAGTATCCAGCAGATCAGACAGCTCGCCGGAATGCGCGGTCTGATGGCCGATCCTTCCGGGGAGATTATCGACCTGCCCATCAGGGCCAACTTCCGGGAGGGGCTGACGGTTTTAGAGTATTTTATTTCTACCCACGGCGCCAGGAAAGGGTTAGCCGATACGGCTCTGAGAACTGCGGACTCAGGGTATCTTACCAGGCGTCTAGTGGATGTCGCCCAGGAAGTTATTATCAGGGAAGAGGACTGCGACACATCAGAGGGTTTTGTTGTAAAAGCGATCAAAGATGGGGACGATATAATCGAATCCCTGGAAGAAAGGATTATCGGCCGAGTGACCCTGGACCCGGTTATTCACCCGGAAACAGGAGAAGTGATCGTTCCGGAAAACACTGAAATTATGAAAGAGGATGCCCAGCGCATTATCGAGGCGGGGATACAAGAAATGGAGATTCGCTCGGTCCTTACCTGTAAGACGCGCTACGGCGCTTGCCGCAAGTGCTACGGCAGAAATATGGCTACAGGTTACCCGGTAGAGATCGGTGAGGCGGTGGGTATTATGGCGGCCCAGTCCATCGGTGAGCCCGGGACGCAGCTGACGATGCGCACCTTTCATACAGGCGGTGTGGCGGGGGAAGATATTACCCAGGGTCTGCCGCGTGTCGAGGAACTTTTTGAGGCCCGAAAACCCAAAGGCCAGGCTATTATCGCTGAGTGTAACGGGGTAGTCAAGCTACAGGAAGTAAAAGGAAAACGGGAAATTGAACTTCTCGGCGAGGATGGAGAAAAACACAACTATCAAATACCGTTTGGGTCCAGGCTGCAGGTACATGATGACGATTTTGTAGAGGCCGGTCAGGAGCTCACGGAGGGGTCGATCAACCCCCATGAACTCCTGCAAGTCAAAGGCGTGGGAGCTGTCCAGGGCTATCTGCTGCGGGAAGTACAGCGAGTCTACCGTATGCAGGGGGTGGATATCAACGACAAGCACATTGAAGTGATGATCCGTCAGATCCTGCGCAAAGTGAAGGTCGATAACCCTGGAGATACCGAGCTGCTCCCAGGGGGACTGATCGATTCCTTCGAATTAGAGGAAGAAAATGAAAGAGTTGTTGCCGCCGGGTTGAATCCGGCCACATCAAAACCGGTAATTTTGGGGATAACCAAAGCTTCGCTGGCTACCGATTCCTTTCTTTCGGCCGCGGCTTTTCAAGAAACGACAAGGGTGCTCACCGACGCCGCTATCAAAGGGAAGGTTGACCCCTTGCTGGGCCTCAAAGAGAACGTTATGATTGGAAAACTCATTCCTGCCGGAACAGGTATGTCGCGTTACCGCAATATAAAAATTTGCAGCAAACAGCAGCCGGAAAAGGCAGATGCGGATACAGACGCAGATGCAGATGACCTTCAAGGGCAGGAACCGCTTCCGGAAACAGAAACGGCGGAAGGTGTGCAGCGGAAAATACTGTCGGACAATAGTTGACAGGGTTCTTACCCAGGTGTTAAAATCAAGATTGTGGTTTTTACCGGCTGCTTCAATTGCTCATTGTAAAGGATGGGTGAGGAGAGGAATGCAAAGGTTGATCAATGCCGGCAGGAAAACTGTTGGTACCAAGCAGACCTTGAAGCTTGTAGAGAGTGGGCGGGCAGAGGTGGTTTTCGTAGCCAACGATGCTGAAGAGCGGGTGACGTCGCAATTATTGGATTTGTGTAAGGAAAATTGCATTGAAGTGGTTCATGTCGATTCTATGCAGGAACTAGGCAAGGCATGCGGTATCAAGGTAGGCGCGGCGACAGCTGCGATTCCCAAGTGAGATGCCGGAAACAGGGTAAAGGAGGTGCTAGATGTGCCGACACTAAATCAAATGATCCGTAAGAGACGGAAGGTAACGACAAAAAAATCGGATGCCCCGGCCTTAAAGGGTTGTCCTCAAAAGCGCGGCGTTTGTACCAGGGTTTATACGACGACTCCTAAAAAACCCAACTCTGCGCTGCGCAAGGTAGCCAGGGTACGCCTGGTCAATGGTATGGAGGTTACCGCTTATATTCCTGGGATCGGGCATAACCTGCAGGAGCACTCGGTGGTTCTTGTGCGGGGTGGCCGTGTGAAGGATATTCCCGGCGTGCGCTATCACATCGTCAGGGGATCTTTGGATACCTCGGGCGTTCAGGGACGAAACCGGGGGCGCTCCAAATATGGCGCTAAGAAACCTAAAAATGTTAAAGCATAAGTGTTTGGAAGGAGGTTGACACACAAGTGCCACGCCGCGGTAATATCGGCAAAATAGAGTTGCTGCCGGATCCTGTTTACGGCAGTAAGGTTTTTACCAAACTGGTAAACCAAATTATGTGGGACGGCAAGAAGAGCCGTGCCGAAGAGATCTGTTACGGGGCCTTCGACATGATCAAAGAAAAAACGAAAAAGGACCCTATGGAAGTTTTCGAGCAGGCAATGAAAAATATTATGCCGGTTCTGGAGGTTAAGGCAAGGCGCGTGGGGGGCGCTAATTACCAGGTACCCATCGAGGTGCGTCCTGAGCGCCGCTTGACGCTTGGCATCAGGTGGCTGGCAAAATACGCCAGAGAGAGGTCCGGCAAGAGTATGCGGGAGAAACTGGCCGGAGAAATTTTAGACGCTGCCAACAGCAGCGGAGCGTCGGTAAAGAAGAAAGAAGACACCCATAAAATGGCGGAGGCCAACAAGGCCTTTGCGCACTATCGCTGGTAATTTTTATTAATCTGAAAGAAAGGGGGGGTGTGTGTATGGGACGTGAAGTTCCCTTTGAAAAGATTCGCAATATTGGTATTATGGCACATATAGACGCCGGAAAGACTACGACAACAGAACGCATCCTTTTTTATTCAGGCAGAGTATTCAGAATAGGAGAAGTGGATGATGGAGCGGCGACCATGGACTGGATGGTCCAGGAGCAGGAACGGGGCATCACTATTATGTCTGCGGCGACGACCTGCCACTGGCGCGGTTTTATTATTAACATTATTGACACGCCCGGTCACGTGGACTTTACTGCTGAAGTGGAACGCTCTCTGCGGGTGCTCGACGGGGGTGTCTTTATCTTTGATGCGGTTGCCGGGGTGGAGCCCCAGTCAGAGACAGTATGGAGGCAGGCGGACCATTATCAGATCCCCCGATTGGCGTATCTCAACAAGATGGATCGTGTCGGCGCCGATTTTCACCATGCGGTAGCCACAATCCGCAAGCGCCTGCAGGCCAATGCGGTGCCCATACAGCTTCCGATCGGAAGTGAGGATTCATTCAGAGGCATTATTGATCTCGTCAAAGATACGGCGGTCATCTACCAGGATGATCTGGGCGTTGATTTTATTGAGGCGCCTGTGCCCGAGGAATTGGTCGCAGAAAAACGCTTTTACCGGGAACAGCTTCTGGAGGCCCTGGCAGAATATGATGATCAGCTGCTGACCAACTATTTGGAGGGCGAGAATATTACTGTTGACCAGATCAAGGCCGCTATTCGCAAAGGCATTTTGACCTGTGGATTTATACCGGTTCTCTGCGGAACTTCTTTTCACAATAAAGGGGTTCAGCCACTGTTGGACGCAATTGTAGATTATCTGCCGTCGCCGCTGGATGTGCCCCCTGTGGTGGGGAAAAACCCGGAGAGCGGAGACAGTGTCAGCAGGAAAGTGGACGACAGCGAGCCTCTGGCTGCTTTAGCCTTTAAGGTGCAGTCCGACAACTATGTGGGAAAGCTGGTATTTCTGCGCATTTATTCCGGGTCAATAAAAACAGGGGATACGGTCTATAACGCTACCAAGGGGAAGAGGGAGCGGATCGGGCGGCTGCTGAAGATGCATGCCAACCACCGTCAGGATATCAACGCTGCTTATACCGGGGAGATCGTCGCCGCGGTAGGCCTTAAAGGAACAGCAACAGGAGATACCCTCTGTTCAGAGCAGGATCCCGTTTTGCTTGAATCCATATCTTTCCCGGAACCGGTGATCACAGTCGCTATAGAACCGAAAACCAAGGCGGATCAAGAGCGTATCGGAACAGCTTTGCACCGTCTTGCGGAAGAAGATCCCACTTTCCGAACATATACGGACCATGACACCGGCCAAACGCTGATTGCCGGGATGGGTGAACTACACCTGGAGATTATTGTCGACCGCCTGTTCAGGGAATTTCATGTAGAGGCTAATGTGGGCAAACGCCAGGTGGCTTACAAGGAGACGATCAGAAACAAGGCTCGCGGGGAAGGCAAATACATCAAACAAAGCGGCGGGCATGGTCAGTATGGACATGTGATCTTAGAAATTGAGCCTCTTCCTGCGGGCAGCGGCTACGAATTCGAGGACCGCACAACCGGCGGCATCATTCCTAAGGAATTCATACCTGCCATCAGCAGTGGAATCGAAGAGACTCTGGGAAGCGGAGTTTTAGCGGGGTACCCTATGGTTGATGTGCGCGCCGCCCTTGTGGGAGGGTCCTTTCATGAGGTGGATTCTTCGGAATTGGCATTTAAAATAGCTGGAGCGCTGGCTTTGCGTGATGCCGTGGGAAAAGGAAAAGCAGTGCTGCTGGAGCCCATCATGAAAGTCGAGATATCTGTGCCTGAGGAATATTTGGGGGATGTGATCGGGGACTTTGGTTCTCGCCGCGGCCGGATCGGGATCACTGAGCTGGAGGGAAACCGGCAGATTGTTAAAGGCCTGGGGCCCCTTGCTGAAATGTTTGGTTATGCTACTGATCTGCGGTCCCTTACCCAGGGACGGGGCAGTTATGTAATGCAGTACGATCATTACGAACAGGCGCCTGCCGAAGTGGTGGAGCAGCTCTTTAAGGCGCGGGGATACGGCTTTGCTATTTAAATAAACCGCCGTACCGTTATACTCCGGGTTATCTTTGGGGATGTAGCCCGGCCGCCTTTTACCGAAAGAGCGCCGGGATTAAATCAGCAAATGATCAATTTAGATTTTGAGAAAGGAAGGTTATGAAAAATGGGTAAGAAGAAGTATGAGCGCACAAAGCCGCATATGAACATCGGGACCATCGGACATGTGGACCACGGCAAGACAACGTTGACCTCCGCTATTACCAAGGTTTTGAGTCAGAAAGGCTTTGCCAATGCCACCGATTACGGTGAGATCGATAAGGCGCCTGAAGAGAGAGAGCGCGGAATTACCATCGCTATCGCTCATGTGGAGTATGAGACCGAAAAAAGGCACTATGCTCACGTGGACTGCCCGGGCCATGCCGACTATATTAAGAACATGATCACCGGCGCCGCCCAGATGGACGGAGCGATACTGGTGGTTTCCGCGGCTGACGGCCCTATGCCTCAGACGAGGGAGCATATTGTTTTGGCCCGTCAGGTTGGCGTACCGAAAATCGTGGTTTACCTCAACAAAGCCGATTTGGTGGATGACCCGGAATTGATGGAACTGGTGGAACTGGAAGTGCGGGAACTGTTAAGTGAGTACGAATTTCCAGGAGACGACATCCCGATCATCGCCGGAAGCGCCCTGAAGGCTATGGAATGCGGCTGCGGGAAACCGGATTGCGAGCATTGCGGGTCTATCCTTAAGCTGATGGATGCTGTCGACGATTATTTCCCCACGCCGGAGCGCGATGTCGATAAGCCGTTCTTAATGCCTGTTGAAGATGTTTTCACAATTACAGGACGCGGTACGGTGGTTACCGGCAGGGTAGAGCGCGGCGTGGTTAAGGTTGGAGACAATGTGGAGATCGTCGGCCTGCAGGATGAGCCGCGCAAGACGGTTGTCACAGGTGTGGAAATGTTCCGCAAACTTCTGGATCAGGGCGAAGCCGGGGATAATATCGGTGTGCTGTTGAGAGGCATTGACCGAGAGGATGTGGAGCGCGGCCAGGTTATTGCCAAACCCGCCTCTGTAAAGCCCCACACCAAATTCAAGGGAGAGGTAGTTGTTCTGACCAAAGAGGAGGGAGGGCGTCACACGCCGTTCTTCCAGGGCTACAGACCGCAGTTCTATTTCCGCACAACCGACGTTACCGGCACGATTAAGCTGCCTGAAGGTGTGGAAATGGTTATGCCCGGTGATAATGTGAACATGGATATAGAGCTGATCACTCCTATAGCTATGGAAGAGGGATTGCGTTTTGCTGTTCGTGAAGGAGGCCGTACCGTAGGCGCCGGCGTTGTTACCGAGATCATCGAATAGAGGATCCCTTGAGCCGTTAGCGACTAGGAGTGGCTAGGTCTTGATTAAGGAGGGATGAGAGTGGCGCGCCAGAAAATACGTATCAGATTAAAAGCCTTTGATCATAAAATTCTTGACCAGTCGGCACAGAAGATCGTAGAGACAGCAAGCCGCACAGGGGCATTGATATCCGGCCCCGTTCCGCTTCCAACGGAGAAAAGTATTATTACTGTTTTGCGGTCACCGCATGTTGACAAGGATTCCCGGGAGCAGTTTGAGATGCGGACGCATAAACGGCTTGTCGATATCCTGGAACCAACGCCGAAAACGATCGACGCCCTCATGCGTCTCGACCTTCCGGCTGGAGTCGACATCGAGATTAAACTGTAAGAGATGCCGGAGTGTCAGGGATTAGGAGGTGAAAAAGTTGCGGAAAAGCATTCTTGGCCGCAAGGTGGGAATGTCCCAAATTTTCGATGAAGAAGGAAAGGCGGTACCGGTAACGGTAATTGAAGCCGGACCCTGCTTTGTTGTGCAAAAGAAAACCACGGAGCGTGACGGTTACGCAGCCTTGCAGCTCGGTTTCGGGGAGCGGCGCGCAGAGAAACTGAACAACCCCCTGCGCGGGCATTTCAACAAAGATAAGGTTAAGCCGCTTCGTTATCTGAAAGAGATGCGGCTGGATGAAGCGGAATTGGAAGGCTATGCAGTGGGGCAGGAAATAAAGGCTGATATTTTCAGCGCCGGAGAGAATGTTGATGTTCAGGGAATAACTAAAGGGAAAGGTTTTGCCGGTGGCATCAAGAGACACGGTTTCCACCGCGGACCCACAAAGCACGGCTCAAAATACCATCGCGGCCCCGGTTCGTTGGGCGCCAAGGGCCCTGCCCGGGTGTTTAAAGGGAGGAAGCTGCCCGGTAGGATGGGCGGTGAAAAGGTTACGGTTCAAAAGCTGCGGGTGATCAAAGTGGATAGCGAACGCAATCTCCTCTTGGTGCGAGGGGCGGTTCCCGGTCCCCGCCGGGGATTGCTGATGATTAAAGATTCGCTGCGCTAGCCGGAAAGGAGGAATAACTGATGGCGAAAGCTGCTTTGTATAATGTAGAAGGAAAAAGGTCAGGAGATGCAGATCTTCGGGACGACATATTTGCCGTTCCGATCAATGATGATGTCCTCCACCAGGCCATAGTGCGTCACATGGCAAATCAGAGAGGCGGTACCGCCGCTGCCAAGACGCGCGGCGATGTGCGCGGCGGCGGGCGTAAGCCGTGGCGTCAAAAGGGTACCGGCCGGGCGCGCGTGGGGAGCATTCGCTCGCCGCTCTGGCGTGGTGGCGGGATTGTTTTCGGTCCCCGGCCGCGTAGCTATAAGCAGTCTATGCCGCGTAAAATGCGCCGTTTGGCGCTTAAATCGGCGCTTTCCGCTCTGGCCGGCGAGGGGGGGCTGATTGTCATTGAAGAACTGCAATTGCCTGCGCCTAGAACAAAAGAGGCCGTCAAACTTTTAGAATCTTTGGAAGCGGCGGGAAACATACTGTTGGTTTCGGAGAAGGAACAGCCCGATCTGCTGCTGGCGACACGCAATATTCCCGGCGTGAATTTCAAGTTGGCCGACCGCTTGTGCGTCTATGACGTCCTGGCTGCCGATAAGGTGATCATGACGTCTATGGCGGTGTCCAAGATTGAGGAGGTGCTGGGTGATGCGCAGTCCCCATGATATTATCATCAAGCCGCTTGTCACGGAAAAGGCGGTAAACCTTGCCCAGGAGCAGAATAAATACGCTTTTTACGTAGACAGACATGCCAACAAGATCGAGATCAAAAAAGCTGTCGAGGAGCTTTTTAACGTCAAGGTGACGGCTGTTAATACGATGACCGAGAAGGGAAAGAAAAAGCGTGTAGGCCGCTTCGTCGGGCTGAAGCCGGTTCGTAAAAAAGCCATCGTTACCTTGAATGAGGGCGATAAGATTAATATTTTCGAAGAACTGCTCTCCTAACCTTTTGTTAAATGGCAGCGGAAGGAGGTAAATAATGGCAACAAAAAAATATAAGCCGACAACCCCGGGCAGGCGATTTATGAGCGCTGTGGTCAATGATCACCTAAACGATGTTGAGCCTGAAAAATCATTGCTCAAACCTGTGCGCAAGAAAGCCGGCCGCAATAATAGCGGACGCATTACGGTGCGCCATCGCGGCGGCGGAGCTAAGCGATCCTATCGCTTGATTGATTTTAAACGGGATAAAGATGGAATACCTGCGCGCGTCGCTTCTTTGGAGTATGACCCTAACCGGTCTGCCAACATCGCTTTGCTCCATTATGCCGATGGAGAGAAAAGATATATTTTGGCGCCGCTGGGGCTGAAGGTTGGAGGAAAAGTGTTCTCAGGAAAAGACGCTGATATCAAACCGGGAAACGCCCTTTCACTGCGCAGTATTCCGGTGGGAACGATGGTACACAACGTCGAGATGTCCCCCGGCGGGGGAGCAAAATTGGTCCGCTCCGCTGGCGCCTCCGCACAGTTAATGGCCAGGGAAGGGGATTATGCCACTCTGAGAATGCCTTCGGGAGAAATGAGAATGATTCATGCCGACTGTAAGGCGACAGTGGGTCAGGTGGGAAACCTGGATCATGAAAACGTTCATTATGGAAAAGCCGGCAGACGGCGTTTGTTAGGATGGAGACCTACTGTGCGCGGAGTTGTGATGAACCCTGTGGACCATCCTCATGGCGGCGGCGAAGGAAAATCCACGGCAGGACGTAACCCGGTAACCCCCTGGGGGAAACCGGCGCTGGGCGCCAGGACTCGTAAAAAGAAGAAAGCCTCGGATAAGTTGATTGTTAAGCGGCGCACGAAGCGATAAAGCGGCTGCTGCCGTTAAGGAGGGATGCAGACTTGGGTCGTTCTCTAAAAAAAGGGCCTTATTGTGAGCAGAAACTATTGAGCCGAATTGAAGAGATGAATGAGAAGGGCGAAAAACGTGTGATTAAGACATGGTCGCGTCGGTCGACGATATTTCCCGAGATGATCGGACATACAATCGCAGTGCATGATGGACGGAGGCACATTCCCATTTATATTACCGAGGATATGGTGGGGCATAAGCTGGGTGAATTTGCGCCGACACGCCTCTTCCGCGGCCATGGCGCTCATACCGAACGCTCGACGGCACTCAAATAAAAGGAGTGGATTTCGTGGAAGCAAGGGCTGTTGTACGCTATATTTGGATTCCCCCGCGCAAATTGCGGCAGGTGGCGGACCTGGTGAGAGGCAAGGATGTAACGGAAGCCCTGGCAATATTAAAGTTTGTGCCGGGAAAAGCTGCGGTTCCTCTCGCCAAGGTGGTCAGTTCCGCCGCTGCCAATGCCGAACATAATAAGAACCTGACGCGGGATGAGCTGTATATAAAATCGCTCCTGGTTGACGAGGGGCCGATGGTGAAACGCTACCGTCCGCGGGCGCGCGGACGGGCAGATGTAAAGCGCAAAAGAACAAGCCATATTACGGTAGTAGTAGCCGAACGAAAGGAGGGGTAAAAAATGGGTCAAAAGGTACACCCCAAGGGTCTTCGTTTGGGCATCATCAAGGAATGGGATTCCAAGTGGTATGCCGATAAGAATTACCGCGAACTGCTCCATGAAGATATCCTGCTCAGGGATTACATCAAGAAGCGGCTCTGTCTATCCGGCGTGTCCCTGGTAGCGATCGAAAGGGCGGCGAACCGTCTGCGCATCTCCATTCACACCGCCAAACCCGGCATTGTTATCGGGCGCGGCGGCACAGAAGTTGAGTCTTTACGCAAGGATCTGGAGAAGTTGTCGGGGAAGCAGGTCAGTGTTAATATTGTTGAAATTAAGCGGCCGGAAATCGACGCCCAGTTGGTCGCGGAAAGCGTTGCTTCTCAGCTTGAGCGGCGCGTTGGTTTCCGCAGAGCAATGAGGCAGGCGGTTAGCAGGACTATGCGTATGGGCGCTGAGGGAATCAGGATCGCACTGAGCGGCCGTCTGGCCGGAGCGGAAATGGCTCGCTCCGAATGGCACAGCGAGGGTAAGGTTCCCCTGCATACGCTGCGTGCCGATATTGACTATGGATTTGCTGAAGCAAATACACAGTACGGCAAGATCGGAGTCAAGGCCTGGATATACCGGGGAGAGGTTTTACCGGAAAAACAGGGTAAGGCTGCCCAAAAAGCAGGCGCGGCGGAAGGAGGCGAGGGTTAATGTTAATGCCCAAGAGAGTTAAATATAGAAAGCCATTCCTCAGCCGTCCGACAGGAAAAATAGAACGGGGATATAATATTGGTTTCGGCGAATATGCTCTCCAAGCCCTGGAGCCTGGTTTTATAACTGCTCGCCAGATAGAGGCTGCTCGAATTGCTATGACGCGTTATGTAAAGCGAGGCGGCAAAATCTGGATCAAAATATTCCCCCAGCAGCCCATTACTGCCAAACCGGCGGAAACCCGTATGGGAAGCGGTAAAGGTGTTCCTGATTACTGGGTGGCGGTCGTCAAGCCGGGTCGCATCCTTTTTGAACTGGCTGGAGTTCCGGATAATGACGCCCGGGAGGCCATGCGTCTGGCAAGTCATAAATTGCCGATCAAGACGAGGTTTATCAAACGGCAGGAAGCAGGTGGTGAGGCCGGTGAAGAAGGTTAATGATTTACGCGATCTGAGCGATAAAGAACTGCAGCAAGAATTACTGGATCTCAAAGACGAATTGTTTCGCCTGCGTTTCCAGATGGCCACGGGTCAGCTGGATAACCCCTCGCGGATCCGTGAGGTGCGGCGCAGTTTTGCCAGGACGAAAACCGTCGTTCGGGAAAGGGAATTGGACAGAGAACGCGGAGCGATTGTGCAGTCAGGCCAGGACGGATAGGGGGTGTCGATATGACAGAACGAAACGAGCGCAAAACGCTGATCGGAACAGTCGTCAGTGATAAGATGGAAAAAACCGTTGTGGTTAAAGTGGAAACAAGGGTGCGGCATCCTCTGTACGGTCGTATCGTAAGAAGAACAAAGAGGTTCAAGGCCCACGATGAGCATAATGAGTGCAAGGCCGGTGATAGAGTCAGGCTGATGGAAACCCGTCCCTTGAGCAAGGAGAAGAGATGGCGGGTGGCTGAAATTCTAAAGCGGGCAATTGATCTCGGGCCGCCTGTGAAGGGGGACAAAGCAAGTGATCCAGCAGCAGACAATGCTTAAAGTCGGTGATAATACCGGCGCCAAGAAGTTATTGTGTATTAGGGTCTTAGGGGGTTCTACCCGCCGCTATGCCTCTGTGGGCGACGTTGTCGTCGCTTCCGTGAAGGAAGCAAGCCCCGGCGGTATGGTAAAAAAAGGTGATGTGGTTCACGCGGTAGTGATCAGGACGCGTCAGGGTATTCGGCGGCCTGACGGCTCGACGATCAAGTTCAGTGAAAATGCCGCAGTGATCCTGAGCGATGAGAAAAACCCCCGCGGCACAAGAATCTTTGGCCCTGTTGCCCGAGAATTACGGGAAAAGGATTTTATGAAAATTGTATCTTTAGCTCCAGAGGTTCTCTAGATCCTGGAGTGGAGGTGAAGATGATGTCACAACCAAAGCTGCATGTGCGCAAAGGCGACACAGTATATATTTTGACCGGGAAGAACGCCGGCAAGAAGGGCAAAGTTCTTCAGACCGTCCCTTCCAAGGGAAAGCTGATTGTTGAAGGGGTCAATGTTGTTAAACGGCATAGCCGCCCGACAAAGTCGTCCCCTCAGGGTGGGATTATAGAAAAAGAAGCGCTTATCGACAGCTCTAATGTGATGCTGGTCTGCAGCAAGTGCAAAAAGCCCACCAGAGTAGCCAAGAAATTGGCTGATGATCGCTGCTACCGGGCATGCAAGAAGTGCGGGGAAATTGTTGATAAGTAGCGGCTACGGTAAAGGAGTGAGCAAGAATTGAGTCTCAAAGAACGCTACCGCAGCGAGATTACCCCCCGATTGATGGAGAAGTTCAGCTACGCCAGCATTATGCAGGCGCCTAAACTGGAAAAGATAGTCGTTAATATGGGGGTCGGAGAGGCTATTCAAAACCCGAAGGCCATGGATGCGGCGGTCAACGATCTGGCGCAGATCACCGGGCAGCGGCCTGTGGTTACTACCGCCGGCAAATCCATCGCAGCCTTTAAACTGCGGGAAGGGATGAAGATCGGCTGCAAAGTGACCCTGCGGGGGAAAAGGATGTACGATTTTTTTGAGAAGCTGGTCGGTATTGTACTCCCCCGTGTACGGGACTTCCGGGGCATTTCTCCGAGAGCCTTTGACGGGAGAGGAAACTATACGCTGGGCCTGCGGGAACAAGTAATATTTCCGGAAATCGATTATGATGCAATTGATAAAGTGCGCGGGATGAACATTACGGTCGTTACGACCGCCAAAACAGACGAAGAAGCTCGGGAACTGCTCAAATTGATGGGAATGCCCTTTCGAGAGTAGCACCCTGGCGAAGATACAAAGGAGGGAAAAAGTTGGCCAAAAAGTCGCTTGCCATCAGGCAGCAAAGAAAGCCTAAGTACAAAGTCAGAGCTTATAACAGATGCCCTCTTTGCGGCAGGCCGCGCGCCTACCTGCGTAAATTCGGAATGTGCCGTATTTGCTTCCGCAAGTTAGCCTATAAGGGGCAGATCCCTGGCGTTGTCAAATCAAGCTGGTAATACGGCGCAGAGGAGGTTGAAGATATGGTTACGGATCCAATTGCTGATTTTTTAACCAGGATTCGCAACGCGAACCAGGTTTACCGGGATAATGTGGAAATCCCGGCGTCCAAAATGAAGCAGTCCATGGCGGAGATTCTGAAGACAGAAGGGTATATTAAACACTATGAGTATGTGAAAGACGAGAAGCAGGGAATTCTGCGCCTTTATATGAAATACGGCCCCAGCCGGCGGCGGGTGCTTTCGGGATTAAAGCGCATCAGCAAGCCGGGCTTGCGGGTTTATGTGAAAAAGGATGAAGTCCCGCGAGTGTTGGGCGGCCTTGGCGTGGCGGTTATATCCACATCCAGAGGGCTGATGACCGATAAGCAGGCCAGACAGGAAGGCCTGGGCGGAGAAGTAGTCTGCTATATTTGGTAGGGAGGCGGTACCATGTCGCGAGTAGGGCGCCTTCCGGTGACAGTGCCGGCAGGAGTAGAAGTAAAGATTATAGAGCACCTGGTGGAGGTTAAGGGTCCAAAAGGCAAGCTCTCCAGGGAGATTCATCCTGAGATGCAGATTTCTCAGGAGGACGGCAAGCTTTATATCAAGCGGCCGTCTGACGAAAAAGAACACCGTGCGCTCCATGGCTTGACCAGAAGCCTGGTGCAGAATATGGTAGACGGCGTGGAAAAGGGCTTTTCCAAAACGCTAGAACTGGTCGGAGTAGGCTATCGCGCCGCTATGCAGGGGAAAAAGCTTGTTTTGACGGTCGGCTATTCCAATCAGGTAGAGGTCGAACCGCTCGAAGGAATAGAGTTCGAGGTTCCGGCGACGAATAAGATTATCGTTAAAGGAATTGATAAGGAGCAGGTAGGATCCATGGCCGCTCAGATCAGGAGTATACGGGAACCCGAGCCTTACAAGGGAAAAGGCATCAGATATGAAAACGAAGCGATCAGGCGCAAAGCAGGCAAAGCAGGGATTAAAGGTGCTTAAGGGGTGATATAATGCCAAAAGAAACACGGGCAATTAAGCGACAACGGAAACATCTCAGGGTACGCAAGAAGATTTTCGGTACGGCGGAAAGACCACGGCTTAGTTTTTACAAAAGCCTGAACCATATCTATGCCCAGGTAATCGACGATTCCAGAGGGGAGACCCTGGTCTTTGCCTCCACTCTCTCACCGGAAATCCGGGAGAAGGTCGGTGGTAAAAAGAATACGGAGGCCGTCAAGGTCGTCGGGCAGTTGGTTGCCGAGAAAGCTCGTGCCAAAGGAATCGCCAAAGTTGTGTTCGACCGGGGCGGTTACCCCTATCATGGGCGTGTCGCCGCCTTTGCTGAGGCAGCCAGGGAAAATGGCCTGGAGTTCTAAAATGAAGGGAGGGAGTTAGTGTTTTGCGAAATGACCCCGAAACAGTTGAGTTAACGGAAAAGGTTGTCAGCATCAACCGAGTGGCTAAAGTTGTCAAAGGCGGACGCAGATTCAGTTTCAGCGCCCTTGTCGTCGTAGGGGACAATAAGGGACGTGTGGGATCAGGTCTGGGAAAAGCCGGGGAAGTTCCTGAAGCGATCCGTAAAGGGATGGAAGATGCCAAAAAGAACATGTTTGATGTTCCTATGAAAGGTACTTCAGTTCCCCACGAAATAATCGGTCAGTTTGGAGCAGGCAGGGTCCTGCTTAAACCGGCGGCGCCGGGTACCGGTGTGATCGCCGGGGGTCCTGTGCGCGCAGTGTTGGAAGCGGCGGGGATTCAAGATATTCTGACCAAGTCTTTGGGTTCATCAAATGCCAATAATATGGTGCGCGCGACGGTTCAAGGGCTTCAAAGCTTGAAACGGGTGGAAGAAGTGGCGCGTTTGCGGGGAAAGACGGTAGAAGAATTAGGGTGATTACAACTTGATTAGATTAGGAGCGCACCTGATAGTTGATGAGAAGGAAGGGGAGTGAAATGACAAAACTCCATGACTTAAAGCCGACGCCGGGAGCGCGTACGGGGAAAAAACGCAAAGGCCGCGGCATAGGTTCCGGGTTGGGGAAAACTGCCGGAAAGGGCCATAAAGGTCAAAGAGCTCGCTCCGGCGGGGGTACGCGGCCAGGATTTGAGGGCGGGCAGATGCCGCTTACCAGGCGCATTCCCAAACGCGGATTTACCAATATCTTTAGGGAAAAGATAGACATCGTTAATATCAGAGATCTGCTTCGTTTCCCTGAAGGCGCTGTTGTGACTCCGGATCTCCTCTATGACGAGGGATTGGTCAAGCGGCGCGACGCCAAAATCAAGCTTCTGGGAAAGGGCGATATGGACCGGCCGCTGACAATAAAGGTACATCAAGTGAGCAAAGGCGCCGCGGAGAAGGTATCGGCAGCAGGCGGTAAAGTAGAGGTGATCTAGGTGCTCGATAGTTTGCGCAGTGCCTGGAAGGTAACGGATCTTAGGAAAAAAGTTATATTTACCCTCTTGATGTTTCTTGTCTTCCGTCTCGGCGCTCATATACCGGTACCGGGAATTAACGCCGATGCGCTGCAGGAAGTACTTCAGGGGCAGCTGTTTGGCATCTTTGATGTGATTTCGGGCGGCGCCTTCAAGCGCCTTTCCGTTTTTGCCATGAGTATTACCCCTTATATCAACGCTTCGATTATCATGAGCCTGCTGCAAGTGGTGATACCTAAGTTGGAGCAGCTCGCTAAAGAAGGGGAAGCGGGCCGTAAGGTGATCGCTCAGTATACCAGATACGGCGCTGTGCTGCTGGGGCTGATCCAGTCTGTAGGAATGTCTGTGGCCCTGGGCCGCCAGGGTGTTTTCTATCATCCGGGGATCGGAAACTATTTGCTGGTTTCTCTAACCCTGACAGCGGGTACGGCTTTGCTGATGTGGATCGGAGAGATGATCACAGAAAAGGGTATCGGCAACGGAATCTCTTTGATTATCTTTGCCGGGATTGTATCCCGTTTGCCTCAAGGGATTTCTAGTTTGGGATTGCAGCTCAAGGAAGGGGTAACCCCCGCGAGCAGCGTTATTATGCTGGTGGCCTTGGGTCTGTTGATTATCGCCGGGGTAGTGGCGGTCAATGAGGGGCAGAGACGGATTCCCGTTCAGTATGCCAAGCGTGTGATGGGCAGGAAGGTTTACGGCGGACAGAGCACTCATATTCCATTAAAGGTCAATCAGGCTGGGGTAATCCCCATTATCTTTGCCATGTCGATCTTGCTCTTTCCGGTTCAGATTGCCAAGTTTATCAGCCACCCCTGGGCGAGGGCCGTTGAACAGGCGCTGGATTTCGGCACGGGGCTTAATTCGGTGCTTTACGCTTTGTTGATTATTTTCTTCACCTATTTTTATACGGCCATCATCTTTAATCCTATGGATGTGGCCGACAATTTGAAAAAATACGGAGGCTTTGTCCCGGGGTTGCGTCCGGGCAGACCTACGGGAGAGTATATCAGCCGTGTTCTGTCGCGGCTGACCCTGGCAGGAGCCGTTTTCCTGGCGCTGATCGCTATTTTACCGACCTTTATGATCAAAGTGACCGGGATTTCCACCCTTCACTTTGGCGGGACAGCGCTTTTGATTGTGGTCGGCGTGGCGCTGGAGACTATGAAACAATTTGAGTCGTATCTGTTAATGCGGCATTATCAGGGTTTTATGAAATAGGGGAGTGTAGCAAGATGAGGATTTTGATCATGGGCCCTCCGGGTGCGGGCAAGGGGACCCAAGCGACAAGAATAGCTTTGCTTTGTGAGATTCCGCATGTTTCCACGGGAGATATTTTCCGGGCTGAGATCAAGGGATCCAGTGAGCTCGGCGAAAAGGTGAGGAGTTACCTGAACGCGGGCAAACTGGTTCCTGATCAAGTTACGGTAGAAGTAATTGAGAAACGCCTGCGGCAGCCGGATTGTGAAAAAGGATTTTTACTCGATGGGTTTCCTCGCACCATCCCGCAAGCCCAAGCCCTTGACCGTATGCTGAAAGCCGGAGGAGAGAAGGGGCTTGACCTGGTATTAAATATCGACGTTGCCCCCGGGGTGTTGTTGGAGCGGCTGACCGGGCGGCGTGTCTGCCGGGAGTGCGGCGCCACATATCATCTCCTCTACCAGCCGCCTCAAGAGAAGGGAAGATGCGATTGCTGCGGCGGAGATATCTATCAGAGGGACGATGATACTGCGGAGACGGTATCAAACCGCCTGGATGTTTACCAGAAGCAAACCGCGCCCCTCCTGGAATATTATCAAGAGCGCGGTATCCTGAGGAATGTTAACGGCGAGAGGGCCATTGACGAAGTCTTTCAGGAAATTAAGAAAGTGATAAGGAGTTTTGCTTGATGATAGTGATCAAGTCAGACCGGGAAATAGTATTTATGCGCGAAGCGGGTCGGATTGTGGCTCAAACGCTTGATGAGCTTGGGAAAAGGATAGACCCCGGGGTGACTACAGGCGAACTCAATGAATTTGCCGACGATTTTATACGGAGGGCCGGCGGAACCCCTGCTTTCCTGAACTATCGCGGTTTTCCCGCAAGCATATGCGCATCGGTCAACGATGAGGTTGTGCATGGTATTCCTGGTTTAAGAAGATTGGAAAACGGGGATATTATTAGTATTGATGTCGGAGCTTTCTATCACGGCTACTGCGGAGATTCGGCCCGAACCTTTCCGGTGGGCAGCGTTTCCGCGGAGGCGGAACGGCTGCTTGCCGTGACCAAAAAATCTTTAGAGTTGGGCATAGAACAGGCGGTAAGCGGAAACCGGATCGGGGATATCGGCGCAGCTGTGCAGAGCTATGTTGAAGAGAACGGCTTTAATGTTGTGCGGGAATTCGTTGGACACGGAGTAGGGCAGAAGATGCACGAAGCGCCCCAGGTACCCAATTTTGGGAGACCCGGCCATGGACCGCGGCTGGAGCCGGGAATGACCCTGGCTATCGAACCGATGGTCAATGCAGGCGGCTGTGAGGTTTCTATAATGCCTAATAAATGGACCGTCGTAACCAAAGACCACAGTCTTTCCGCTCATTTTGAACACTCTCTAGTCGTAACCGGGGGACAGCCGGAAATATTGACCCGGCTCTGATAAGGGGTTGACTTGATGGACGATCGGATAAAGATTGGTCAGTTGGTCTGTTCAAAGCGAGGACGTGATCGGGGTAAGTACTACCTCGTCCTTGAAATAAAAGACGATACCTTCGTTTATTTAGTAGACGGAGAAAAGCGGGGGATGGATAATCCCAAGCAGAAGAATATCAGACACTTACAGGCATACTCTGCGAATGCGGGGGATCTGGCACAACTATGGGAAGCCGGTAGAAACCCGGGGAACAATGAAGTGCGCAGGGTTATTTCACGATTCAAACAGCTCTTGTTTGATCGGGAGTCTGAAACAAGGGGGTAGATAAATGATATGCCCAGGTCAAAGCCGAATGTAATAGAAGTCGAAGGCACTGTGGTGGAAACCCTGCCTAACGCGATGTTTAAAGTTGAGCTGGCTAACGGCCATAGACTGCTGGCGCACGTTTCCGGAAAGATCCGCATGAACTTTATCCGGATCTTAGCGGGTGATCGCGTTACCGTAGAGCTGTCGCCCTATGACTTGACACGGGGACGGATTGTCTATCGCTATAAATAATGTAACCTGAGATTTGTATTTCATGCGCCGTCGATGTAAAACGGGCTGAGAGGGAGGTGTTTTTCATGAAGGTTCGCGCTTCTGTGAAACCTATTTGTGAAAAATGCAAAATTGTCAAGCGTAAGGGAAAAGTGATGATTATCTGTGAAAATCCTAAGCATAAACAAAAGCAAGGTTAAGGGATCGGAGGTTAAAAGATGGCACGTATTGCGGGTGTAGATTTACCGCGTGACAAGCGGGTGGACGTTGCGCTGACTTATATCTATGGTATCGGTCAGACCTCTGCCCAGGATGTGATCAGCAAGACGGGAATCGAGCCGAGCACCAGGGTCAAAAACCTGACCGAGGAAGAGATTGGCAAGATTACCGAGGTCATCGACAGCGATTATAAAGTCGAAGGCGATCTGCGCCGCGAAGTGACTATGAATATCAAGCGGCTGATCGAGATCGGGAGTTACCGCGGACTGCGGCATCGCCGAGGCTTGCCTACCCGGGGCCAGCGAACTAAAACCAATGCCAGAGGACGCAAAGGCTCTAAGAGGACTGTCGGTATCCAGAGGAAGAAAGCGTAAAGAAAGGAGGAGCAAGGTGGCAAGACCCAAAGCAAGAACGAAGCGGAGAGAACGCAAAAATGTAGAGCACGGAGTCGCTCATATTAAGTCAACTTTTAATAATACAATGATCACGATAACCGACACTAAAGGGAATGCTATTTCCTGGGCCAGTGCCGGCGGGATGGGGTTTAAAGGCACCCGCAAAGGCACTCCCTTCGCTGCTCAGATAGCAGCTGAAACCGCCGCTAAGGCGGCGATGGAACATGGCATGAAACAGGTAGAGGCCTATGTAAAGGGACCGGGGAGCGGCAGAGAAGCGGCTATCAGATCGCTGCAGGCCGCCGGCCTGGAGGTAAACATGATCAAAGACGTAACCCCGATTCCGCATAACGGCTGCCGGCCGCCTAAGCGCCGTCGCGTCTAAAGAAAATCAACTAAGGAGGGACAAAATTCATGGCACGATACACAGGTCCCGTATGCCGCTTATGCCGACGTGAGGGGATGAGGCTCTATCTGAAGGGCGACCGCTGCTATTCCGAAAAGTGCGCGGTGGACAAAAGAAATTATCCCCCGGGGCAAAAGGCGCAGGGGCGCAGAAAGGTAACCGAATATGGACTGCAGCTTCGGGAAAAGCAGAGGGCGCGCAGGTTCTACGGAGTTTTAGAGCGGCAGTTCAGCCGTTACTTTGACCTGGCGGAAAGGCAGCAGGGGATTACCGGTGAAAATTTACTGCGTCTCCTGGAAAGACGGTTGGATAATGTCGTTTATCGCTTAGGATTCGCCCGCTCCCGGTCCGAAGCCCGACAGCTTGTACGTCACGGGCATTTTACTGTTAACGGAAAACGAGTAAACATCCCCTCTTATCTTATACGGAGCGGAGATGAAATCGCCGTTCAGGAGAAGAGCAGAGAACTACCCGTTTTCGTTGTAATCGCCGAAACAGTGGCGCAAAAGATACCGCCTGCCTGGCTGGAAGTAGACCCGGAAAGAATGCTGGGACGGGTAGTAGGCCTTCCTGCCCGGGAGGATATAGACGTTCCCATCCAAGAACATCTGATAGTGGAGCTATACTCCCGCTAAAGGCGTTGTACGCCGTAGTGCAGGTGTTGGGGAAGGAGGTATGTGATGCTTATTGATGTTGAAAAACCGCGTGTGGATTGTGTTGATAAAAACGAAGATGGTACATACGGGAAATTTGTGGTAGAGCCGTTGGAGCGCGGCTATGGGACGACGCTGGGCAATAGTCTGCGGCGGGTGCTTCTCTCCTCGCTAACCGGGGTTGCCGTTACCTCGGTGCGCATTGAGGGAGTATTGCATGAATTCAGTACGATTCCGGGAGTACGGGAGGACACCACAGATATTATCCTGAATATCAAGGGGTTAGCCCTTAAAATGTACGGCGACGGCTCTCAGATTATCCGCCTGGAGGCTAAAGGCGAGGGCGAGGTCACCGCTCGGGATATTATCACAGGCCCTGACATTGAGATCTTGAATCCCGATCTGCATATTGCAACATTGGAGCCTGATGGGCGGTTGTTTATGGAAATGACTGTGGAGCAAGGGCGCGGCTATGTTCCTGCGGAGAGGAATAAGAAAGCGGAGCAGGTGATCGGCGATATCCCCGTTGATTCCATTTTTTCGCCGATTTACAAGGTCAATTATACCGTGGAGGATACCCGTGTCGGGCAGCAGACCGACTATGACCGGCTAATACTTGAGATCTGGGGAAACGGCGTTATCCCCCCGGACGAGGCTGTCAGTGATGCGGCGCAGGTTATTACCAAATACCTGCGGCTGTTTATAGACCTCACTGAAATCCAGGAGGAAGAGGAGCCGGAGCCGGAAGAAGAAGATGACGAACAGAACAAGAACCTGGAAATGCCTATTGAGGAATTGGAACTATCTGTTCGCTCATATAACTGTTTGAAGCGCGCCGGAATTAACACAGTCCAGGACCTGACGCAGCGGACGGTCGATGAAATGATGAAGGTGCGCAACCTGGGCAAAAAATCGCTCGAAGAAGTGGAACATAAACTTGAGGAATTGGACTTTGCTTTGAAGAAGAGTGAGGAGTAGAAAGAGGTGATCAAGGTATGCGGAAGCTGGGATTGCGAAGTGACCCGCGGCGGGCGATGCTGCGGAACATGACCACTTCCCTGCTCAAGGAAGAGCGCATGGAGACGACGCTGACGAGGGCCAAAGAGGTCCGGCGCCTGGCTGAAAAGATGATCAGCCTGGGCAAAAGAGGGGACCTGCATGCCAGGAGACAGGCCATGAGTTATCTCCTTGATGAAACTGTGGTTAAAAAACTGTTTGATGAAGTAGCGCCGAGGTATGAGGAGCGAGCAGGCGGTTATACCAGAATTATGAAAACAGGATACCGGCGCGGAGACAGCGCTCCTATGGCCTTGATCGAACTAGTATAGAGGTCATGCGGCGGCTCAAGGTCACACTGGAATATGACGGCGCCAATTTTGCCGGGTTTCAAAAGCAGTCAGGCGCCGGAATAAGAACAGTGCAAGGGATCCTGGAAGAAACGCTGGCGCGGCTTACAGGGGAAGAGACCCCAGTTATTGGCGCCGGGCGGACAGACAGCGGAGTTCACGCCCTGGGGCAGGTGGTGCATTTTGAAACCGGTTCATCTATTCCTGCGGAGCGCTTCTGCAGAGCTCTAAATGGAAAGCTGCCTCCCGACATAGCGGCTCTGGACGCCGAGCCTGTCGACGCCTCGTTTCATGCCAGGTATAGCGCTTTAGGGAAAAAATACCGTTACCTGGTCTTCAACAGCAGGAAGCCTCTGGTTCTCTGGCGCAATCACTGCTGCCGCTTCCCCGAATCCCTGGAAATGGCGGCGGTAAAAGAGACGGCGGCAATACTGGCAGGAGAACACGATTTCAGAGCCTTTTCGGCCGCAGGCAGCGGTGTAAAGAGTACTGTGCGGCGTTTATTTTCCCTGGATGCCGAACAGCAGGAGGAATGGATCAGCATTACGGCTGTAGCTAACGGTTTTCTCTATAAGATGATGCGGTTGCTCGTGGGTACGCTGCTCGCTGCAGGCTCCGGTAAACTTTCTCCCGATCAGGTTAAGCAGATCCTGGAGAGAGGAGAGCGGGGGCGAGGGGGCGCGACCGCTCCTCCACAGGGGCTTTACCTGGTCCAGGTTTTCTACAGTAAAGGGGAATTTTCTTGACAGAGGTTTATCGTTCCCCTAGAATAAAACCTGTTGATTAGAAGCATAAATACAATCGGATGGAACGCAGCCGCAGGGAAATGTTGAGAGTAGAGGAGGTTTTTTAATGGTTCGCACATATATGGCTAAGCAGGAGGAAATACAGCGTAAATGGTACCTCATCGACGCTCAGGATAAGGTGCTTGGTCGGCTGGCAACCGAAGTGGCGCGGATTCTGCGGGGGAAGCATAAACCCACTTTCACTCCGAATGTAGATACCGGTGACCACGTAATTGTGGTCAATGCGGATAAGGTGAAGGTCAGCGGGAATAAATTTGAAGATAAACTTTACTACCGCCATTCAGGCTATCCCGGCGGTCTAAAAGTGAAGAATTTCGCGACGCTCCATCGCGTCAAACCGGAGTTGATCATCGAAAAGGCGGTTTGGGGGATGATCCCGCATAATCGCCTGGGCAGGAGCATGATTAAAAAGCTGCGTGTTTACCGCGGCCCGCATCATCCTCATGACGCCCAGAACCCGGAAGTATGGGAGATGGATTAGTGGTTAGTCGTTGGTAGTCGGTAGCGCTTATACGACTGCCATCTCAAAGATTATTACTTAAGCAGAAAGGGGGTAACAACTTTTGGCGCAGGTGCTCTATCAAGGAACGGGAAGACGTAAGAAATCAATCGCGCGTGTGAGGATAGTGCCGGGCGATGGGAAGGTCATCGTCAACGGGCAACCCATGGAGGAGTATTTTAATACGAGCACGCAACAGGTTTTAGCCAAGCAGCCGCTGGAACTCACCAAGCTGACCGGCCGCTTTGACGTTATTGCCAATGTCAACGGCGGCGGCGTCAGCGGACAGGCGGGAGCTGTTCGCCTTGGCCTGGCACGGGCTTTATTGAAAGCAGACCCAAATCTTCGGCCTCATCTTAAAAAAGCCGGGTTTTTAACAAGAGATCCCAGAATGAAGGAAAGAAAGAAATACGGTCTCAAGAAAGCCCGCAAAGCCCCACAATTCTCCAAGCGTTAAGCTCAAGTGGCGGAAACCCTCCGTCACTTTTATTTTTCAGCGGACCGTGGACGGCAAGGGGCAATTATTTCGGCGCTTTTCGCTCAGTCTGACGGTTCTTTTTCTTTAGCATCAGGTAACCATTAAGAGCTTTACGGAATAAATGAATGTTGTCGACATTATTTCCCATAAAGCAATATTTTTCAACCCTTGTAGAAATTGATAATTTGGTATAAAATGAAAAATATAATTACAATTAATTTTAATGGGACTATGCAGCAAGAATTATCTGGGAATATGACCACGAAGGTCAGTACCTTGCAGGAGCATGGGATGACTTCTCGTGGTTTTTTTGTCGGCAGTTAAAGGTGATTTATTGCCGCTACTCCGTATGTCGCTTTGTAGTAATAAAAATAAAATTATTTCCTATCAGATGGACAATTGGAAATTGGTTAGACAAAAGGGGGTGGTTTCGTTTGGACATTAAGTTGAAGCAACTCCATATTCCATGAGGCTTGAACAAAAATATTAAACACAAGGAGGGTTTTACAATGAAAAAACTATTGAGTGTATTATTAACGGTTTTTCTTGTGGGGGTAATAGGTGTGCAAATAGTTGATGCCGAACCATCAGTCGGCGAGTTAAAGTTGAAAGATATTAAAGGAGAAATTTTGCAACAAGGGAAGGAGACCCAAAACGGGAGCGATATTCATTTAAATAATTTACAAATAACACAAAAAGATGGTATTGTTAAAATTAAAGGAGATATTGTTGACAATGGGGCCTTAACTCCCCTTGTGCTCCATGGTAAATTGTATCCTATTGAAGCTAAAGGTAAGTATGCTGGCAAGTTAGTTCTTGGTGATATACAAGGGAATGAAAAATTCAATGTGCTTCAATTTAGGGTAGAAAATAATAGTAGTAATACCGTTCTACTTCGGAAAAATTATCCTCTTGAAGGCCAAACTGTTTTGACAATTTTATTAGAGCATAAAAAAAGTGATGAACGGGTCTGTTTTCAAGATGTTATCCCTAAAAATTTCTTCACATCTTTGTTTGACGGCGCAAATGTTTATGTAAATGAGAATAAAATGACAGATGATGAAATTGCAGAAAAAGTCATAAATCTATTTAATATAAACAATAATTCTGAAATTGCAAAACAGCAAGAAAAGATCCTTAAAATTGAAGAACAAGGTACTGCCGATTCTGGAGGTGGTTTTTCTGTTGATGAACCTATTTCAACACTAGCATGGAACGATATCCCTGTTGATGGAGCAGAACTTTCCCGTCTGTTGAATGATCTAAAAAACGTTGGAAATGTTAATCTATTAAATTACGACATTCCAGAAAGTCTTTTTAAAGGCAACAGTGGTTGGAAGAAATATAGTTCAATTTCTAGTTCCCCACGATGGCTATATCATGCTTATAGCTCCGAGCAAAATAATTACACTATAACTCAAATCTCTTACGTGAATATGATTGCAAGACATAACACTGCTATAGACGGATTTGAAGTCCAATATAGAATTCACCACGGTATGATTTTAGAGTATACCCATAACACTAAAGAACTGGAAGTACTATACTATAATTGGGGATTAACTTATCCAGATTTAGAATTATCACATGGTGCTCTTAGTGGTGATAACATTTATATTACGCAAAATGTTAATGGTGAATTCATAGAAAGTTCTAATCAAATAGTAAAAGCTTTGATGGGGTTAATAAAATATGGAGATATCGTTACTGACATCTGGGATTGTCTAAATCAGAGTGAAACTCCAAACCTCGGTCAAACATTGTTGTTTGAGTCAACAGTCGAAGATCAGATGCTTGCTCATGATGGTAAGGTTTATCGTATTATAGCAGCTGACTTTAGCAACTGGACTCTGAGAAACGAAAATCATTATGCAAATTTGCGAGGTCAGATTAATTATACTGGAGGTTACTCTTTAACATGGGGTTGGAAAAGTACTGTCCAAACAAATTTATAGTTGAATTTTTGTTAGACTTTAAATTAAAACTAACAGAACATGTATTTTGTATTTTTCTTTACCATCCGCCCTTGACAATGAGCATCCTATTGTGCAGTTGAGTTATACATAGTCTTATATTTGATCTGCTTAGTAATTATAGCTTCCCACTATATTTACGTTCATTGTCAAGGGCAAAGTACATATATGATAGGGCTAGTTTTATGTGTCAGTTTATTTATCTTGTTCGGAGTTTTCTGATCCAAGCGATTGCGAAATGAACCATATATAGCAATGCTTCAACAGGTATTCTATTAGAATTAGAGCATTTGACTCTATTAGTTCTCCGGGAATCTGTGAAACCTAGATTCCCGCGTGATTCCTGAAAGAAGGGTAAATGGAAAGCAGGTTTGTCGTGCACCCACGCCTCAAAGTTCCAGTGGCTACTTGACAAATACGTAACATAATGATGAGATAAACGCATAGACACTGGAAAGCGACATTGTTGGGTGATTTTTACATAATGATGGATTTTAAAGATAGCCGAGGCGTTAAGCCCTTGATTTTATTAAATTCTAGTTGGATCCTTGTTATGAATAGGCGTAGTCCAGGGTGAAGCTGGCTAGACAGTTTCGTTAGGCTGATCACAAGCCTTCAAAAGAGTATCCAGATACTACAGCAAGTTCGCGTGAAGGGTTAGGGAGAAACTGAGCAGGTTTCCTTTAGAGACAAGCTTCTTTTAGCGTTTCTTTAACTACTTTGAATTGATTATTTGGTTCCATAATATAGATTTACACGCCTGAAAGTTGGTGAGGTGGATTTGGAAGACGGCAAGATAGCAAAAACTGCTATTTGTTTATTAATTATCTTGTTAATCATAAGTCTTTGCTTCAATTATCGACATTTTAAAGACAAAAAGACACAAAAAGATCAGTACAGTATATTTCTTAATCACTTCTACTTTAGCATCGATGATTCGACCAAAATTGTAAGTGAAATACTTAATGAAGAGTTAACAGGGGACCAGTTAAATAAGGAACTTATGAGGTTAGCATTCTCTTTAAATAAAGCCGATAATTTATTAACTGAAAGTGCACTATATCTTGAAGGTGTGAATCACCAGGGTATAACCTTTTTTCAGCTAGCTTCACAAACGATTGTATACGGAACGGAATATGAAGGCAAACAAATTCATCCATTCGGAAAAAACTTTAAAATAACCCAAGGTGAACGGGCTTATTTGAATGAATTGCAAAAATATCTTAAAAATATGCATAAAAGGCTCTATTCAGGAGAGACCAGGCGAGATAACCCTGGTATAAGTAAATATGTTTTTAATCATGACCTTATTCCCAGCGCTCGTGAACATTACTTTTTACTGGATAAATACGCCATGTCGGATAAGTGATATACTGATTAACCGATTCGATGATTGCCGTTGATTGCTCTATCCCATTCTTTGTAATCTTGTTAAGGACACAGCGTCTGCGAAGAAAAGCTTGTACTCCTGCGGCATAAGAGATAGGACGTAGAATTCCTTTAAAACAATACGTTCAAACCCTTGAATACTCCCCCATTCAGGCTATCCCGGCGGTCTAAAAGTGAAGAATTTCGCGACGCTCCAGCGCGGCAGACCGGAGTTGATCATCGAAAAGGCGGTTTGGGGGATGATCCCGCATAATCGCCTGGGCAGGAGCGTTATTAAAAAGCTGCGGGTGTACCGCGGCCCACATCATCCACATGCCGCCCAGGACCCGGAAGTATGGGAGATGGATTAGTGGTTGGTGGTTGGTGGTTAGTCGTTGGTAGCCGGTAGTTAGTTGTTAGTTGAATGATTGCCTTTAGCGCTTATACGACTGCTATCTCAAA
The DNA here is from genome assembly GCA_002397275.1 of Thermacetogenium sp. UBA4966. GTDB lineage: Bacteria > Bacillota > DSM-12270 > Thermacetogeniales > Thermacetogeniaceae > Syntrophaceticus. Next base: position 48 of record DHAA01000150.1, on the reverse strand, counting down.
GATTATTACACAAGGCTTTTATTTCAGGTAGTCTCTCGGAAACAAACC
>DHAA01000151.1 GCA_002397275.1 Thermacetogenium sp. UBA4966 | reverse complement strand
GCGGTAGAGCTCCAGTTTTTGTGTAGCGCCTTCCCCCAGGCCTCGGCGACCGTACAGCCCTCGCCCGCCCGGATCAATTCCCCCGCCTCGTCAAAAATCTTGGCCACAGCATCACACCCGGAGCAGCCGATTTTCTTCAAGGCCCGGGGAAGAGGGGTGGCGGCATAGAGTATCTCCGTATCCAGCATCTGCAGGGCATCCTGGAGGGAGCGCAGTTCTGCGGCGCGCCGGGAGTAAAAGGATGCGGCCTTTATTCCGGCCAGTCCCATGGATCCGATCACCAAAAAAGCCCCGACCAGTTTCCACATCATAGCTTCACCTTCTTCGCTCAAGCCGTTTTATCAAAGCCGCCGATCTTAGAACTGCGCTTCAGACGTCCATAACAGCCACAGGTTTACGCAGTTCATCCCAGACCCCTTCGATGGTACCGGGTCCCTTTCTCCTGCTTAAAAAGACATAACGCCGGAAGACCATGCGCTCGATCAGCTCCCGCAGGTGGGGACGCTCCTCTAATTCCCTCCAGGTTGAGGCATGGACAGTGGCCAGAATGCTTACTCCGGTATGAACCATCTCCCAAATAGCCGTTATATCGCCGGCGCGGCCAATTTCATCTGTGGCGATCACCTGCGGCGCCATGGAGCGCAGCAGCATTACCATTCCTTCGGCCTTAGGGCAGTGATCCAGCACATCCACCCGCGGTCCCAGGTCGTGCTGAGGAACCCCGTCACAGCAAGAGGCAAGCTCGCACCTTTCATCGACAACCCCAATCGTCAAGGCCGGAAAACGCAGTTCCGGGATCCCATAGCTTAAAAACCGCACCAAATCCCTGAGTATGGTGGTCTTGCCGGCAGAGGGAGGGGACACGATCAGGGTGTGGTAGGGACGAGCGCTGCGAAAATTCAGCAGATAAGGGAGCAGCGGGCGCGCTGCTCCGGATACGGCGCGGGCAATACGGAAATTCAAACTGCCGATCTCCTTGAGCATTTTAAGAGAGCCCCTCTCCAATACCGCTCTCCCCGCAAGCCCCACCCGGTGCCCCCCCGGCAGGGTGAGGAAGCCTTGCCGGAACTCCTCTTCAAAAGCATAAAGCGACCCCTGACTGATCAATTGCACCGTCTTCTGGATATCCTGACGGGAAATTACATATGCGCCGGAAATCAGCGACGAGGTATCCCCCCTGTGATCGAGAAAATACTCATCCTGGTTCAATCTCACCGCCAGAGGGCGGTTGAGGCGCATTCGAACCTCTTCCAGCCCATCTGAAACAGAACCTGGGATCCGCCCGAGAATATCCCTTACAGATGGAGCAAGAAAGGGGAGAATCTCATCCAGACCCCTTTTCGCCGCAAGCTGCGCCACTGAAAACCACCTCATCCTCTTTGGTACTTATTGATATATATTTATCGTTTTACCTGATTATGAAAATAAAAACACCGCTTGAATTAAGCGGTGTACGCACCTGACTTAAAATAATCGACGGATTTTTATTCCGGGAAAGACATCCGCTCAGTCCTCCCGGGATTCCTTTTCTTTCTCCCACCCTTTGGGCAAAGGCATCGAGCCATCGTTGACAAACACCACTTTGCTGCAGTTGGGGCAGGTTACCTCAATGGTGTCCTCGTCGTCGATAATCGCGGATTCAAAGCAGATGATATCATGGCACTGCGGGCATTCCACCTCCACATATTCGATCTCCTCATCCCCACAGCAGCAGAAGTCATCATCATCGTCATCATCGTCATCATCGTCGTCGTCCTCATCATAGTCGTCATCGTCATCATCAAAATCCGTCAGTTCGTCGTCATCATCATCAAATATCTGCTCATCAAAGCTGTCCAAATAGTCCTCCAGGTCCTCAACAGCGACCTGCAGGTCCTCTACCTCATCCGCCAGGTCGGCAATTATTCCGACAACCTGTTTGAGAATGCGACACTCATCTTTGCCCTCATCTAATTTCAGGCCCTCGGTCAGCCCTTGCAGGTATGCTATTCTTTCCCGCAAATCATCCACTTTTCCAACCTCCTGCTTTTTATTTTATACTGATGCTTTTAACTAAGCCCTTTCCAGATAATCCCCGGTTCTGGTATCCACCCTGACCACATCCCCCTCTTCCACAAAGAGGGGTACCTGGATCACCAAACCTGTTTCCAGAGTCGCCGCCTTTGTCACCCCGGAAGCAGTATCCCCGCGCACACCCGGCTCCGCGGCGACAACCTTCAGTTCTACAGAATGAGGCAGCTCAATGCCTATCAGTTCTCCATTGCAGGTGAGCAGATAAATATTCATATTTTCCTTCAAGTAGTCGGTGTTGTCCCCCAGTTGTTCCAGAGTAAGGGTAAACTGGTCGTAGCTGTCGTTATCCATAAAAGCGAAGCTGTCCCCGTCCCGGTAGAGGTACTGCATCTCCTTTTTCTCCATGCGCGCCCTGTTGACCTTCTCCCCCGCGCGGAAGGTGCGCTCGATGACACCCCCGCTGCGGACGTTTTTCAGTTTAGTGCGCACAAAGGCCGCCCCCTTGCCCGGTTTGACATGCTGAAAATCCACGACGCTATATACTTCCCCATCTACCTCAATTGTTAAACCTGTTCTTAAATCATTTGTAGAAACCATCCTTACTCATGCCCTCTCTTCCAAAAAAATTCCCGGTTTTCAGACCACAACCAGGTCCTTGGTCACGGGTGTAAGGATTTCGCAGCCACCCTCTCTGACAAGAACGGTGTCCTCAATCCGCACCCCTCCCCACCGGGGAATATACACGCCCGGCTCTATAGTAATTACCATGCCTGGTTGGAGCGCCAAGTCTTCCTGCTGGGCGATTCTCGGCTCCTCATGGACAGAGAGCCCCACCCCGTGTCCCAGGGAATGCACGAAATAGTCCTCATATCCGGCTTCGGCAAGAAAGTTCCTGGCCTCGGAGTCGACCTGCGAAACGCTGACCCCGGAGCGAACAGCTCCGATACCCCGCTCCTGCGCTTCCCGTACGATCTCATATACCTCTCGCTGTTTGGCAGAAATTGTTCCCACGCAGATGGTTCTGGTCAGATCCGCCGCATATCCTTGATAAGTAGCTCCCAGGTCCATGGTGACCAGCTCTCCCCGCTCAATCATTTTCTGTGATGCCGTACCATGGGGCAGAGCGCCCCTCTCACCGGAGGCCACGATCGTTTCAAAGGCAACCGGGCCGCTCCCCTGCCGCCTCATAAAATACTCCAGCAAAGCCGCTATTTCCTGCTCGCTCCGGCCGGAGCGCATTTCGCCCAGCACACTGCGAAAAGCGCTGGCTGTAATCGCTCCGGCTTCCCTGATCAGAGCGATCTCATCTTCATCCTTCACCAAACGCAGTTTTTCCACAAAACCCTTTACAGGGCGCAGCTTCACTGCCAGAGAGCTTTTCAGGTTTTCCCAGCGGAGGTAGGTCAGATAGCCCTCCTCAAAGCCGGTTTCCTGAAGACCCAGGGATTCTGAAACATCTGCCAGGGCTTCGGTGAAATATTTTTTGTAGAGGATAAGCTTGCAGCAAGGAGACTCTTGCAGAACCTGTTCCTTGTAGCGCCCGTCGGCAAAGAGATATGTTTCCTCCCCGGTGATCAGCAACTGCCCCTCCCCCCCGGAAAAATTGCTGAGATAGTATACATTCTCCGGACTGGAAACCAAAAGGGATTCCAACTGCTGCTGTTCTAAAATATGACGTAGTTTGTCAAGGCGTTTTTGGTAAATTGAGGTCATCTATCAGGCCTTCCTTATCAAGAGTGTCCGCTGCCGCAAGAAATTCACTTATATGATTTGAGCAGACGGCATGCCGCGCTGAGGGCAAGGCGATAGCTCAGGGGTCCAAAACCAGATATGCGCCCCCATGCGGCAGGCGCCACCACAGAGATCCCGCGCCATGGTTCACGGGCGCTTATATTGCTCAGGTGCACCTCGATCACCGGGACAGGCACAGCCTTTATAGCGTCATAAATGGCATAACTATAGTGGGTGAAAGCTCCGGGGTTGAGGATGATCACATCAAAATTCCCCCTGGCCTTATGAATCTGATCGATCATTTCCCCTTCGTGATTCGTCTGCAAGGCAACGACCTCGACCCCTTCATCCTCCCCCTGACGCTTCAGATCTCCGTTGATCTGTTCCAGGGTCGTTCTGCCGTATATCTCCTCTTCACGCTCCCCCAGCAGATTGAGGTTCGGCCCGTGAAGCACCAGCACCCTTGCCAATTCCTTCACCTCTCAACGATTATTCCTTACTGTCCGCTGATCGTCAGATTGGCCACACGGATGGTAGGAGCGCCCTTGCCGCCGAAAAAGCGCAGATCGCTGCCTACGGCATCAACCCGTTCCAGCAGCTCCAATATATTACCAGCTATTACCATGCCGCGCACCGGTGTAGTTAATTCGCCGTTCTCTATCCAAATTCCTGCCGCGCCCAAAGAGAAATCGCCGGAGATAGGATTGGCGGTGTGCATACCCATCACCTCGGTCAGGTAAAGTCCATCCCCTGTTTCTCTGACGATTTCCTGAGGGTCGCCATTCCCTGGAGCAAGATAAAAATTGGTGCTGCCCAGCTGCGGCGGGGACTGGAAAGAGCCGCGCACCGCGTTCCCTGTTGAGGAAACGCCGTCTTTGGCCGCGGTATAGGAGTTATGCAGAAAACCCTGCAGAATACCGCCTTCCACGAGAGAAGTGCGCTGTGTGGGAACACCCTCGCCATCAAACGGAGCGCTTAAAACGCCGCCCGGCCTGGCGCCGTGATCGGCGATGTTCACCATGTTGGAGGCCACTCTTTCCCCGGTTTTCCCGGCAAAAAGGGATCTCCCCTTTTGAACCGCTTCCGCGCTGAAGGCCGCGGCAAGCATCCCCAGGAAACTGGCCACGACATAGGGGTCGATCACCACAGGCGCCCGCCTGGTGTTCAGCCGCCGCGCTCCCAGCATGCGCACCGCCTTGTGAGCAGCCTCTTTCCCCAGGGTTTCCACATCCAGATCCTTCAACCTGCACACATAATCCACGGAAAACCCGGTCTGCTGATCGCCGTCTCTTTCCGCCACAAAGGCGGCAGCCCCTCCGCAATAAGACCCTCGAGATGTAAGCGCTACCCCTTCTGTATTGGCAATGGCAATCTCATAGCGAACCTCTTCGTAACTAACCTGTTCGGTGAGGCGCACCAGCGGGTCAAAAGAGCGGCCGCTTCTTTCCAGGCGGCGAGCCAGTTCGATTTTCTCCTCCAGAGATACCTCGTCAAGATGAGGGTCGTCAAGATCCATCTGCGGATAGGACACAGCCGGCTGAGGAAGATTGTAGTAATGGTCCTCGCCGGCAGCCTGGGCATTGGCCAGGGCCGCATCCAGTGCATCTGTCAGATCACCCCTAGTCAAGCCTGTGGTATAGGCATAGCCCATGCGGTTCCCCTGGATCACCCGAATACCCAGCCCCGCATCCCGGGCAACCTTGAGGTTTTCCACCTCTCCGCCCCTAACCTCAACGCTCAGTTCTTCTTCCCGGTCAAAGAAGGCCTCGGCATGCTCAGCTTTTCGTCTTTTAGCCTCCTCTATAATCGCCGCGGTGAGTTCGCTGCCTGCCGGTTTTTCGTTTCTGTTCACGAGTTGTCCACCTCATCTTCAAGTATTCCGCCGACAACCAGGTCCGGGATCCTAATGGTGGGTTGAGCGTCGGACACAGGCACACCCTGTCCCTCCTTGCCGCAGGTACCTATGGCAAAACCCAGGTCACTCCCCACCCGGTCGATCTTCTGCAGTACCTGAGGGCCGTTCCCTGTAAGAGTGGCACCCCGCACCGGTTCATCAATCTTGCCGTCCTTGATCAGAAAGCCCTCCAGGACCTCGAAAACAAAATCCCCGGTGGTGGTGTTCACCTGACCGCCCCCCATGCGGCGCACAAACAGGCCCCGCTCAGTCTCCCGGATGATCTCCTCAGGGGAGTGCTCCCCCGGGGCTAGATAGGTAGTGGACATGCGGGGTATCGGCCTGAAGCGAAAGGACTCCCTTCTGCCGTTGCCTGTCTGACTTACCCCATCCCTCTGCGAGGAGATCCTGTCATGCATATAATTTCGCAAGATTCCCTTCTCAATGAGAACATTGCGCAGCGCCATATTCCCCTCATCATCAAACCGGAACGAACCGTATTTCCCCGGCATAGTCCCGTCGTCTATGACCGTCACCAGTTCTGAAGCCACCTGCTCCCCTTTTCTCCCGGCATAAACAGACAAATTTTTCTGCACCAGATCCGCCTCCAGCCCATGGCCGCAGGCCTCATGGATCATCGTACCCCCTGCCTCTCCGGAGATGACGACATCCATCCTCCCCGCCGGGGCGCGCCGCGCCTTGAGCATGAGCAGCGCACGCTCAGCCGCCTGCTTCCCTAATTCCTCTGCCTTTTTCTCCTCAAACAGCTCAAACCCCTGAGTTCCCCCTGCGGAGTCATACCCTGTCTGCAGCGCCTTTCCATCAGAGGCTACCACATGCACCGCCAGCCTGGTACGCACCCGCTCATCCTCCACAAAAACCCCATCGCTGTTGGCGATTGTCACCTGCTGGATGATATCCGCATAGCCCACGGTCACCTGGCGGATCAGACGCTCATCCACAGATCGGGCGGCCCCTTCCGCATCCTTGACCAGAGCGACCTTCCTGTCAATCCCTACATCGTCGGGGCGCTGCTCAACCGGGAGTTGCACCGGAGATTCCCGTTTCTGAAAAACTATAGAAACAGGCGTCCCTTCCGGCGCCGCCTTTAATTCTGTTCTTGCTTTTCCTCCTGCAGAGCCGGGTTTTTCAGCCACTCCTTCAGCCGCTCCCCCGGCGCCCACCCGACGGGCCAGTCCCAGCAGCCCCTCCCTGGTGAGATCGGTCGTATAACCATAAACAGTATTATCTCCGCGCACAACCCTGATCCCCGCTCCCTCATCCCGGCCGGAGATCACCCGCTCGATCTTGCCGTCATCCATAGCTATCCGTGCCTGGGCGCTCCTCTCCATAAAGACCTCGGCAAATTCCCCATTCCTGCCGGCGATCTGCAGAACATCCGCTAAATCTTCTCTGGCAATCATTTCAACAACCTCACTCGCTCAGGGTAAATTTTTCTATAAAATATCTCTTCCATCATACCCTGTTTTGTTTCCTATTGTCTACTTTTTACCTGGAGGATATGCAAGAAAAGAAACCCGGCGGGTTTAGCCGGCCGGGCTCATAGCGAACTCCTCCAATTCTTCCAC
>DHAA01000107.1:35642-39302 GCA_002397275.1 Thermacetogenium sp. UBA4966 | reverse complement strand
CCATTATCCCGATGGCTTATATTATTGTTGTCTTTTTCGCATTTTTTGCTCTTCATTGCTTTCAGACTTAATCTCCACATATCAATTTGTAAGCATCAATTAATTCCTGAGAATCCATAGCTTTATTTATAAACCGTTTTTTTATACCATCTTTCATGAAAATATAATTAGTCGAAATTCCTGAAACAAAATTAACATCATGAGAGGAAATAAATAGAGTTGTTTTTTGTTGATTAGCTATTTGATACAGAAACTGCTGCAAAGATAATACAGCATCAATATCCAGCCCCCAAGTAGGCTCATCAATAAGCAGCAATTTAGAACGTGTACACAAACCTGCGAGTATTGCAGACTTTTTTCTTTCTCCTGAAGATAATCCCTCAATCCGCCTATTTAAGTATTCGGTAAATTTCATCATCTCTGCATATTTAACAATCAGTTTTTTCGCTTCTTGAGGGTTAATCTGTTTTAAAACACTAAAATACAAGGCGTTCTCAAACACTGTGTTCCTTTGATATAGACTTCGGTCTCCAGCTAATATCATGGAAATATTTTCTTTAACCCACTTTTCTTGATATTTCTCACCGTTTATTCTGATCGAACCATTACTGGGGAACAGTAAACCGGCTATTATTTTAAACAACGTCGTTTTACCTGAACCATTGGGTCCTATAAATGCATATATACCATGATCCATGTTTAATTCCAGGTTAAAATTATTTAGCGCATATATTTTTTTCTTTTCTTCCCTAAATACTCTTGTAACATTTTCTAATGTCATTTTCATCGTGAAAATCTAGTCCCCTCGAGCTTTACAAACAACGCTCCAACATTGTAATTTTATCTGGCAAACACAGTCTTTTATCGCTTTCTAGATCCCAAAAATGAAAACTATCATTTTTTGACCCCTTAAGGCTAGGTCAAATCGAGCGGCACACATTTCCGTTCGATTATCATGCCATCTTCTTTCGAAAAAATGAACAATCACTAATTTCCTCTCTACTTATTGCTTTAATAAAACTATCTAAAGTACTATCTACCATTAAACGATCCATCCTCCATTCGGCTAAATCAAATCATATGGCACAATAGTTCTATACGCTCCGCTCCATTATTAGTTATAACTAAGATTTTTAAATCAGAAATATTGCAAAATAAGTTTTGTGAAGACTAGGGGAACTAATGGAAGGTCTTTTCTCCCTGGGCTTACGTACCGTTGCAGGGGGAAGCGCTTTTGAGCCCTGAACTACTAAAACAACCGTTGTTACGCCGCATCCTTTGAAACCACACTATACGATATTAGTTAAAAAAATTACATCTTGCCAGCCAAAATCTTTGTAAAGCTTGGATTCCGGATTCCCACAAAATTTTCCATGCGACCATCTTATCTCTGCATGAAACTTATAACATTTAGTTTCAAAAGTATCTTTATTTTCACATTCTAAATCAAAATTAACTACACATTGCCCACTCTTTAGATCAGGTTGTGCATAAACGTTCCTTATGCTTCTATGTTGTTTCCATTGTGTAATATTAGGAACTATTACGGCAAATGGTTGGGAACGGTCAGTTCCTATTAATAAGTACGGCACGGAATTAAGCCTAAAAAAAGTTTTAACTATGTTATCTATAAAAGCACTTCTCTGACCCGTCTGAAATGTTTGCCTAAATTGGTTGTTAAATATATCCGCAGAAATTTGGGCAACTTTATGGCACATTTTTAAGTAATGTTCGTTGAATATCTTTCTATCTACATCATCAAACTCCTTAATGGTTTTTTTAAGTTCTCTTCTGGCAGATTTATCAGCAGTCCTTTCAAATTCATAAATCTCAGTTGGTAAATTTTTAAGGTGTTTAGATGCAAGCTCATATAGATCCTGCATTTCTTTTTTTGCATGTTTTAAGAACCAGTTTTCAGATCTTGACACAAATAAGGCTCCTCTAGAGAGCATATCAAAGAGATTGGTCGGGGATAGGTTGTATACTACATTGCTCTCATTTTTTATACTCACTGGTATATTTGAAACCAATAGGTCTTGAGATGATGAAACTGTTGGGGCCTGCTTTTCCGGACCGCTCCAATATAGATTGTCAATGTTGCTAAATGGACTATATTCCATTCTAACTAACTTCCCAAGCTTAAATAGTGTAGAATATAACGTTTTGTTTGGGCCATAAAATTCATCTTTAACTTTCCGAAAGTTTTCTATGCCAAGGGTTTCATTCATAAGAGACATTAACTCTTCTTCTCGGATTTCGTTTGGCTCACGATTCAGTAAGCCAAAAGCAACAGATAATTCAGTAGCCTTTGTTTTTAACGTTGACATTTAATGAGCACTACCCTTCTTTATTCAAGCGTTCTTGGCATAAAGTACAATATTTTGGTTCGATTTCATAGCCAACATAATATCTTCCAAGATTTTTAGCAGCTATACACGTCGTTCCTGATCCCGCAAAAGGATCCAGAACTACATCATCTACATATGAAAATAATCTTATTACTCGCCTTGCTAGTTCAATTGGAAAGGGGGCTGGGTGCCCTACTTTCACAGCCGATTCTGGTTGTACTTCCCAAACCGAAAGGGTAGAACTCATAAACTCTTCTTTAGTTATGTCTGAAGTACCGGAATCAGGGCGTGAATAGTCTTCCTTCACAAAAACTAGCAAATACTCATGAATGTCTCGTAATCGAGGAGATTTTGCAGAAAGCCAACTTCCCCAAGCACATGAATTATTGGCCCCTTTGCCTTTTTTCCAGATAATCTCACCGGCAGGCAAGTAGCCTAGCAAACTATGGACTAAGTAAAAATATGCATGTATTGGAATATAAGGCTTCCGCCCTAAATTCGCAATGTTAATAACATACCTTCCACCTGGTTTTAGGACTCTATATGTTTCTGCCCCTACTTTACTTATTAACTGAAGATACGATTTCATATCTTCATTTTTGTCATACTCTTTACCGACATTGTAGGGAGGCGAGGTAAAAGCGAGAGCTACGCTTTCATCCGGGATATGGCACATATCTTCAGCAGTATGACAATAAATCCGATTAGTCCATTCTTCAATACGTTTCGGTGGCACCTTGTTAATATTAGTGGGTGTATTTATATCAGGTAATAAAGCAATATGATTTATTATACAATCATTAAAAAGATTCCGTGAATAAAACACTGAAGAATCATGACCTTCACGTTTTGAGGTTCCGAAAGAAGATGTTTTTGTGGACATCAGACAACCCACCCTTCAAGATACAGACAACGCTCTATTCCCAATTACAAATTGGATACCTGCAAGATAGGTTAAAACATTGCCATCCCAAATAAAAAACGAGGAACGAGGCATTATCGGTTTAATTCATTATCAAAATCTTCTTGAATTCCTGCCAAAATTCCTGCTAACCAACAAAACCTTTTCGGTAAAGAGTCGATCCCTACCTGACAGAGAACCACAGCCCTGTCATTGACACGCACTTCAAAGTGAAGGTGCAAGCCTACAGCACACGGCCTGTTGAACCTACTCAGGCAAAACCAAAAAAGCAATGCGTGCAAAGGATCTAAAAAACGGCGCAGCCTTTTGGCCGCGCCGTTCGCTTTAATCACATGCTTCTTTATTTAGAGGCTCTTTCAAAAGCCCTCTGGACTTGCTTTTATTTATCCC
>DHAA01000107.1:25478-35365 GCA_002397275.1 Thermacetogenium sp. UBA4966 | reverse complement strand
CAATTTCCTGCCCCTTTTCGATATTGTCCCCCTGATTGACCAGGTATTTGGAGAGATGCGCATAAAGCGTCTTATAACCGTCTTCATGAGCGATGATCAGGGTCTCGCCATAAAAGGGGCGGCTTCCCGCTGATTCTACCCGGCCGCTTTGAGCAGCCTTGATCACTTCTCCCGTTTCCCCGGCGATATCTAGGCCGTGGTGAAATTCATTGCCCCGGGGACCAAAGCGGGAGGTAATTCTCCCCAACAGAGGCCAACTGAATATCGGCGCCGGTCCGGCTGCGGTCACCGTTTGCACCTGATCCGTCCCGGCTATAATCAGTTCCTGACCATCACGGATAGAGTTCGGGTCTCTTATATTGTTAACTGCAGCCAACTGCTCCACATTGACCTGGTAGCGGCGCGCCAGGCTCCACAGTGTCTCTCCCCGGGCAACCCGGTGCGTCTTCGCCGCCTGTGCTTCCGGAGTCAACTGCAGAACCTGCCCCGGCTTGATCAGGTCCCCTGGGATACCGTTGTCTGCCGCCAGTTCCTTCACATTAACCCCGAAACGGCGGGCGATGCTCCACAGCGTATCCCCTGCTTGAACAGTATAGCTTTGATCAGCTGTTTTCTTACCTGCTTCTTCCGCCCAGCAAACAGCTAAACTGTCCCCGGCAAAATAAGCGGCAACCTGGTAAAGGGGGATCATTAATCCCGCCAAAACCGCCACACAGCAGATAAGGGGCGTTCTCTTGCGCATTTTTTTTCACCTCACAACTAAAACCACAAACAGCACATATACCGCTACTTTTCCCTATCTGCTGGTAAAATATACACTTTTGGCTAATCAGGGAACCGCTAGAGAATGCTATATCCGGCTTCCGAAATCGCCGCTGCGCAGGCAGTATAAACATGACGGCCAACGACTAACCACTAGATCAGGAGGACACTCCCCTGCAATAGATCGGCAGAGCCGCCGCGGTGATCTGCTTTTTTAGCTGAAGAGCTGAGGAATCGCCCGCAGCAGGTCGCTGTTTTCTTTCGTTTTCTTCATGGCGTCGATCAGCATTTCCAGGATATCGCTGGTTCCGTACGAGGAAAACATCCTGCGGAAATTCCAGACCAGGTCCAGCTCATCTTTGCTGAGCAGCATTTCCTCCCGCCGCGTACCGGAACGCTTGATATCAATTGCCGGGAAAACTCGCTTCTCGGAGAGCTTCCGATCCAGAATCAACTCCATATTGCCTGTACCCTTAAACTCTTCAAAGATCACATCATCCATCCTGCTTCCGGTTTCCACCAGGGCTGTGGCCAGGATAGTCAGGCTGCCGCCCTCTTCAATGTTGCGGGCGGCGCCGAAAAAGCGTTTGGGCTTATGCAGCGCGGTGGGGTCTACTCCGCCGGAAAGGGTGCGGCCTGAAGGGGGGACAACCAGATTGTAACCCCGCGCCAGGCGGGTGATGCTGTCCAGGAGTATAACCACGTCACGCTTGTGTTCCACCAGCCTTTTCGCCCGCTCGAGAAGCATTTCAGAGACTTTTACATGGTTTTCCGGGGGCTCGTCAAATGTAGAGCTGACCACATCCCCATCCACAGACCTCTCCATATCCGTAACCTCTTCCGGGCGCTCATCGATGAGCAGCACCATCAAATATATATCCGGATAGTTTTTGGTGATGGCGTTGGCAATTTTTTTGAGCAGATATGTTTTTCCGGCTTTGGGGGGGGCTACGATCAACCCCCGCTGCCCCTTTCCTAAAGGGGAGATCAGGTCGATAATCCGGCAGGAGATATCCCCGCCCCCATTGCTTTCCAGGGTTATTCTTTCGGTGGGAAAGATTGGCGTCAAAGCATCGAAATGCACCCTCTGGGAGGCTTCGTCCGGGTCATAGCCGTTGACCGTCTCCACCCGCAGCAAGGCGAAAAAACGCTCCGTTTCTTTGGGAGCTCTGACCTGCCCTGCTACACGATCGCCGGTGCGCAGGTCAAAACGCCTGATCTGGGAAGGAGAAACATAGATGTCGTCATGACTGGGAAGGTAAGCAAAGGGACGCAGGAAACCGTAGCCGTCCGGAAGTGTTTCCAGAATCCCCTGAGCAAACATCAGCCCGTCCTTTTCGGTTTTAGCTTTCATAATCTCAAAAATCAGCTCTTTTTTGCGCAGCCTGGAATAACCGGTCAGCCCCAGGTCTTTAGCAATTTTAAAGAGCTCTGAGATGGTCTTTTGCTCTAATTCATTCAGATTCAAGTTTGTATCACCCTATTTTCTCTTAATTTTAATATGCGGAATTGACAAAAATCCAGATAAATCACTAATAAGAATTTATTGGATATACAACGAGATAAGATTGGCAAACATTGTTGCTCCAGGCAGGAGCAACTGAAATTAGCAGCATATAATTAATTGATTGTCCGGTTTTCCGGGCGACCAAAGGAAGGGGTCAGAAGCGGCCGGCGCCGCCTTTTCCGCACTACGGCAGTTCCGGCAGCTTAAATAAATACAAAATCCGGAATTTATATACAGGGCCAAAAATGTATCAAGCAGTGCCATGAACAGATTAACATATATGTTCTTTTATGTCAATCAAAAATTCAACTCTTAACAACTTTTTCCCAATCGGCAAGGAAACGCTCTATCCCTCGGTCGGTTAAGGGGTGCCGGAACATCATTTTCAGTACGTTAAAGGGAACGGTGGCGATATCCGCGCCGATTCTCGCCGCTTCCAAAACATGCATGGGGTGGCGGATACTGGCCGCGATCACTTCCGTTTCCAGCCGGTAGTTTTGGAAAATATCCATGGTGTCGCTCAGCACATCCATCCCTTGCTGGCCGACGTCGTCAATGCGGCCGATGAACGGGCTGACATAAGCGGCCCCTGACCGGGCGGCCAGAAGCGCCTGCAAGGCGCTGAAAACCAGAGTGACATTGGTACGAACCCCTTCCGCGGAGAGCACATGCACCGCGGACAAACCCTCGGGTGTCACCGGTATTTTCACGACGATATGCGGGTCAATGACAGCCAGCTCCCGGGCCTCCCGCAGCACTCCCTGCAAGTCCCCGCTGATCACCTCGGCGCTCACAGGTCCCCGTACGAGATCGCAGATCTCCTTAATAATCTCACGAAATGGACGCCCCTGTTCCCTGGCAATAAGGGTGGGGTTGGTGGTTACTCCGGAGATAACTCCCCAGCCGACGGCTTCTTTTATTTCATCAATATTAGCGGTGTCTAAAAAGATCTCCAATCTCTTTCACTCCTAATTTAAGGTTTTCCTAGGATTGCCCCTGAGAGCCGAAAAGCCTGATTTTCTCACGGATCACCTCCGCGGCCTTGATGCGAGCGGGTCCCAACACCTTGCGCGGATCGATCTCCCGGGCGTCGCAGGCCAGCGCCCGTCGGATCTCGCCTACGAAAGCCGCTCTGATATCGGTATCTATATTAACCTTGCGCACACCCAGTCCAATAGCCCTTCTGATATCTTCGCCAGGCACGCCGGAAGAACCGTGAAGAACTAAAGGCGCTCCGGTTAGCTCCCGGATCTTCTGCAGGCGGGGAAAATCCAGTTTGGGCTTCCCGCGGTAGAGCCCGTGAGCTGTGCCGATGGATGGGGCAAAGGCATCAATCCCTGTTTCCCGTACAAAAGTGGCTGCTTCCTGGGGGTCGGTAAAAAAGGATTCCCTTTCTGAAACGCTGATCTCATCTTCAGTACCCCCCAGGCGGCCGAGTTCACCCTCTACCGAGACGCCTGCCGCATGAGCCACTTCCACTATCTTCCTTGTAATTTCGATGTTTTTCTCCAGAGGAAGGTGGGAACCGTCGAACATTAGAGAGGTAAAGCCTGACCTTAAACAGTTAATCACCTGCTGGAAATCGGTTCCATGGTCCAGATGCAGAGCCACAGGAACTTTAGAGAACTGAGCCGCTTCACGCACCAGAGCTGTGATATACCTCAGCCCTGCATATTTGATGGCGCCCTGACTGGCCTGTATGATCACCGGGGACCGCTCCTCCTCAGCCGCCTCGATGATCGCCTGCACAATCTCCATATTGTTGCAGTTGAAAGCGCCCACGGCATAGCCGCCTTTTTCCGCCTTGCCCAAAAGTTCTGAACTAGTTACTAAACTCAAGGGAAAAGTACCCCCCTTATTCCCTGGTCTTTCTTCTTCTATTTTTCTCCTTGCCGCGGCAGAGCCACTGCAAGGCTCCTGCCTTGAGAACAATTTCCCAGATGTTTTTCATGGCTTTCCTGTCTTCTTTTGTTTCCGCGCCGATAATACCCAAAGCATCACAACTCGGGCAACGCAATTCTACGCGATCGGCAAAAACATCCACCTCTACGTCCATATTCCCACACTGGCAGGACAGTTTCCCATCCTCCGCCAGTTTATGCAGATCATCCAGAATCTCGTACATGACCTCCGGGTTTTCAAAATAATCAGAGAAACCAAGGTCCTCCGCCATTTCTCTCAGTGAACGCTCCTGCTTGGCAATGCATTTCCTCACCTTTTGCCGCGGCCCGATAAAGCCTACCTCCAGACCGGTCTCCTCGCAGAACAAAGGAAGCGCTTCGGAAGACCAGAGTTCCTTGAAAAGCTTGTGGTAAAGATGTTTCGTATCACACATTAAGCAGTTCAGCTGCAGGTAATATACCTTGCGATCCTTCGTCGTGATCGAAAGCAGCTGCGCCCCGCAGTCACAGCAGAAACGCACAGGCTTTTTCTCTGAAAAAGAAAAAAAGGAGAGTGTGTGGTATTTTATTTTCCCACATTCCGGGCAACGAAGCACAACCGTATTCATTGTTTGTATGATCATTTTCTGCAACCTCCTCCGCCGCTGCCGCAGGTATCTGCTCTTCTATTCTCCATCTAACCGCTAATTCCTTTAATCAATTACATTTTATTACGGTTAATTACGGTACGAGTCAAGAGTCGGCGCCTCGCGCGGCTGAATGCGGTGAAATAAATCGAAGGCAGCGCCGATGCTAAGGGGAGACAGCGCCTTCCCGGCCTTTGTACAGGCGGGGAACGGTCTCTCTGATCACAGTGCGCTTTGCCGATAAGCGGACCGGCGTCCCTACCGCTACATCAGGTATCTTGCCCACATCTACACAGGTTAATTCCATCCCGGTTCTGCCGACCACAGAAGCGGGAAAGCCGTTGATATATACATGGGGCGCCCCTAGCGGATAACCCAGGTATCCTAAAATTATTTTAGCTATTACTTTAGTCAGATCCCCGACCCCCGCCGGCCGACGCTGCACATCCAGCCCTAAACCGTCGCTGTAGCCCAACGGCAAGACCGCCAGGACGGTATCCCGGCGCACCCGGTAGGTTCTTCCGTAGCCCACGCTCGCCCCTCTGCGCGCCTTCTGCAGAAATATGACGCGCGTCCAGAAGGACCAGGTCGCTTGCAGTACAAACGGCGAACTCTTCATCCCGCCCGGGGTCTGGCCGTATAAAAGATTGCCGATACGCGCCATCTCCAGGTGCATTTCCGGATATAGCAAGGCCGCGGCGCTGTTGCAGACATGCCGCAGGGGAAAGCGCACCCCCTGTTCTGCAAGCTCCTGAACTATTCCGCAAAAGGACCGGAACTGGCGGTGTGTAAAGGACGGGTTCTCCATAGCCGACGGAAAGTGCGTATAGACGCCTTCCCATTCCAGCCCCGGCAGCGAAAAAAGGCGATCAGCCGCCTCCTTCAGCGTCTCCGGCAGGAAACCTGTCCTTCCCATTCCGGTGTCTATCTCCAGGTGAACGGAAATTTTCAGGTCTGCCTTGCGGGCCGCGGCGGATAAGCGTTCAGCCTGCTCAACGCTGCTCACCGAGGGTGTGAGAGCAAAGTTTACTATATCATCCTCCTCCCCCGGCAAAAGGGAGCGGAAAACAAGAACAGGGGCGCCGATGCCCGCCTCTCTCAAAGCGACGCCGTCCTGCGGGTGAGTCACACCCAGGGAGTCGGCGCCATGAGCCAGAACAGTCCTGGCCACCGGCAGCAGGCCATGACCATAGGCGTCGGACTTGACCACAGCCATCAACCTGACGGCATTCCCCAGGTATTCTTTGGTTCCGGCGGTATTATTGCCTACCGCATCCAGATCAACTTCCACCCAACACAGGGGGTCTCCCTGAATTTCAAACATCTTCTACATCTACCATTCTCACAGATTATCGAACCCGGTCAGTCTATCTCTGCTTGCCGGCCCTTCTGGCGATGAGTAAACTTCAGATAAATGGGAAGCACCCTTTTCCAGATAAAATACCAGAAAGAAGATAAGGGCAGGTCGTGCTCCGGTATAAATTCCGTAAATTCTCCCCCGAAACCCTTTTTAAAGCGATAAAGTCCCGCCAGGTGATTTTCGGGGTCATCAGTCGGCGGAACTCCCCGCATATCATAGACGCTGCACCGCATAGACTTGGCCCAGCGGATCATCTCCCACTGCAGGAGGTAGTTGGGCATCACATTGCGCCGCTTATTGGCGGACGCTCCATAGAGGTACCAGGAGCGCTCCCCGCAGCGGAAAGCGATGGTCCCGGCGATAGCCTCCCCCTGGTATTCTGCCAGAAATAAGCGGGCGCTGCCCCCGACAACAAACAGATCCCACATAGAATTAAAATAGCTGAACTCCCGGACAAGGAAGCGGTCACGCTCCGCTGTTTCTGTTAATAGTTCATAAAAATTCCTCAGATCATCTTTGTTTTCCGCGGGCCGCACCTTAACCCCTTTGCGGACTGCCAGGCGCAGGTTGTACCTGGTTTTGCCCGCCATCCCTGACAGCAGCTCCTCTTCTGAAGGGGTAATATCCATACGGAATACATAGCGCGGCTGCACCCCTCCGAAACCGGTTTCATCGCCTGCAGGAAGGAAACCCAGTTCCTGAAGGTGTTTGAGCACGGTTCCATTCGGGAAGGGGATGTCGGGGTCGATTTTAATCAAAATAGCCCGCTGCTTCTTCCCAAGGCGGATCACTTCCCGCCAGAAAAACGCCTCGCCGTCCGCGTCGCAGCCATTACCGATTACCGGCCCCCTGGGAGCATATAGTATCGACCTGTTGAAGAAGGGAAGTTTTCTTTTAAGAAGAGAGATGGCGGCGATTGCAGCGCCGTCCTTTGTCACCAGGAGGCGCAAGGGAAGCCACCCGGTACCCCGCTTCAGCTCCCCCCACTCATAGCTCTGCAGGTAATGAGCCCGCGGCGCATCGTTCACAAAACTGTTATAACGCTCTTTATCCTGTTCTTCAATCACGCGCGCCTCGTACAAAACGCTTTTCCTCCCATCAACCGCTCAAATCTGCCGCAGCGCCGCTCCGATAAAATCGCGAAAGAGGGGGTGCGGCCTGTTGGGGCGAGATTTGAACTCCGGATGGAACTGACAGGCGACAAACCAGGGATGCTCAGGGATTTCCACAATCTCCACCAGCTGCCCGTCCGGAGATGTCCCGGTAACCCTCATCCCCCGCTCAGTTATTAATTTGCGGTAAGTATTGTTAAATTCATAGCGGTGCCGGTGCCGCTCCTCCGCCGTTTCTTGGCCATAAGCGGCATAGACCCTGCTGCCCGGCGCCAGCCTGCAAGGGAATTTGCCAAGGCGCATAGTTCCCCCCGAATGCTCCTTGTTTTCCTGACCGGGGAGCAGTGAGATGACCGGATAAGGGGTGCGGGGATCAAACTCCGCGCTATTGGCGCCTTGTAACCCGCAAAGCGACCTGGCAAACTCAATTACCGCACACTGCATCCCCAGGCAGATGCCCATAAAAGGCAACCGGCTCTCCCTGGCATAGGCGGCGGCCATGATCTTGCCGTCAATCCCGCGGCTGCCAAAGCCGCCTGGAACAATGATTCCCTGCACTCCGGCAAAAAGGTCTTTTACACTTTCGCCGTCGATGTCTTCCGCGTCAACCCAGGTGACCTGCACATCGGTTTGGTGGGCGAGACCCCCGTGACAGAGCGCCTCTGCAATGCTCAGATAAGCATCTTTAAGATCCACATACTTTCCTACCGCGGCCACCCTGACGCTTTTTTTAGGATGAAAATAGGCTTCGACGACCTTCTTCCACTCCTCTAGAGAAGGTGGCCGGCGAGGGATATGCAGACGACTGCTGACAATATCGGCCATCCCCTGTTCTTCCAGCATAAGGGGCACCTGGTAGATCGACCGGGCATCTACCACCTCAATTACCGCATCTTTTTCAATATCGCAAAAAAGGGCAATCTTGTCCTTCAGCTCCCGAGAGAGGGGCTCCTCGCTCCGGCAAACGATGATATCCGGCTGGATGCCGATGGAGCGCAGTTCCTTGACGCTATGCTGCGTCGGCTTTGTCTTTAATTCGCGGGCCGCCTTCAAATAGGGAACCAGGGTCACATGGATATAGAGGACGTTCTCTCTCCCCATATCTGCTTTTAACTGACGGATCGCCTCCAAAAAAGGGAGAGACTCGATATCCCCTACCGTGCCTCCGATTTCCGTAATCACTATATCAGGGGATTGATCAACAGATGCCCGCCGAACATAATCTTTAATTTCATTAGTGATATGAGGGATCACCTGTACGGTCCCCCCCTGGTACTCCCCGCTGCGTTCCTTGCGGATCACCGTGTCATAAATGCGGCCGGAGGTGATATTGCTTCCCCGGGACAGGCTCTGATCCAGGAAGCGCTCATAGTGCCCCAGATCCAAATCTGTCTCCGCCCCGTCGTCCGTTACGAAAACCTCTCCATGCTGGTAGGGGCTCATCGTGCCTGGATCAATATTAATGTAAGGATCGAACTTCTGGATAACCACAGAAAATCCCCGACTCTTCATTAAACGGCCCAGGGAGGCTGCAGTAATCCCTTTGCCTAAGGAGGACACAACTCCGCCTGTAACAAATATGTATTTAGACAAACCCTCTCCCTCTTCTCTTCTCTCAAGATTCTTGTTTCCTGCGCAGCCAACAACGCCACATACAAAGCCAATTTTAAACTCGTCCCAGGCAGGTTGTCAAGCTTGCCTTCGGCAGTAAATAGTAGAAAAATATACCATATTATGGAGCGGTTGAGAAACGCCGAGCGTTTTCCCTTGCTTCGGACATTTTTTTTAAAGGTAGTCGAAAACCAGAACCTCTTGTTCCTGCGGAAGGTCGGCGGCTGTTCCTTTCCAGCATTTGACTCTGCGTACCCTCTTAAAGTAACGGGTGAAATTTTCCAGCGGCTCCAGATCAAAAGTAAGATGGGGAGTTTGGTAGTGCATAGGGATCACCAGAGCGGGCCGGAGCTGGGCGACAACATCCCGGGCATCCCCGGCGTCGACGGTATAAACGCCCCCAACCGGAACCATAAGCACATCTATCTTCCCCATACTGTTTAATGCCTTTTCATCAAGCAGGTGCCCCAGATCGCCCAGGTGGCAGATGCGCGCCCCATCCATCTCCCAGGTAAAGATAATATTCCCGCCCCGCTTGGCGCCCCGCGCCTCATCGTGAAAAACCGGGACTCCCTCGATGCTCAGCGAGCGGAAACGATGGTCACCCGCTTCCCGGATCACCTCCGGCTTCCCCGGCAGCAGAGAGACCGCGTTATGGTCGTAGTGGTCATGGCTGACCGTTACCACATCGACCTCTCGTTCAGGCAAGGGGTAGCCCACCTCTTCATTAAAGGGGTCGGTGAGCAGAGAAACCCCTTCCCCCCGGCAGTAGAAGCAGGAATGCCCCAGCCAGCGAATAATCACGATAGATCACATCCTTTCCGGAGCCGAAACGCCGATTATTCTCAAGGTATTGCGCAGAGTGATGCGGCAGGCGTTGACCAGCGCCAGCCGCGCCTCCCTTAGGCCGGGCGCCGCATGAAGCACATGACATGTGGTATAAAAACCATGAAAGAGGTTGGCCAGGCTATAGGCATAATGTGCGAGGCAGTGTGGCTCCAGGCTGTC
>DHAA01000107.1:22865-25191 GCA_002397275.1 Thermacetogenium sp. UBA4966 | reverse complement strand
CGATCTCCCGCGCCGGCGTAAGCTCCCCCGCCTGGCGCAGGATACTGCAGATACGGGCATGGGCGTACTGAACATAGTAAACCGGGTTTTCGCCGGACTGCTCTTTAGCCAGATCCAGGTCAAAATCCAGATGGCTGTCGGCGCTGCGGTTGATAAAGAAATAGCGCGCCGCATCCGCTCCCACCTCGCCGATCAGTTCCCTTAAAGTGACATACTCCCCGGAACGCTTGGACATCCTCACCGGCGCCCCTCCCCTGTAGAGCCGTACAAGCTGCATGATAATCACCTGCAGGCGGTCAGGATTATAGCCTAAGGCCTCTATCGCCCCTTTCATACGCGGGACATGGCCGTGGTGATCCGCTCCCCAGATGTTGATCACCCGGTCAAACCCCCGCCGGAACTTATTTTCATGGTAGGCGATATCCGCCGCAAAATAGGTGGGCACGCCGTTGCCGCGCACCAGCACCTCGTCCTTCGTATCCCCAAAAAGGGTCGAACGAAACCAGACGGCGCCCTGCTTTTCGTAAAGATAGCCCTTTTGCTGCAGCTTCTTCAAGACAGCCTCGATCGCCCCGGAGTCGTGCAGCGTCTGTTCTGAAAACCAAACGTCGTAATGCACCCCAAAGTCCCTCAGATCCCTCTCCATCTGCTCCATCTTTTCCTGGAGGGCATACTTGACCAGAATCTCCCGGCGCAGCCGGGGGGCGACTCTTAGGTACTTGTCCCCTTGCGCGGAGAGCAGCCGGCGCATGCTCTCCACAAGGTCCTCTCCCGGATATCCGTCTTCGGGGAAGGGGACGTCCTGACCCAGCAGCTGCAGATAGCGCGCTTCCAGAGAGCGGCCGAAGGTCTCCATCTGGCTGCCGGCATCATTGATGTAAAACTCCTTGGTCACTTCATAGCCCGCGGCAGCGAGCACATTGGCCAGGGTATCCCCTAGAGCCGCTCCCCGGGCATTACCCATATGCAGAAGACCGGTAGGGTTGGCGCTTACAAACTCCACCTGCACCTTGGCGCCGCTTTCCGGAGAAGATGAACAGCCATAGCGTTCCCCCATCTCCTCCACTTCCGGAAGAACCCCGTCGACCCAGGATGGATCAAGGAAAAGGTTGATAAACCCCGGCCCCGCTATTTCACACCGGGCAACCCGGTTTCCTCCGACGGGAAAACAGCCGAGAATAGTCTCGGCGATCTTCCGGGGCGCGGCTTTTGCCGGGCGGGCGAGAAGCAGGGCGATATTCGCCGCCAGATCCCCATGGGACTTCTCCCGCGGTTTCTCCACTGTGAAGGAAGGCAGTTCCTCAAAGACAAGTTTCCCTTCATCACGCGCCCGCAGAGCGGCATTCTGTAAATCCTGATAAATTTCCTTCTTCAAGCGTTCAAGCAGCATCTTTTTCTCCTCTTAGCAATTCTTCACTGTTGTTATTATCTGGTATTATAACACTTTTATTCGGGTTAACAAAGGGCGCTTTATTCGCGGCAGGGAATGGTAACGGTCACCGTACATCCCCTCTCAGGATTGTTGGCGACACAAATCTCTCCTCCGTGATTAATTACAATCTCACGGCAGACATAGAGCCCCAGCCCGGTCCCCTGTTCCCTGGTGGTAAAAAAAGGCTCAAAAACCTGAGAGAGCACATCTTCCGGGATTCCGGGCCCTGTGTCCCGGACAAAGAGGGAAACTGAATCTGCTTCCTCCCGGAGCTCAATACCGACCTCAATCTCCCCTCCGGAGGGCGTCGCTTGCGCGGCATTTTTCAGGATATTGACTACAACCTCATGGAACTGTTCCCTATCGAGGCTGACCTCGGGAATATCGGCAGGGCAGGAAAAGAGAAGGTTTATCCCTTTATTTTTGATCTCAACTTCGTAGAGTGAAAGCAGATCACGGAGCAATTCCTCCAGGCAGCAGTGTCGACGCTCAGGGATACAGGGCTTAGCCAGCCGGAGGTAGTCGGTGATCAGATTGTTCACCCGGTCCATAGCCTCCAGCATTACCTCCACATACTCCAGCTGCCTGACATCCTCCAGCTCTCTTCTCAAAATCTGGAGAAAACCCTTGACAGCGCTCAAGGGGTTGCGGACCTCATGCAGCGCGATAGCGGAAAGCTGGCCCATTATAGCTAACCGTTCGGCCTCCAGCACCGCTTGCTCCAGCGCCTGCCGGCGGCCTGCCTCCCAGAAAATAAAAACACCGCCCGGGCCATCCCCGCCCTCACCCTTAAAGATATGAGTGCTCACATAGGATGGATAGCAATCGGTGAGCGGAGCAGCCGGCCCGCTGTATTCCTCCCCTGAATGCAGCTGCTGTAAAAAGGGGTGGTCC
>DHAA01000107.1:0-22588 GCA_002397275.1 Thermacetogenium sp. UBA4966 | reverse complement strand
AGCCGGCTGTTCACAGCGGCAATTTTACCTGTCCCGTCATAAACCGCTATCCCCAGAGGAATTGCTTCCAACGCCTGCCACAGGATATGTTCCGTATTATTATTCAAAGAATGTATCACCCCCTTGGTCGCCATTAAGCGAAGCAATCAACTGGCCGTTTTTCAGCTGATATAACGGTGCGCTATGGTAATTTTTTTTCTGGATGATTCCTAGCCTGACCAAAGGAACAAGCGCCGATTTTATTTCCTCGGGCGCCCGCTGCAGACGCCTGGCCAGCCCCGCAGCGGTATCGACGGTACGCGGATTGGCTTGAAAAAAACTAAGGATATTAATCCGAAGCACACTCTCCTTGACGGCGCTTCCCAGAATTTCACCATTCTGATTATTCTTCAGAAACCATCCTATCCGCTTATCCATTATTCTCCTCCTCAGGATAGGCATAATTATCTAAGCATGCAACCTTCACGGTCTTTCCAATCCTCCCCCAGATGATTTTCAATATCGCGGCCCCGTACAAATTTCCGCAATAACAGCCCATCCCTCCCTTTCTGAGTAAATCTCCAGAAAATAGCACATGCTTTTAACGATTCGACAATGATCCAACATTATCCTTCTTGAAAACAGGTGGAGTAACCGGAGATGCCGGAGGTCGGAAATTGGATGACCGCGGTTTATCTTAGGGCAAGTTAAACCGCAGGCTATGGAGCGAGCGGCAGTTAAAAATTAGCGGTTGGCGGCTCCTGTTTTAACAAGTGAAAATCAATCCACTGGTAAAATTCAGGAACACCCGGCTCCTGTACAAGAACCGACAGCCCCCTCTTCTCTTCCTGTAAACGTAAAGGGACAAGCAGGCCGTTCAAAAACTCTATGGTAACAGGACGGGAGGGGTGCGCAAAAAGCAAGCGCCCTCCCGGCGTCAGGTTGCGTTCCAGAATACGGGCGACATAGGGGTTAAGACTGGGATTATAGAGTACATCGGAACCGATAATCCAGTCAAATTGCCGCTCGACCTGAAAATCACGCCAATCGGCCAGGAGATAGGAGGCATCTTTAATGTCGTTGCGAAGAACATTAGTGGCGATGATGTCCAATGATTCTTGTTTGTAATCGGAAAAGGTGACACGCCCGCCCTTGAGAGCGGCTACCAGCCCGGGAAGGCCGAGCCCGGCGCCCAGCTCTAAAACACTTTCCCCCTGAAAATCCGCCTCTTCCCAAATATGTTGAGCCAAACCGCGAGCGGCAGGCCATAATTCCGCCCAATATGGAATCTGATCATCATCCTCCGGGTTGGTTACCAGCTCCTCGACATTAACGACAATATTCAATAAAAGGTCTAACCCCGGCAGATGAAACTCTAGTTCACCGGTCGAAATCACTTTATTCAACTCTCTTTCCCCGGTCTGCTCCGGCAGAAACCCGGCTCTTTATAAACGGACCACCATCACCGCGCAGAGAACTCCGCAAAGAACGCCGAGAGATGTCTCTAAAGGAGTATGCCCCATCGTTTCTGCACGGAGGGGTATCTGACGCGACCTATCCCTCATCAATTCCCTGATGATGCGGGAATGCTCACCCACCATTCTTCTCAGAGTGAAGGCGTCATAGATGACGATACTTCCCAGCACTGCGCTCGTCTGAAAAACCGGAGATGTCCAGCCGTAATCCAACCCTAAGGCAGTAGCCAGGGCGGCTGCCACAGCTGAATGGGAACTGGGCATTCCGCCGCATTGGAAAAACTGGCGCCAGACAATCCCGCCTTCAGCCCCGGTAAAGGGTTTCATCCCCTGAGCGCAGCAAACGCTCAACAGACTGGATAGAATATAGCGATCCTGCGACAGGAAGGGGAGAAAACGCAACCCTCCCCATAAGATGGCTACAGTCACAGCCATTATACAAACGAAGCGGCTTCTGGCCAGCCCAATTATCCTGGAAAATACAGGTGCTCCAATCATTCTCCTCTGACCATCCTCTCCCACTTCTGCTTATGGCTTTGGAATTCCTCAAAGCCCGGCTCGAGCACTATTATTCTCATTCTCCGGCGCTGCCAAAGAAGAGTGAAATTCCAGCCCGTCACCCTCTTCACTCATTCCCCTGATCCGCGCGCCCAGCGAGCCAAACTTGCTCACCACTTTTTCGTATCCCCGGGTGATCAGTTCGGCACAGCAGACTTCCGTCTCGCCGTTGGCTGCGAAGCCCGCTAGTAGGAGGGCGACCCCTGCACGCAGATCCGGGGCCTTGACCTGGGCGCCGGAAAGCGTTTTTCCCCCTTCGATAACAGCGGTGTGCCCCTTGACCTGTATCCTCGCTCCCATGCGCTTTAATTCGTCAGCTACCTGAAAACGGTTTTCAAAGACATTTTCTACAATCAGACTGGCGCCCCGGGCCATAGCGAGCAGCACCATCATCGGCGACTGCAGATCCGTAGGAAAGCCGGGGTAAGGCAGTGTCTTGATATCGGTGGCGACAATATCTCCTGTCCTTTTTACAGTAATGTGATCCTCATTGGCCTCCACCGAAAGGCCAACATCCTCCAGCTTGGACATGACAGGCTGCAGGTGTTTGACAATGACATTCTCTACGGTCACCTCTCCGCCTGCGATACCGGCGGCGATCATATAGGTGCCCGCCTCGATGCGGTCCGGAATCACGCTGAACCTGGCGCCTTTGAACTCACTGACGCCTTCTATTTTAATCAGATCGGTACCCGCGCCTCGCACCTTGCCTCCCATGGCGTTCAAAAAACTTGCCAGATCGACTATCTCCGGCTCTCTGGCAGCATTTTCGATCACCGTCGTTCCCGATATCCTGGCGGCGGCCATGATAATATTTTCGGTGGCGCCGACGCTGGGAAAATCCAAATAGACACGGCAGCCCTTCAGTTTTCCGGGCTGCGCCTCAATATACCCATGGTCCAGACCGACATGATAGCCCAGCATCCCCAACCCCTTGAGATGGAGGTCCATGGGGCGTGAGCCGATATTACAGCCGCCGGGCAGAGGTATTCTAATCCTGCCTTTTTTGGCGGCCAGGGCGCCCAAAAAAAGGTTGGATGCCCGCAGTTTTTTGGCCAATTTGTAAGGAATATCCGATTCCAGCGGCTTATTCCAATTCAAGCGCAGAGTATTGGCGCCTTCCCAGGAGACTTGGGCGCCAAGAGTACGCACGATCTCCATCTGTGTTTTGACATCGGCAATCCGCGGAACATTATCCAGATATACTTCTTCCCCGCTGATTGCGCTGGCGGCTATCAGAACTACGGCGGAATTTTTCGCCCCGCTGATCCGCACCCGGCCATGCAGCGGCGTGCCGCCCTGAACGATTAACTTCATGCATATTTCCTCCAATACGAATAGTAAGTTGTAGTGTCAATATATCGGCAATTTATGCATAGATTTGACAATATACAAGGGATCTCCTTTTCCGTATCTGTATTCTCTCCTCAGAAGAATATTCCTCTCTTTCCTATCAAGATATTTTACAACAACAGGCAGTAATTTTATACTGCCCTTTGATATTCTTTTAGTAAATTCTGCAGATTAATACCCAGCGCCTGCTCCATGGCGCGATCAGCATCCTCCCCTTTGCTTAATTCTTCCAGCAGCGGAGAGATACAGCCGGCGCCATATTCTTGGATCATAAAGTTTACCAGGTCTTCCGCTACCGCGTAACTGTACTCCTGCGACTGCGGGTCATCGAATTTTTTGTCCAAATCCGCAAGAGAAAACTCCAGCACAGCAGTCTGCTCCTCGCCAGCGGCCGCTGCTATGTCCACCCCCGCGCAATGCTTTTCTCCATACTGCGCCAGTCCCTCGGTGAGCCAGCGCGGGTAATTCCCCCTGGTCTTATAATCTACCAGCAAATGGATGTATTCATGAGCCATCGGACCCTGCCGGCGGAAAGCATCCTCTTTTTCATCGCCGCTATACTCGCCCAGCCAGTCATCGGGCGAGAGCAGGCGGATAACACCGCCCCAGTAAACGCCCATGGCGCCCACGTCATTCCCCCAGCCGAAAACCTTATTCAAAGCCGGTTTATCCCTGTAAATGGCCACAGGGGTCTTTTTTTCAGGGAAATAAGAAAAATATTCCCCCAGCGGCTTATAGAAACGCTCCGCTTCCTCTAAAACCAACCTGGCGTTCTCCTGATCCCCATCCTGATACTTTATAATAAAGTGTTCTCCCTCCAGCGCGTGCCAATTCCGGGTCTCCCAGAAAAACAGCGTCTGGTAAGCGGGGCGCATGACTCCTGAACCGATCACATAAACCGCTTCAGCAGGGATCAGCATTACAGATAGACAGATTATCATAATGACAGCTAATAGTCGCTCCATTACTCCTGTTCATCCTCTCTTCCCCCATTATAACTGAAGAAAAGAGCCAATCCTCTGTAAATTAAACCCATTGGAATGATCCCCATGCCCGACGGATTCCGCTCGCTCCCGATTACATCCCGGACAGCATCAAGGCTTGCTTCTGACCGGTTATGACTGGAAGTAAAGTTTGAAGTTAGAAGTCGGAAAAGATGTTTCCAACCTCCGGCCTCCGACTTCCTATTTTCCCAACGACCAACGACTAACCACCAACCACCAATTATGTGGCAGACGAAACGTCCCCACGCAACGCCCACGCGCAAAAAAAAAAGGACCGCTCTTCTGCAGCGGTCCGCCTTCGCCTATCACAGCAACTATTTTTCCTTGATCTCTTTTATCCTGGACTCCGCATACTGTTTGTACATATCGTCTGCTTGCGGAGAAGAGGCAACCTTCTCCCAGACATTTACAGCGCCATCCCAGTCCTCTTTATTTTCCAATAGTATCCCCATTTGAACCAGGGCCTGGATACTTTCAGGATCCTGAGCCAGGATCTTCTGCAGCTCACCCTCCGCTTTGCCGTACTCCTTCAGCAGTTGATAAGCTCCCGCCAGTTCCAGACGCAGCTGCGGGTCATCCTGCTGCTCCAGCGCCTTCTGATATAAAGGCACTGCCCGCTGGAAAGCTTCCTGCCCCTGGCTTTCCTTTTCCTCCTGAAGATAAAGCTCTCCCAAGTTCATCTCCACCCGCGCATATCCGGACAAAACAGCGAGATCCTGAGGCTTTTCAGCCAGCATCCCCTCATACTCCTTGCGCAAGGCTTCTTGCCTTTCCCTCTCCGCGGAAACCTTCTCTTGCTCAGAAGATGAAGTAGAATCGGGCTTTTCTTTCTCCTGTCCAGAATCCATATACCAGACGACCGTAGTCCCCAAAAGGCCGACTACAATCATCCCTATCAGAACCCAGAGTCCTATCCGGACATAGGCGGGTTGTTTTCGGAAATATCCCGACACCGCTTGCGCCTCCCTTTCCGACTGCCTGTTGTTGACCGCGTTTTCAGATGTCTGAAATATAAGGTCAAATATCGGAGCACCGGTAGGATTGAATTCCGGCTGCCGACTGCCCTCACTAAGCATCAATGAGCATTGTGTTTAGCGTCAAAAACATTATAACACACAATAACCCACCACACTTCGGTGGTGGGTTACAATACTGCTCACACAATTTCTGAGCCGCCGCCTTCGGTTAATGCCCGCTGCTGCTAACGCAGGTAGTTCAACGGATTTGTCGTGGATCCGTTGACGATCACCTCAAAATGAAGGTGCGGTCCGGTGGCTCTTCCGGTTTGCCCGACACGGCCAAGAAGCTGACCGCTCTGCACACTCTGCCCTGTACTCACATTGATTTGAGAAAGATGGGCATAGCGAGTGGACAACCCGTTGCCATGGCTGACGAGCACACAATTACCGTAGTTCCCCTGCCACCCGGCCGACGCTATACGCCCTGCCGCGGCGGCGCCCACGGCCGTGCCATAACCGGCGCCGATATCGATGCCTGAATGGAATCCACCGCCGCGCGGGCCATATCCGGATGTGATCCCGCCGCCGGCAGGCCATCTCAGCACGCCGCCTCCCGACCCTCGGCTGGCCACTATAGTGACGGAATTCGTGCCTTTGGCCACGATCTTATCCACCGGCGCCTTTACAACCTGGCGCTCCACCTCGCTGCGTTCCACCACCTGTTGATTCTGCCTCACCAGGCGATAAACCACATTTGCCTCCCCATTTTCCCCATCTTTAACAACTTTTGTTTTACCCCAGCCAAGGGCTGAATCGGACTTGGTCTGAACATCGAAGGGAAGAACTTCGTTACTGCTTAAAACGCTGGTAATAGTGATATTAAGCCGGGGTTCGATGGAGGTCAGCTTCAACTCCTGACCGGGTTTCAGATCCTCTGAGAGATCGGAGTTCGCTTGATATAGATCGTCCACCAGCACGTCGTTTTTTCTGGCGATCTCCCATAGATTATCCCCTTCCTGGACAACATACGTCTTTTGACGGGATTCCCCCCCCATCAAAAATTTGAGGGCTTCGTCAAGGGAAGGGAGATCCTTTACGGCAATCTGCCGCTCTTTAAAAGTGATCTCCTCTTGATAATCTACTTTTTCAATTTTTTCTTCGCTGCTGCCCAGCATGGCTTTTTGTAAGGATAGAAGCAGTTCCTCTCCCTGTTGGCGGGTGGCCAGAGAAAAAGCCGGTTTGCCGTCGATACACATCTCTACGGCTTTGACCATCCAGGGCAGTTCTTGAAGAGACGCTTTGTAATAAGCGGCAGGCTTTACCTTTTGCCTGGAGGACATACATATTTTGTAACTCAGGGGAGCGGGGAGATAAACATCCTGTCCGACGGCATCCTCCAACTCCCGCTCCAAACCGGAGCGAACTTTCTCCGCATCCTGCCTGGATTCCACAACGGCGATTCTCTCTCCGTTATAATATGCGGCGCAAGCCGATTGATTCTGACTCAGATAAAAATTTGCTCCGATTATAACAAAGCCGGTGATAACCGCTGTACAAAAAAAAGGACTTTTCCAAAAATCTCGGTGAAAGCCCTTTTTACCGGTGCGCAGATCGCCGACCAGACCGCAAAGCGCGGCCCTGCTATGCTCCAGATCTTCTTTCATCCACTGCAAACGCTCTTTCCACCAAATAAATACTTTCTGAAATAACTCCCCCTGCTTTCTTATGTTGAAAAGCTGTCGCCCGGAAAACGACAAAAAGGGGTTTCTCTCCTGTGGTTCCACATTTCCTCTCCTAGCTTTGAGCTGTTTTACGCCGTAACGATTGCATGACCGGACCCTCGGATGGGAAAATATGCATCAGACGCTGCTCTATTTGTAAAAAATATTGGCACAGTATTATATTCTACATTAATTCAAAAATTCCTCTTTTATCTACAAATTTTATTTCCAGCTTATTGCCGGGCGCGGCGGCCCGGCGCCTTAAGATAGGCCGCGGCCACGTCGTCTAATGGACAGCTAAAGGCAGCAGCTTTTATTCGGCATTTTGCTGAAGGGCCATGTAATACAAAGCTCCCTGCAGGCGCGCCCGCATGACGGCGCAGTGAAGCGGAGAGGGATGGAGGGGGTCCCCCCCGTTTAAGACCGCCTGGGCATGACACCCTCCGCCGCATAAAAAACGCGCCCAGCAGCAAGAACACTCTTTTTTCCTGAAAACATGCGCTTGTTGTAGTGTTTCACACAGCTGCGGAGCGGTTATCCCCTGAAAAACATCGCCCATCAGGTATTCCCGGTGACCCACAAGCTGGTGACAGGGGTAAATCTCGCCGGCCGGAGATACAGCCAAATACTGATAGCCGGCGCCGCACCCGGTTAATCGCTTGGCAACGCAAGGGCCCCCTGCCAGGTCGAGTTGGTAATGGTAGAAAGAAACCTCTTGCCCTTTTCGTTCTAAGTCCCTCAAAATCCGAGCCAGTCGGTAATACTCGGCCTGCAGCTCCGGCAAATCATCCTCCCGCAGGGCATAGGGAGAGCTTTGTGGCGCCACGACCGGTTCTAAAGAGATGCTTTTCGCCCCTAAACCGGCCAAATAAAGAAAATCTTTGCCGAAATCCAGGTTTCCCCTGGTATAGGTGCCCCTCACAAAATATTCAGCGGCCGCTCCCGCCTCTAAAAACTCACGAATTCGCTGAGCGACAAGGTGAGAGGTAGCGCTTCCGCCAGGGGTCACCCGGCAGGAATCATGTATCCCAGGCCTCCCGTCGCAACTCAACACAAATCCGAAATTATGCTCCTGCAGGAACGAGAGCTCCTTTTCTCCAAGCAAAAGGGTATTGGTACTCACAGTAAATTTCCATTTTTTCTGCGCACCATGAACGAGTGCATATTCTACTGCAAACTGAATCCCCTCAAAATTCAAGAGAGGCTCTCCCCCGAAAAAATCCACGGTAAGGTGCTGATAAGGCGTTCGGCGCAGCAAAAAATCCAGAGCAGCCATGATGGTTTCCCTGGACATCAGTTTTTCCTCAGCACGGACATTTTCTGGGACAAAGCAGTACTTGCAGGCCAGATTGCAATCATGGGCGATATTCAGGCAGACCGCCTTCAGTCCCAGCTGTGCCCCCGGCACATAGTGAGGCCACTCCTCACCGGGAGAAAACAAAAGCCCATTCTCAGCCAGCTCCCGCAGTTCGGCCGATGCCTCGGCAGCTTCCCGGGAACCGAACCCGCGCTCCGCATCTAAAAGGGCTTCTTCCCAGTCACCGCACTGCAGATAGCGCAACGCCAGTTCCCAGGCTGCCTCGTCCAGGGTGTAAAGCGAACCGCTGTTCACATCAAAAGCCAGATAAAGTCCGTCCGCCGTAAAAAGGTGGACGCGGGATCCCAGATCGGCTAATTCTTCCTGAGACCGCAAGCTTGATTCCCCACAGTACAGGATGTTTTACAGGCGGACTGGCAGGATACCTGGCACTCCCCGCAGCCTTCTTCCAAACGCGGCTTTTTTAAAGTCCCTTTGACCACAGTCTTCACATGCTTACCTTCCTTCACGTTTCCAACCTCCCTTTAAGAACTTATGCATACTACATTATTTTATACCCAATCCGCCGGACGTGTAAAGATTGCTCTGGCATGAACACAGGGGCGTCGTCTCCTGGTTTGACCACTCGGTTGTTTTACAAAACGAAAGCCCTGAAACCCTTGCAGTTACGCCAATTAGTTTTCTTGGGGAGCAGTCACCCAGAAAAAAAGGCAGAGTCTATCTTTCCATTGAAAAAGCTTATCGCGATAGGAAACTATGAAGCATATGATTAATCAAGAAATATATAGTTAACTTTTAATAACATTACCAACCGGGCTTTCCAACCATACTGTGCAAATGAAAGGAAACCCTATTTTAGAGAAAATCTGAGCAAAATTATGACTATTGAGTGGATTTTATTGAAGTAAAACTTATTTTCCGTTCAAATCTGTGCAGATCTTTAAGTAGTGTGTGGGTTTTATCCATATAATCCCACTCCTATTGCACAAAACTATGATTTTTGCTCACTTTGCAGCAAATTGGATGTGACGAATTTCTATTTTGAGATCGATGAAGAGGATGATCTCCGTAAGCACGGATTGTGCAAAGAGAAACGCAGCGACCCCATTGTGCATGGGTCTGGCTAGGGGCGTTGTCTCCCGGTTTGACTACTCCTAAGATGCGTGTTTGATTTTTTTAAGCAAATGCATTACTTTCCGAGGTGTATACCGGCTGCTTCGGACACACGCTGCGCTCTATCTTTTCTGCTATAATGCTATTAAGAAGTTTCTTGCAGGAAAACCGGGAGAGGAAGGAAGGGGATGGCCGCCATTTGCAGTCCACAGAAAGGCGCTTCGAATAAATTTTTTGAACAGGGAAAGGCGAGTTCAACCGGCTGTGAGCACGGTGCGGGTATCGCTGAAAAATTGGAACTGTTAAAAAATCCGGATAACCGCTTAGAGGTGAATGAGCTGGCCATCCCCTGCCGGGGGAGAACGATTTCTCTGATCGGGCTCATCGACCGGAACCCGCGACGAAATCTGGGGGATTACCAGAACATGGGGTATTTTCTTTTAGCTGATGACCTGGAAGGAAAGGCGGCAGCCGTCGACCCCGGCCTGAGAGAAGCGGGCTGGATCCGGGATGCTCTGGGTATCAGGAGATGCGACGCCATTTTTACACATTTTCACCTTGATCACTGGATCGGTTACGAGGCTTTCTGCGGGGAGCGCTTCTTTGCTTCGCCACTATGCAAAACCCAACCACTAACCACTAACCACCACTCCGGCCTCCATTTACTGGGCGGGCGGTGTCGTGCCCTCGTAGAGGGCGTCAACCAGCGGCTTAATTTGGGCGTCATCGGGTATCCAGTAGCTGATCCCGTTTATGTACTGGGGTCTGCCCGGCAGAATGTAACTGTCCAGCTGAGAACTGTCCATGGATTTAAAGGCCTGCCCCAGTTCGATCAGTTGAGCCGTGCTCAAATTAGTGTCCACAGCGCTGCGCAGATCCCCTATCAGCAACGGCAGTTTCCAGATGTTGCGGAGGCGCATGGCCTCGTCAACCACCGCTTTCAAAAAGATCTGCTGATGTTTGATGCGCCCGATATCTGCGGTGGGGTAGCCCCGATAGCGGACAAACTTCAGCGCCTCTTCCCCTTTTAGGCGCTGGACGCCGGGCGGAACACCGATCCCCTCGGCAACCTCCTCATCCACTGTAACTGTGATGCCGCCGAGAGTGTCGACAATACTAACAAACCCCTCCAGATCGGTGGTCAGATAATATTTAATCTCCCGGTCCAGCAAAAGCCCGACTGTCTCCACGGCTGCCGCAGAACCGCCTGTGGCATAAGCGGCATTGATCTTATCCTTTTTGCCCCGTACAGGTATATCTGCATAGGTATCCCTCGGTATAGACAGCAGGCTGACCCTTTTCCCCCCAGTGTTTACAAAGGATAAAATGATCGTATCCGAGCGCCCCGGCTGATCCTTTGCCTCTCTGTCAATCCCCAAAATAAGTACAGGGTCTATCTTGTCGGAGTTATTTTTCCCGGGAACAAGATCATGCCGGAAAAGTCCTAAATAAGCTGCGATTGCCCCGGCAGCAATCAAAAGCAAGAGCAATAAGACCGATAAACACCCGCAGCCGCATCCCCGGCCGCGACGGGGAGCGCGGCGCCCCCTGTCCGGCGGACTTGTTTGTGGTTTCTGCCGCAGGACATCAAACGCCTTCCATTCCCTTGTCTCCTCCATATCTCCTCCAGAATTCAACGCACTCCCCTGCCCTTCCTTAGCCCCTTATTCGACATTTCTTTTTCTGCATGGCGATCAAAAATCCCTGCTTATAAAAATGGTGGCACAGGGACGTTTCCTTACGCGACTTACCCTGAGAACATGTTAAACGGAGCCTGTGAGGAGAAAACGGCACAGCTATTTATGGTTAGTTGTTAGCTTTTGTCTTTGGAAAGGGATAGAGCAGCCGATCCCCGAAAACCCTCCTGGGGATCGGCCGGCTCTAGCGCCAGATTTTGTCGATGCTCACATCTTGGAAGTAGTAATGGATGATCTCGGTATAGGATTTCCCCTGCCTGGCCAGGTAATGGGCGCCCCACTGGCTCATCCCCACCCCATGACCGAAGCCGCGTCCAGCCATTTGCAGCATGCCGTCCTTCACTTCAAAGCGGTCGAGAAGGCTGGAACGCATCCGCTCGGGGCCTAATCCCAATCGCAGCGAAGATCCGCTGATATCGGCGTCCCCCAGGCGCACCGTCTCCGCCCTCCCGGAGGCGCCCTTTTTGACAATGGCCGCGTCGGTTATCGCTCCCGGGTCCTTTCCCGCCTGCTCGAGCACGGCGGCCCGTACCTCCTCCAGAGGAACGGAGGCCTCCCATGTCTTAGCATCGGCTTTCGCTATCTTCTGTCCGGGATCCGACACGCTTTTGATATAAGGGGTCGGCTCTTTATTAAAGGCTAACCCCTCGCCGGCTGTTGCCGTTTTCCCTCCGGCATTTGAATGAAACCATGCCCTGATATACTTGCCCTGGTACCTGATTGTCTGGCCGCGTGTTTTTTTTACAGCCTCCCTCACCCGAGGTGTGATGCGGGAAGGGTCGTATGCCTGAAATTCTTCCGTGCTGGTGGAAGCGTCTGCTCCATGCTGGGGGACTCCCTTTTCATACTTTATCTTGTGCAGGGTAAAGGTGCGTGCCAGCACGGCCTGGGCAGACAAGGCATCTACAGGCCATGCCGGCTCCATTTCCGCGGCGACCACCCCGGCAATGTACTCCTCGAACCGGATCTTCTTTTTTTGGCCGGTATTATTGTCGTAGAGCGTTATTTCCGGTTCCTGATATTTATACTGCGATTCCTTCTTAGGTAACGGTTTTTCCGCCGGCCCCCGGCAGCCGGCGGACGCCGCCAGAACGACGAGGGCTGCAGACAGGACGATCCCGCTTAGAAAAGGTATGCGCTTCAAAGAAATTCCCTCCCCTATTCGTAATGCTTTCTTAGTATGAACGGGAGGGAATCCAAGTATACTCTATTAAAACCGGCTAATAGCAAAACCGGGTTTTAAGGCCGACCTTCTGCAGCATCCTATTTGGCGTCTTCTTCAATTTTATAAAGGTTTTTCGCTTGTGCCGCGGGAATACTGCGCTCAGGGATCTGCAGCACCTCTATTCGTGTCAGTCTGCTCCCCCAAGCAAGGTCGATTTTATCACCCTCTTTAATCTCACTGCCCGGCTTGGCGGCTTTCCCATTGATTTGGACGCGCCCGGCGAGGCAGGCCTCTTTTGCATTGGCACGCCTTTTAATAAGGCGGCTGATCTGCAGATACTTGTCCAGTCGCACTTCCTCTTTCTCCTTTCCATCATCAACAGGCCGCCGCGGAAACCCTGTGCAGAAGGCGCCGGCGCCAGGCTTGTGGAAAACAGGGGAGAGGCGCAAAAACAAGATAATTAGTTTACCGCATCCTTGAGGGATTTACCGGCACGGAATGCCGGTACCCGGGAAGCAGCTATCTGCATCTCCGCGCCGGTCTGAGGATTACGCCCGGTACGAGCAGCTCTTTCCCTTACCTCAAAGGTACCGAAACCGACCAGCTGTACTTTTTCTCCGCCGGCGAGCGCGCCCTCAATAGCTGCAAAAACTGCGCTCACGGCCTTTTCTGCATCTTTCTTTGACACTCCTGCCTTTTCTGCAACACTACTAATTAATTCCGCTCTGTTCAATTATACCCCTCCTTAATGTAAATGTAGTGTAATTTCCAGTTAGGCTACCTAATTCGCCGGAATACTGGAAAGTCCTGCTTATGCATTATTTTTTTAGCAAAAAATTTTAATATTTCTCCATTTCACTTTTTTTTGCCTCGTCCCAGAGGCCGTCCAACTGACTGAGAGACATATCCGCCAGGCGCGAACCGAGTTCCCGGGCTTTTGCTTCCATGAAGGAGAACCTTCTTATAAACTTGTCCGCCGCGGCTCGCAAGGTTTCTTCGGCATCGAACTGCAATAAGCGGCACAGGTTGACAGAAGCAAAGAAAAAGTCCCCCAATTCCTCTTGTATCTCATCCCGATTCCCCGTTCCGCATGCGGACTGCAACTCTCTCCATTCCTCTTCCACCTTGAGGGCCGCTCCCGACGCCTCCGGCCAATCGAATCCCACCAGGGCTGCTTTGGATTGCACCTTCTGAGCCTTTTGCAGAGCCGGAAGGTATTTGGGTACGCCGGCCAGCATGGATTTGGGCGCCCCTTCCTTTTGTTTGATCGCCTCCCAGTTCTCGATAACCTGCGCAGCGTTCTTCACCTTTGCCTCCCCGAAAACGTGGGGATGACGGTGAATCATTTTTTTCGTGATCGAGGAGACGACCTGCGATATAGTGAATTCTCCGTTTCGCTCCGCTAAAGCCGCATGAAAGACTACTTGTAATAGTAAGTCTCCCAATTCTTCACAAAGTTTATACATATCCCCTTGGTCGATGGCATCGATGACTTCATAGGACTCTTCGATCAGGTATTTTTTCAGGCTTTGATGATTCTGGCGGCGATCCCAGGGGCAGCCTTCGGGAGAAAGGAGCTTGTCCATCACGCCGAGCAGGGGATCAAGCAAGGGGGACGGCTGCCTCTCCAAAGAGCCGGGCGCCGGGAAGAGCTTAATCCTCACCCCGCGGGGCCCACCCTTTTCCCGCAGCAGCCGAACGACCGGCTCTCCGACCAAAGGGCTCCCGGGAACGGCAAAAACAAGCGCCTTTTCCCTCTCAGCCTCTTTGAGGAGAAAGGCCGCCATTGCGGAATAAACCTTTTCCAAAGAATCATATTCCTCATAAAAGTGATCGAGAGGGTATAATTTGATCCCCTCTCTCCGCAGAGAGGGCGCCAGCGGGTGCCGGTCTGTACGCAGGTAAACCGGGTGTTCGCTTCGCATTATGCTCAAATTTATTGCCGGCAGATCCAGGGGGTCTCCCGGACCCAACCCCAGCGCATAGATGACCGCAGATACCGTCATTGCCATTAACTCCTTTGATTACCGCCACCGGCCAAAGAGATCCGCGCCTATTTCCTGAAAAAATAACGCATCTCATAGACCCTGATCTCCCCTGTCGCCAGTAAAACAGCGAAATAACAAAAAGCGCCGCAGAGAATAGTCAGCCCTGTCGCCGGCAGATTGCCCAGCGGAGCGAGGGCGCCGCAAACGGCAGGTATCACTATAACCATCATTGTAACAGCCAGCAGCGGCCGGATCAAGCGGCTTATGCGGGGACGATAATCCGTAAGGCGGGTGAGGCAGAACAAATTCAGCAAAAAAACCAATAAAAAGCCGAGAGCGCTGCCCAGAGCGGCGCCCTTGATTCCGAATCCCGGAATCACCGTCAGATAATAATTGCAGAAGATTTTGACTAAGCATCCGACGAGGAGGTTAACCACCGGCAGCCAGGTGTTTCCTATCCCCTGCAGAGCGCCTGCCGTTGTCTGCTGGAGGCCGGTGAAGAGAGCCGCGGGCGCCAGCCAGGCGGTAACCGCTCCGGCGCCGGCGTCATCAAAAAGCAGTTCCATAATCGGGGCGGCAAGCAGCATCAGGCCTGCCGCCGCCGGAAGGCAGAGGATAAAAGTGACGCGCAGAGCGGTGCTCACCCTGCGGTTGACCTCGGAGCGGTCATTGCGGGAGACTGCCGAGGCGAGGTGAGGAACCAGGGCCATAGCGATGGAAACCGTCAGGGCGGCGGGAAGATAGACTACGGTTCCTGCCATTCCGGAAAGCTGCCCAAACTGCGAGGTTGCGCTTTGAATGCTATAGCCTGCCGCCTGAAGACGGTTGGGGATGATCACCGTATCGATAACCTGTGTCAGAGGCAACACCAGAGAGCCCGCGGAAATTGGAAAGGCATAGGCGACGAGGCGTTTCAAATGGCGCGTCGCCTGGCCGTCAAAACGTAAAGGCCGTTCACGCCGCAGGCCTCCGACAGGCCTTCTCTGCCTTTTAAACCACAGGAAAACCAGGATCAGAAAAGCAAGTCCCGCGCACCCCCCGGTAAAGGCGCCTGATGCCGCGCCTGCCGCCGCGAACTCCACCCCCCGGGGCATCAGAGCCTGCGCAGCCAGAAGCACGGTTCCCACCCGTACCGTCTGTTCCACCACCTCGGAAATTGCCGTCGGCCACATCATTCTCCAGCCCTGAAAGTAGCCGCGAAAAGCGGCGGCGACGGAAATCACAAATATCGCCGGAGAAACCGCGAGCAGCGAGTAATAGGCCCTGCTGTCCCCCAGCACCCTCTCGGCCAGATAAGGGGAAAGAAGATAAAGCCCCAGGGCAAGAAATCCTCCTAAAAAAACTAAAAAAATCAGGGAAACAGCAAAAACCTGCCGGGCGCCTTGCCGATCACCGGCCGCGCTTTTTTCCGCCACCAGGAAAGAAAGAGCGACAGGAATGCCCGCTGTGGAAAGGGCGAGGAGCGCCGTGTAAACCGGATAAGCCATCTGATAAAGACCAATCCCCTCGCTCCCCACGATCCTGGTAAAGGGTATACGGTAGACAGCCCCTAAAAGTTTGACCACAATACCGGCGACCGTGAGAACAACGGCGCCGCGCAAAAAAGATTCCGGTTTCATCGC
The DNA here is from genome assembly GCA_002397275.1 of Thermacetogenium sp. UBA4966. Taxonomy (GTDB): domain Bacteria; phylum Bacillota; class DSM-12270; order Thermacetogeniales; family Thermacetogeniaceae; genus Syntrophaceticus. The sequence goes on along the minus strand of DHAA01000107.1, from coordinate 6,636 downwards.
TACCCCCTGTTTGTCCTGCTCTTATCCCTAAATGCATACTAAATGCATACTAAATAAGGGGCTGCAATATACCGGAATAAGGAAAATTAACCGTAGGAATTATCCGAGAAAAAATTCAGGCGGCCGCCGCCGCCCTTTTTGACGCATGTTTTCCATACGCTTATTTACTGCATCTGAAGTTTTAATAATATTCAAAAATTATTGTTCCATCTGTTTCGCCAGGAAACCTGCGGCGGTCTCGGCAAGCTTCAATTCCAGCTCTCCCATGCGCACATTGGGCTCCTTTGAGCAAAGGATCACAGCGCCGATAGGATCCCCCTCGGCAATAATGGGAGCGATCACTTCGCTGGAAAACTTGCATTCCTCTTCCTCATCATCGGTCATGCAGATATTACGAACCGGATGCTCGCCGCCTTTGGAAACCATGGTAGGTTTGCGCTCCTCCATTACCTGTTCTACCGCCGGGCCAATAGTTTTATCGAGAAACTCCTTTTTCGGGGCGCCTGCTACGGCAATGATGTTGTCGCGATCAGCGATACATGCGATGTGCCCGATTGCCTCGTGCAGGGAGTCGGCATATTCCTTTGCAAAATTACCCAGCTCATTGATGGGTGAGTATTTCTTAAGGATGACCTCTCCTTCCCGGTCCACAAAGATCTCGAGGGGATCACCCTCCCGAATCCGTAGGGTCCGGCGGATCTCCTTGGGAATTACAACACGGCCTAGATCATCAATGCGTCGTACGATACCTGTAGCCTTCAAGTTTTATCCCCCCTTCATTCCAAGATAAGAATCTTCAGGAATAGTATATAACCAATTAGGGGGATTTATTCATTATTTCCATGCTTAAGATAATAAATTTAACCTTTACCGTCTCAAACTGGCAGCAAGTGCTTTTTTGGATGGTACATTATACGCCCGGCTTGACGCAGTTCCGCTATGTAGTTTGAGAACCTCTCCTGTTTCTTTTGGTAAAGCAGCTGCTGCTGCAGCCAATCCTTCACCTCTTCATAACTTGCCTGTCCGGCCTCTTTTTTCTCAAAACAGCGGAGCACATGGTAGCCGAACTCGGTCTTCACCGGCTTTTGGCTGAACTCGCCGGGGGCAAGGCGAAAAGCCTCCTCTTTGAATTCCTCTGCAAACGACGAGTCCTTGCTGACGTTATCAATGATCCCCTTATTCTGTGCCACCGAAGCGTCCTGCGATTTTTTTACAGCAAGTTCCTGGAAATCAGCCCCATTTTTTAATTCGGCGATGATCTCCTGCGCTTCCTCTTCAGTCTTGACCAGAATATGCCCTACTTTGACGCGCTCGGGGAATACTAAAAATCCTTTGAGTTCCTCGTAGGACTCCCGCATCTCCTTATCACCAACCATAACATTGCCGGTTGCGCGCTCCACCAACTGCTGTATCAGCATATCCTCTTCCAATTTTGCCTTATATTCCTCTTCCGTCATTCCCTGTCCCTTAAGCAGATTTTTGAAATTATCAGCCCCGCCTGCCTGCTGCTGATACTTCACAATCTGCTCTTCCACTTTTGCTTTTTCCACCTTGAGCCCTAGCTGTTTGGCAGCCTGGTATACTAGGGCGCGATCCTCCAGCTGCCCTAAGGCCGTCTGCCGCAGCTCATTCAGTTGCTTCTCACCCTCGTCCCCTTCAAAACTCACTCCCTGGGATTCTCTTGTTGCCTGCAGGCGAGCGGTTTCCTGCTCAAAATCTTTTTCGGAAACCTTGTATCCGTTAACCTGAACCACCCAGTCACCGTCGCATACCCGCCACACCCAAAGACACCCTGCGGCAATTATAAGAATGAATACTAAAATTTGGGGCAGGTACTTAAAACGCTTTTTCACCAAATCTGTTGCCGGATTCAAAAAAAATTCCCCCTTCCCGAACTATGTAACCGGATTGAGCGCAATGCTTATCCTTATAAACTTCGCCGCCGCGGGCAAATCATCCTGCTCGGGTTAACAGATTCGCGATACCTGAGCAGTTTTGTTTTCAGGGTGGACACCCATGAAGCTGCACTTCAACATCAGATAAATGAAAGTAGCATAACTTCCAGGGTATCCTCTGTTCAGAGGCGATCTCCTGGCCGGTGTATTCCGCTTGTCCCTATTATGACTGGATGTGAGAAGTTTGGACAGCCATCTTGGCTTTGCAACAGGGCCGCTTCTGCTGATCTATCCCTTTTACCAACGACTAACCACTCCTCACTCCGGCAGCAGGGCTTTCTTGAGCATCACTATCAGTTCCTCCGCCGGCAGGGCTCTGGTATTCACCCGGATCTGCAGCCCTCCTACCGCGGAAAAAGCGAGACGCTTACCGAAGACACTGCTCCACTGTGCCAGCTGCTCTCCCGTCGGCGCATTCTCTCCCTCAAACTGCATGACCAGAGTGTTTCCGGTATGCCTCGCCTCCCGGATATGCAGTTCAGCCGCCCTCGCTTTGATAGAGGCCAAAGCAAAGAGATGAATAACCGGCGCCGGCATTTGGCCGAAACGGTCGCGCACCTCTCCGGCCAGTTCATTAACTTCCTGCAAGCCGTCGGCCAGGGAAAGACGCCGGTAGATATCCACCTTCTGCCTTCCGTCTCTGATATAAGCATCCGGAATGAAGGAATCTACCCGCAGGTCAAGAAGAGGCGCCTCCGCCTTCTCTTCAGGCGGCTTTTCCCCTTTGAGGTCATTTACGGTATCCAGAAGCATCCTGTTATAGAGATCAAAACCTACGGCAGCCATATGGCCATGTTGCTCGGCCCCCAGAACATTGCCCGCTCCCCTTATCTCCAGATCACGCATAGCCAGTTTAAAGCCGGACCCAAACTCGGTAAACTCCTGCAGAGCACGCAGCCTCTTCTCCGCCTGTTCCGTGAGGACCTTCTCTCTTGTAAAGGTAAAATACGCATAGGCACGGCGGTTGGAGCGTCCGACCCGGCCGCGCAGCTGATAGAGCTGGGCCAGCCCAAACCAGTCGGCATTCTCTACGATCAGGGTGTTGACGTTGGGAAAGTCCAGCCCGCTTTCAATGATCGTGGTGCAGACCAAAACATCAAACTTGCGGTTGAGGAACTCCCACATCACCTGCTCCAGCTCATCCTCCTTCATCTGCCCGTGAGCAACGCGAAAAGCAGCCTCAGGCGCCAGGCCCTGCAGATAGTACGCAGCGGAGGCGATGCTCTCTACCCGGTTGTGTACATAGAAAACCTGGCCCCCGCGCCGGATCTCTCTCAAAATGGCATCGCGCACCAGCTGGGGATCATATTCCAGCACATAGGTCTGTACCGGAAGGCGGTCCTCAGGAGGGGTCTCTATCAGGCTAAGATCGCGCACGCCCCCCAGAGACATCTGCAGGGTGCGCGGAATGGGAGTAGCGGTCATGGCGATCACATCCACATTGGCTTTCAGCATTTTGATCTTTTCTTTATGGCTCACCCCAAAGCGCTGTTCCTCATCGATAACCAGCAGCCCTAAATCCTTAAAGTACACATCTGCGGACAAAAGCCTGTGGGTGGCGATAATCACATCGACCAAGCCCTTTTTCAGATCGGCAAGGATTTTCTTTTGTTCCGCAGGGGTGCGAAACCTGCTCAACATCTCCACCTGCACAGGATAGTGTGCAAAGCGCTCCCTGAAGGTGAGATAATGCTGGTTGGCAAGGACTGTTGTGGGTACCAGGACCGCCACCTGTTTACCGTCCTGCACAGCCTTGAAAGCGGCGCGGATAGCCACCTCGGTCTTGCCGAAGCCTACGTCCCCGCAGATAAGGCGGTCCATGGGGCGCTTCTGCTCCATATCTGCCTTCACATCAAGGATCGCCTGCTCCTGATCCGGGGTCTCCTCAAAGGGGAACTGCTCTTCAAACTCCCGCTGCCAGACAGTATCGGAAGAAAAGGCATAACCCTGCGCACGGCTGCGCCGCGTATAGAGCGCCAGCAGGTCTTGAGCCAGCTCCCGGACGCGTTTTTTAACACGTTGCTTGAGGCGCGTCCAATCGCCCCCTCCCATGCGGGAAAGACGCGGTACGGACCCTTCGGGGCCTGTATACTTCTGAACCTGGTCCACCTGGTCCACAGGCACAAAAAGCCTGGCTCCCCCGGCATAGGCGATTTCCAGATAATCCCGCTTGATCTTGTCGGTTTCCTTCTCACAGACCCCCAGAAAACGTCCGATCCCGTGGTGGACATGCACCACAAAATCACCCGGACTGAGATCCGGAAGCTGATCAACCGCCGCGATTTTTCGATCAACCCTTGCTCTGCGCTTGCCGGCATAAAGCTCCTCCGCAGTGACCACGGCCAGGGCCCCCGGAATTTCAAAACCGCGCTTCAGCAAACCTATGCCTACCTGCAAATGCCCCTCCTTCAGACGGCGCGGCCACTGTTCCGCCGCCAGAAAAGAGAGCTCCAGATCCCTCAATTCCCTTTCCAGGTGTTTCAAATTGGCTTCCGTACGGGTTAGCAGAAGAATCGTCGTTTTCTTGAGCAGCCATTCCTTTAGCTCTCTGGCGAGGAGATCCGGCCTTCCCAGGAAAGGCTGCATCTCCTTAGTCGTAAAGCTGAACCGGGAGCGCGGCTGAAGAGCGTAAACTCCGGTCAACAACCTGGAAAAACAGATTAAGGGAAAACCCGTCAGCTGGGGCAGCAGCTGCTCATCGTCAAAATAATATTTCTGCCATGGAGTGAATGAGTTTCCCTCCTGAAAAAAGCGCCTGTAGTCCGACTCCAGCAGCGCGGTGCGCGCCCGGCACTGTTCCGGAAAGCGCGCCGGCTCTTCCAGCAGCACCAGAGAATCCGGGGGCAAGTAGTCCAGGAGGGAGGCCTGCTCCGGATAAAAATAGGGCTGCACCAAGCTTGAGGAACCGCCTGTTCCCTCCCCTGCCATCTCCAGAAACCTGTTCGCCCGCTGCTGGAGGCGCGCACAGGCGTTCCTGCTCCCTTTCAGCATCTCCCGTCTTTGCCGGTAAGCGGCGTCAATACGCTCTCGAGCAGGGGCGGCAAGCTGCGGATCATAGATAAACTCCCGTGCCGGCCAAATTTTGATCATATTCAGGCTCTTCTGCGAGCGCTGCGTCTCCGGATCAAGCCTCCTGATGGAAGTGATCTCATCCCCCCAGAACTCCAGTCGAACAGGGGAACCGGAAAAGGGATAGATATCCACCACATCCCCGCGCACCGCAAACTGCCCCGGCCCGGAAACAGTTGGCAAGCGTTCGTAACCTGCCAAAACCAGGCGCCTTGCCAGATGATCATAATCTGTCTCCCGTCCAACCTGAAGAGAAACGGCCGCCCGCTCCCACTGTGCCGGGGGAACGAGCTTAGGCAGCAGGGCCTCCACAGAGACAAGCACCACCGCCTTCTCACCCTCTCCCCGCAGCGAAGCCAGTGTCTGCAGGCGCCTGGCCGCGGGTTCACGGCTGGCTGCCATCACTTCAAAAGGCAGGGATTCTGCCGGATCGAATATCAATACCTGCCGCTCGGGCATCAACTGTTCCATGTCCGCGGCCCATTCATTCACCTGGTCATACCCGGGGACAATTACCAGCAAGGCGCCTTTAAACATCCCGTCATAGAAGAGGGAGGCCGCGGTTAAAGCCTTGGCTGAACCCGCCAGCCCTGAAAGCAGCATGGGGAATTCTTTCTCTTGCAGAGCCTGGAAGGCATCCCTGTATCCCGGTATTTTTTGAAGCAGGTTGCGCATATCGAACCACCTTTTTCGGACCAATACAAAATGAGGCAGGACTCGCTAAGAGCCCCCCGGGTCTGTCATACGTATCATATCTGTAACCATTATATCCGAAATGACGCTTTTCTACATCACCTCAGGCAAGATCCAAGATCGCTATAGCCGCCGCCCGTCGAGTAGGTAAGTGGATCGCCGCCTTTCGGAACTACCTCGTTTCCGGCAGTTTTTATCCTTATATTTATACAAACAGAAAGGTGACACTTAATTCTTAAATTTAATAAAAATTTGTTGTCTCGCTCTTTGCAAACGTTTTTTCACATTGCTTTCCGATGCATTTGTTAGCACGGCGATTTCTTTTATGGACATCTCCTCAAAATAAAATAGATAAATCGTTGTTTTGTAGATTTCCGGAAGGGACTTTAAAATTCTATGAAGTTTTATTTTGGATTCGTCATATTTTTCTTCAACATATTCTTGAACACTGAAACTATCATATTCCTGAAAACAATTATTGATGTCGATTAACTCCTTATTGGTTTTATGGAGAATATCGTATGCAGTATTTCTCACGATTGTTACCAATAAGTTTCGAGCTCTGTTAACATTCACCTTTTCCGGGCCATATAGAATGATCCTTTGGAAAGCTTGTTGAACAGCGTCTTCCGCAAGATAGGGGTCATGAAAAATTTGGTTGGCTACATATAACATTAACTCTCTGTTTTCACAATATAATTGCTCAAGCTTTTTTAATGCGGCTCCCGTCATATATTGATACCTCCGTATTTAAGCCTGCTGAACATACTTAAAAGGGAGCGGTTTTGTGATAAAAATAACTAAGCAGGTGAAAAACCTGTTTAGTATATTTTTTCTTTATCAAAAATGGTATTTTGTTCATTTATTTTTATTTGGATTTTTGTAGAAATCATTTCTATATTTCTGTATTTCATGAAAA
>DHAA01000029.1 GCA_002397275.1 Thermacetogenium sp. UBA4966 | reverse complement strand
TTCTTTTATGCGATTGCCCTGCCGCAAATTTATCGCCTTGCGAAATCCTCTTTATAATTTCCTTTTCTACAGAGGGATTTCCACTTAAGCCGCTGATAGGATTCGCAAACCTTTCTTGCCGTACGCGGCGGATCAGAGCCCGTATGCGGGCAATAAGCTCAAGCGGTTCAAAGGGCTTGCACAAATAGTCGTCGGCGCCCGCCTCCAGCCCGGCAATTTTATCCTCGGTCCCTGTCCGGGATGTAAGCATTAAAATCGGCAGGTGAGAAGTAAAATGGTTCTCGCGCAGCTGCCGGCATAAACTACAGCCATCCAAATCAGGCATAATCCGATCCACAACAATAATGTCGGGACGCAGATCTCTGACAACTTTTATTGCCTCGCCCGGTTCATTGAGAATAAAGGTCGCAAATCCCGCTTTTTTTAAAATATCCTTAATAACTTGCGTAATCAACGGGTCATCATCAATAATCAAAACTTTTTCTTCGCTCATTTAAGCTCTCACCGCTTATTAGTATTCAATCCATTTTCTATTATCCCTTTATTTTAAAACAATTTCCTGGTCATATTGGAACTAAAAAGTTAATATCCTATTATTACAAAGGAGGATGCCGTATATGAATAACGAAAAAAACCATGTTTCTTTTTTTGGAGAAAAACCCCTCTTATTTGGTTTAGCAGTGTCGATTATTTTCACAGTCGCCGGCATCGCAATCTTATCTCTAGGTTTTTATTTTACTTCTCTCTCAGAGATGTATCTTAAGCCGGCAGAATCGTTTATCTACCTGACAGGCGCTTTTCTGGGCGGCTTTCTTGCTGCGAAAAAAGCCGGCGGAAAAGGACTTGTCTATGGAGTAGAAATCGGAATTTGTTATTATCTTTTTTTTATTATCGTCTCTTTATTCTTCTCTACAGCCTCTTTATCTGTTATCGCTCTTGCTTTGAAGGGAGTTTATACAATTATAATATCCGCCGCGGGAGGAATCTGCGGACTTGCCTTTGCCTGAACTTCGTAAAAAGCAGCCTTTTTTACAAGGCCGCTTTTTTTCTACTTTATAATCCTTTTCAAGATATCTCGCAAGAAACGGGGCAGCTTAATATAATAGACCTTCAAGATTATCACCTCGCCTTATAAGCTTTATTTCATTATATTCAAGGAACAAACACAAGGTGTCTTTAACTTAAAATAATGAGCCCTATCATCTATTTCGTTTTACAAGCCGGCTATTCTCTTCATCTCATAAACCACCATTCCTCCGGCCACCGCGTAATCTTCAGTCGGGAGATAATTCGGCGCCGAGGCGTCAAACAGGATATTGCCTGCGGGAGGAAACTCATCGTCTCCCAACCACAAGATAAGGGTAATAGGAACCATAGTGAATAAATTCAATTTCACGCCGGCATCCCCCTTATCAACCTTTTCTCCGCCCATCGACAGACCGGCTGCAATAAACTTATCAGGCTGCTCGCCGAAATACTTGATCAACGGCCGGATCGCTCTGTTATAAAAAGGATTGATATAAACTTGCCCGGAGGGGAGCTCTTTAAAAGAAATCAATTCGCCTTTCAAGGAAACCCCCTCAGCGGAATTCAAATAATGCAAAATCAGGATCCTGATATCCAGCGGAATTTCTTTATCCTCTTTTCCATGCTGGTAAACCTTCCCCGAAGGAAAATGGACCCGATAGGTCTCATTCAGGCAGGGGACGATAAACTCATTCTCTTCTTCCAGATATTCAACTCCGGAGCGGAATGCTATATTGTGCGGCTCATACCCGGCAAACTCTTGCTGCGCTGTTTCCAGGGTAACATCTCTGTTCAGATAAGCCTTGTTTTTGAATTCTCCAATTTGCGCCACCTCTGACCCCTCCTTATTCTTCTTAATTATACCATAAACCCATGTCCATGAGGCCGGAAATATTGACTTTTCTGCACTCTCCGGATAAAATAGAAACCAACAGATGCGCCCGTAGCTCAGGGGATAGAGCGCTGGCCTCCGGAGCCAGGCGCGCAGGTTCGATTCCTGCCGGGCGCACCAAATAGTTCCTTTTACTCGCACTTAAGATCTAGCGAACCTGCCGACAAATAATCTGTGCCATTAAAGCTTGCATAGGAATCTTCTTTACTGCTTATCAGCAGCGCGGAACTGATCACCACAAATACGGAGCCGACATTATGCACCAGCGCCGCGGTCACAGGGTTCAGCGTGCCGAGTGTCGACAGCATCACTGCAATAACGTTCCATATCATGGCGACAGTAATGTTGAAGTTTATCCGCTTCATGCACTTTTGAGCCATTTTGAGAAGATAAGGAATCCGCTCAATATTGTCGCTGACAAGCACAGCATCCGCGGCCTCCACCGCGACATCGCTCCCTATGCCGCCCATCGCAACAGAGGCATAAGCGGTTTTGAGAGCCAGCGCATCATTAACGCCGTCGCCGATCATGCAAACATTCTTTCCGCTGTCTGTATATTCCTTGACGACTTTCATCTTTTCCTCAGGCAGCATATTGGGCTTCACATCTTCAATGCCGACCTGGGAAGCGATATGGCTCGCGGTCGCTTCGTTGTCGCCCGTGAGGAGTACAGGACGCACACCGATGGATTTTAGTTCCGCTACCATAGCCTTCGCACTATCCCGTAATACGTCCGCAAGTGCAATCACGCCTGCAAAACTGCCGTTCACACCGACATAAATGACAGTCGCGCCTCTTTGCAGGTACCTGTCCGCCGCCTGCAGCGGCCTGTCAGGGACTTCAATCCCTTCGCCTTTCAAGTAATCGGCCTTTCCGGCAACAATATCGTAATCGGCAGCCTTTGCCCGGACACCCCTGCCGGACGACAGCACAAAATCACGTATTTCCCGCAGCCTGCCGCCGCGATTTAGATAGTATGCAACAACCGCCTTTCCCAGCGGATGCTCGGAGCGCTGCTCAGCCAAAGCGGCCAATCTGAGCAATTCATCGGAGCCGAGATTGGAAGCAAAGCTCTCCACGCCGACCACTTCGGGGCTGCCATAGGTCAAGGTTCCTGTTTTGTCAAAGGCTATGTGGCTGATTGTGGAGAAACGCTGCAAGGCGTCGCCGGAGCGGACAAGGATGCCGAACTTCGTTGCGTTACCGATACCCGCCATCACGGCGGTAGGTGTGGCAAGGATAAACGCACAGGGACAAAACACGACCAGCACGGTAACGGCCCGGATCAATTCCCCTGTCGCCAGCCATGTTGCTCCCGCCACGCCAAGCGCAGCAGCTACAAGCCAGGTGGCCCAGCGATCCGCCAGCTTGACGATAGGCGCTTTGTTAGCGTCGGCTTCCTGAGCAAGCCGAATCATCCGCTGCAGCGAACTGTCGCCGCCATCCTTTGCAGCACGCATCTCGAAGGCGCCGAACTGGTTGATCGTTCCGCTTGTGACCTCATCGCCGACAGTCTTGTCAACAGGAATCGATTCGCCGGTCATCACCGACTGGTCGATGGACGTCTCCCCGCAGGTGATAATACCATCCGCCGCAACGGTCTCACCCGCCAGGACAATAAGTTCATCTCCGGCTTCAACCTGATCCGCAGAGATGATCTCCTCCCTGCCGTCCCTTTTGACCCTTGCGGTTTTTGGCGTCAGGTCGATCAGCTTTTCTATCCCCCTGCGCGCCCTGCGTGCGGTCGCATCCTCCAGTAATGTTCCAATCGCCATAATCCACGCGACCTCACCCGCGGCGAAGTATTCACCAATGCAGAGGGAGGCGATCAGGGCAATGGAAACCAGCACATCCGCCTTGATGTCATGCTCTTTGATCAGGGCAATAAGCGAGCCGGTCACGATGGGAATGCCGCAAAGTATGATGGCGACCCAGGCAATATCGAATGACAGCACATTTTTCAGTATTCCCGTTAAACTTAAAATCAGCGCTACCGCCGAAACGATGACAAGAAAGCATTCCTTGATCTTTTCCCACATAAAATTTTCTCCTATCCCGATCTATTTCAGAAACTTGGCGATGGCGTCATTCAGATCATCGAGGACTTGTTTGTCCCCGCTTTTCGCGGCATCCACCACGCAATGATTTATGTGGTCCTGTAATATGATACGGCCGATATTGTTGATGGCGGAGCGAACGGCGGAAAGCTGGATCAAAACATCACTGCAATCCCGACCATCCTCCACCATCTTTTTAACCGCTTCCATGTGTCCGGTAACACGGGAAATGCGGTTAATAACAGCTTTGGTATTTTCGTGGCGACGGCTGTTCTCCATTGCACACCCCTCCTTTCATATCCCCCCTGGGGGGATATGAACAGCATAACACAAGCACATAAAAAAGGCAAGAGCAACACAGCTCCTGCAAATTTGAAGGATTTTCAACTAATTTTATGTAAAACTCCTCAACAATACAAGCAAAAAACGGCAAAGCTATAATCGTATAGTCTGCCGTCCCCGTATCACCGAAATAAGCGTTTATCCCACCGTTCCTTGAGGGGATGTTTCCAGCTTCTTCAGCGCACCCTGCAGAGTGTGCCAGGCGAGCACCGCGCATTTCACACGCGCAGGCATATTAGAAATATTTTGGAGAGCCAAGGCATCCTCCAGTTCCTCCAGTTCATTCTCATCGGTCACGGTCTTCCGGATCATACCGAGAAACAGCTCCGCTAGACGGTCTGCCTCCTCAGTCGATTTTCCTTCAATCATATCCGCCATAATAGCGGCGGAAGCCTCCGATATAGCACAGCCGCTTCCGGAAATGGCGGCTTTTTTAATGATACCGCCCTCCACCTCCAGCGCCAGGCTGATGTCGTCCCCGCAGCTGGGATTGACGCCCCTCATGGTGACGTCCGGATGTTCAAGGGGATGCCTGTGCCTTTGTGAGCAGCTGTATTGCGTTACTATCTCTGTGTACAGATCACCCAATTCCATGAACAAGCCACCTCCTGACACCCTTAAGGCTTTCCGCCAGGCGATCGATATCCTCTTTTGTGTTGTACAGGTATACGCTGGCGCGGCATGTGGACTGTACGCCCAGATGGTGCAGAAACGGCTGAGCGCAATGGCGCCCGGAGCGGACGGCAATCCTGTCGGCGTTCAGTATTGTCGCCACGTCATGCGGATGAGCGTCCTTCAGCACAAAGGAAACTACGCCGATGCGGTCCTCAATTCCGTCGGGTCCTATGATCCTCAGGTGCGGGACGCTGTGCAGCCGGTCAAGCAGATAGGCTGTCAGCTCCCGCTCCAAGGCCTGGATTTTCCTCATGCCCGCCCTGTCCAGATAATCTATGGCCGCGGCAAGCCCCACTGCGCCGCCCACATTCTGCGTGCCGCCCTCGAATTTCTGCGGAAGAGGCGCGAATGTAGACTCCTGCTCCTCAACGTACTCGATCATGTCGCCGCCGTATAAAAAAGGAGGCATCTCCTGCAACAGATGCTCCTTGCCATAGAGCACTCCCACTCCCATCGGCCCCAGCATTTTATGAGCGGAGAACACATAGAAATCAGCGTCCAGGGCCGACACGTCCACCTCCATATGTGGAACGCTCTGCGTGCCGTCCACGACAACGACCGCGCCGACAGTCCGCGCTCTTTCGATGACCGCCTCAATCGAGTTGATGACCCCGGTCACGTTGGAGGCGTGCGCAACGGCAACGAGCTTCGTACGGCCGCTGATCTTGCTCTTGAGCTCCGCGGAGGGGATGCGCCCCGCTTCGTCCGTATACAGGTATGTGATGTCTGCCTGCCTGGCCCGCGCGGCAATCTGCCACGGCACCAGATTGCTGTGATGCTCGGAAATGGCCACCGCGATCCTGTCGCCGGGCGCCAGGGAAGACATTCCGTAGCTTTGGGCAACCAAATTGAGCGATTCGGTGGCGCTTTTTGTAAAAACGACATCCTCCGCTTTTTTGGCGCCAATAAACGCGCGGATCTTCTCCCTGGCGGACTCCAGCGATTTCGTGGCCTCCACGCTCAGGTCATAAGCTCCCCGGTGCGGGTTGGCGTTGGACGTTTTATAATATGCCGCAACCGCATCCAGCACCGCCTGCGGCTTTTGCGTCGTGGCAGCGTTGTCGAGATAGGCGATCCGCCGGCCCTTATCATCCGCCTGGCGCAATAATGGGAAATCGTATAAATATTCGTTCAAGCTGTTTACCCTCCTCGCTCAATGGATTTGTGCACAGTGCCGAGTATCTCGTTGCGGACCGCTGCGTCCGGTATCTTCTCAATAATAGAGGAAAAAGCGGCCTGCGCCAGGAGCTTTTTTGCAGCCAGTTCATTGATCCCGCGGCTCATCAAATAGAATAAGATTCTCTCGTCCGGCCTTCCCGAGGTCATCGCGTGTTCTCCCTCAACGTCGTCCTCCCCGCAAAGCAGCAGCGGAACCGAGATGTTGCGCACCTCGGGGCTGAGCATCAGCACGCTCTCCTCCTCACGTCCCTTAGAGCCGGAGGCGCCCCTCACAAAGTCCAGCGTATCGCGAAACACTTTTTTGCTCCGCTCCAGCAGGATGCCTTTCGCACAGATATCGGATACCGTCGCCCTGCCCCGGTGCTCTACGCGGTAAGACATATCCAGCGACCGCCGGCCGTCGCCCAGATATACCACATCCAGCCCGGCGCCGGCGCCCTCTCCGTCGAGGACCAGGTTGCAGCCGGAGAGCGGACGGGCCGCTCCCAGCTCCGCTATAATCACGTCAAGTTGCGCCCCTTCCTGCACATGGCCTCCGATTGCGTCCGCATGGGCGGCTTCACTGCCGAGCATTTGGACCTTCACCAGCTTCACTCTGGCGTTGCGGTGAACAATAAGGCGCGTCCTCCCGCAGTGATAGGCCGGCACGCCGTTTTCCGATGTATAGTGCAGGATCACGGCTGCATTAGATCCTTCGCCGGCCTCAATGACAACGTCGTCTACGAGGACCTGGTTTTCGCCGTTGAGCCGCATCGCCAGGACAATCGGTTCCTGTTCCGTGTGGTCGTTGGGGATCCGAATAAAATGCCGCCGGTTGGTATGTTCATCTATAAACGCCCCCATTTCTGCGGGAACGAAAAGCTTGGCCGCGTCTTCACCGAAGTCCAGCCCCTCAAAATTTTGCCTTATTTGAATCTGCCCGGACGCCTGAATATTCGCGCCGCCCGCGCCGGGCTTCTTATCCGGGCCGCGCATGACAAGCTCGGCCTCGTTCACATCAAGCCGGCGCCAGGTGTTCACAGGCATCCTGTTGATCGTTGCTGCTAATTGCCGCATATCGCTCTCCTCCTAACCGATGGTTCCTTCCAGCTCGAGGCTGATCAGCCTGTTCATCTCCACCGCATACTCCAAAGGGAGTTCCTTGGCGATAGGCTCCACAAACCCCCGAACGATCATCGCTTTGGCCTCCTCCTCCGGCAGCCCTCTGGTCATGAGGTAGAAGATGGCAGCGTCGCTGATGCGCCCGATCTTGGCCTCATGCCCGATGTCCACCCGGTCGTTGCGGATATCCATCACCGGGATCGTGTCCGAGCGGGAAACACTGTCCATCATCAGGGACTCGCAGACAATGGATGATTTCGACTCGGAGGCATTCTGCAGGATATTGATAACGCTGCGGTAGACGGCAATCCCGCCGTCCTTGGAGATGGAGCGCGAGCTGACCGTAGACGAAGTATTGGGCGCAGCGTGCACCACCTTAGCGCCCGTGTCCAGGTGCTGCCCGTTTCCGGCGAAGGTAATGCCCGTAAATGTGGAGCGAGCGCCCTCGCCCTTCAAAATGCTGGAGGGATAGAGCATCGTGGTATTCGAGCCGAAGGTACCGGAAATCCACTCGATAGTCGCATTCTTCTCGACAAGGGCGCGCTTGGTATTCAGGTTCATCATGTTTTTCGACCAGTTCTCGATGGTGGAATACCGCAGTGTGGCGCCCTCACGCACATACAGCTCCACGCAACCGGCGTGGAGGTTAAGCACATTATACTTCGGCGCCGAGCAACCCTCTATGAAGTGGACACTAGCGCCCTTTTCCACAACAATCAGCGTGTGCTCGAACTGCCCCGCGCCCGGCGCGTTAAGCCGGAAATAGGACTGCAGGGGGATGGCAAGGCGCACCCCCTCCGGCACGTATACATAGGAGCCTCCCGACCAAACGGCTCCGTGCAGCGCCGCGAACTTATGATCTTGCGGCGGCACGAGCTTCATGAAAAGCTCCTTGACAATGTCTTCGTGTTCCTGTACGGCGGTTTCCATATCCGTGTAGATCACGCCCTGGCTGAGCAATTCGCGCCTGATGTTGTGATAAACCACTTCCGAATCGTACTGCGCTCCTACGCCCGCCAGCGATTCCCTTTCCGCCTTGGGGATTCCAAGGCGTTCAAAGGTGTTTTTGATATACTCAGGCACCTCGTTCCAGTCGCTTTTCAGACCGGTGTCAGGCTTTACGTAAGTGACAATTTCATCCATATTGAGCTTGCCGAGCGGCGGCCCCCAAGCCGGCAGCGGCGTTCGATGGTAGATCTCCAGCGAGCGGAGGCGGTGCTTCAGCATCCAGGCGGGCTCGTTTTTCATTTTCGATATTTCCGTCACGATGTCCGCGGTAAGCCCCTTGCCCGTCTTATAGCCGCTTTTGTCCGCATCACGGAAGTCGAAGCGTTCCCTGTTGATATCGTCTACTCTCGTTTTCTGCTTTTCCATCCTCATTTTCCTCCCTCGCACATCATCCAAGAACAGAGGCAAATCCGCCGCGGCTGATCTCTTCGATCAGAGAGGCGTCGGATGTCCTGACAATGCGCCCGTCAGACATGATGTGGATATAATCCGCAGGAAGCCTTTGCAATATCCTCGTGATGTGCGTGATGATGAGAACCGCGTTCGTCTCGTTCTTGTACCGGTGCACGCTCTCGGAAATCGTCTTTACCGCGTCGATATCCAGACCGGAATCTGTTTCATCCAATATCGCAAGCTTTGGATTGAGCACAGCCATCTGCAGAATCTCGTTTTTCTTCTTTTCTCCGCCCGAAAAACCGACATTGAGATACCGCGCCGCATATGACGGCTCCATCTCCAGCTCGCTCATCTTGGCCCGCAGTTCCTTCCGGAAGGGCAAGAGCTTTACATCCTCTCCGCTATACGCCGCTTTTGCGGCTCGCAGAAAGTTCTCGACGGTAATCCCGGGAATCTCTTCCGGCGCTTGGAAGGAAAGGAACATGCCCCTTCTGGCCCGCGTGTCCGGCTTTTCGCCAGTGATGTCTTCGCCCTCGAAAAAGACGGCGCCTGCATCCACACGGTAGCGCGGGTCACCCATGACGACATTTGCCAGAGTGGATTTTCCCGCTCCGTTGGGACCCATGAGTACGTGCACTTCTCCCGGGCATATCTCCATATTTACTCCGTTCAATATGCGCTTCCCATCCACGGATGCGCACAAATTCTTTATGCTTAGTAAATTCTTTGGCATTTTTCGCACCTCTTTCCCACCGCTTCGCGAGAGCGGTTGATTTTCCCCGCGGCGTGTTTAATCGAGCAATGCTCATAAATCGCAGTGCTCCTGGCCACCACATCAAACAGCCCGATGATCCTTTCGATAGTGTCGTCATCCAATGTGCCGATATAACTTTCTATATCGGCTCTCGTTTTCCCATAGTGCTCATCATATCCTCGGCAGGCATCCTCACCGCCGGCTGTTAATTTATAGTATACTTCCTTTTTGTTGCCGGTAATGCGGTATGGCTCCAGATACCCCTTTCCTTGAAGTTTTTTGGCAAGCTGCGCCACCGCTCCGTTCGTTATGCCCAGGTATTGCGACAGTTCGCTTGCTTTTGCGTTATCATTGCGCTGCACACACTTGAGCAGGCTGATGTCCGAATAGGTCAACTTGTAAGACGTCCCGTAGTTTCTGGCTATTTTCGATTCGCAGATCATGATGTTCAGAGCCTGATACAGCTTTTTTATTAAGCTTTCTTTTTTATACATGCACATCACCTAGTAATATTATATTGTTACTAATAAATAAAATCAATATTTTTTAGCAACTAAAAAATATTGATTCACTATTTGTATGCCATAAACGCCACAGCAACTCGGTCAGGCGCGGGCTTTGCCCGATTGTCATATTAAAGTGCTGCTCTCTGCTTCTTGACGAAGAGGAAGAACAGATATTATAATTAGATTGGACTAACTTATTATATTGTACATTATTTTTGATTTTACGGATAGGGGACTATCCTATACTAAATAGTTGAAAACAGCAAAATTAATTGCTTTATAGGTGAAAAAGCCGAGAAATTTGCTTAAAACAGCGGCAATTCTTCAATTTTGCTTTTTATTTTAGTGAAAAATGGGATATAATATAATTGTTAGTAATGGGTAACCCCTCCACTTAGCACAAAAGAGCCTTAACAAACAAAGGAGGCAATCAAATGGTAAAGTTAACATTCGCCATGGAAAATTATCTGGAAGCAGTATATGAACTTTCTAAAATCAACATGGGAGCAAGGGTATCTGATATCGCGGAACGGCTGAATGTCACTAAAGCCAGCACCAACAACGCCATGGCAACGCTCTCCAGTAAAGGACTGATTACAAACGAAAAATATGGAGAGATTTTCTTAACTCCTGCCGGGAAAAAGCTGGCGGAAATCACTTCCAGAAAGCATCAGATCATCCGGGAGTTTTTTATGGATCTACTCAAAATAGATCATAAGATCGCTGATACGGACGCCTGTGCCATTGAGCATGTTATCAGCAGCGACTCCATTCAGGCTATGCAGGATTTTATGCGCGCATACAAGAAATCCAGCGAGTATCAGCCGCGTGCAGAATAGCGCGGCATGAGCATTTAGATGAGAAAAGGCTGATGCTCTCTTCGTCCGCAGCGCATAGAGATATAATTTGAGCGTAAAAAAGTATCTGCCCAGCAACGGTTTTCTCTTTTCTGCCGCTGGGCAGATCAATAGAATATAAATATTTTTCAGCTGTAGGATGGACTCTGCAATTTCAATGTCAAATGGCCTTTGGGACGATTTTGAATCAAGTCATATCATCCCGCAGTGCGTCGATGATATTTTCTTTTTTGATCTTGCTGACGGCATATATCATGGTAACAAATATTACAAGAAGGACGCTGAACACGCTGATTGCCATACTGCCCCACGGGAACACAAAATCGATATTGTCCGCCCCGCCGACGACCATCCCTTTATAAATCAGCCAGGAAGAGATTGCCGCGATGGGAAGTCCGACAAGCAGCGCCCTCATGCCATAAAAGGCGCACTCAAAGCGCATCATTTTATTGAAATCGCGGTCGGACATCCCCACAGAGCGGAGCATGGCAAGCTCCCGCCGGCGCAGCTTGATATTCGTGGAAATCGTGTTGAACACATTGGCAACCGCAATCAGCGAAATCATAATGATAAAAGTATAAGCGAACACGTTGGCAATGAAGATATAATTTCGGTTCTCCTCAAACATTTTAGACATATTTAAAATACTATACGAGGCTGTAATCCCCACGCCCTGAATCATCGTTTTCATTTCTGCCGTAGACTGCGATGGATTCTTTGACTGAAAGGTCATGCCCTTCACCTTGATATCCGACGAGGTGTCGGATGGAGCAAGCTTCTCCTTGAGCGAATAGGGAGCCACCACACTAAAAACGTACGGCCGCTTTTCGGATGTTTCTATACTTGGGGGTATATCCGGCGTCATGAGTTCGACACAGGTAATGCTTACATTTTTCCCCTTTGCCGTATTTGACTCGCCATTTGTTTCGGGCATAACGGTAACATTCAGGGAGGAACTCGTAAACATGTCCTTAAGCTGGCTGAGCCCCTCCGCCTGATTACTTTTGTCCTGCATTTTAGCAAGGGCGATTATTTTTGCATTTTGCCCGGTATATTCCTTTACGGGCAAGCCTAGGCCTTTGATGATATCCAGATAGGCGCTGTCATCAAGAAACTGGATTTCCACTGGCAGATGAACCGTTTCGTCCGGCGAATGTGCCCCGGCGGATTTCCAATAATCATCTGAAAGATTGCTTGCTTTGACAGCGCATGAATACTTCATCACAATCTGATACGAACTTTCGGTAACACCGTTGGCGGTTTTCAGTTTGTCGTAAAGCTGCAGCATTTCGCTGTCATCCATATCCTTTGTGCCAAAACCGATGTCATAGTCGGTAACCTCTTTTGCCTGCTCCGACGCCTGTTTCAAATCCGTTACAAAAGCACTGGTCGATATAAACAGCACGACGCTTAAAACAAGTGACAGCACAATGCTGCGATAGCGTTTCTTGTTCCTTTTGAAATTCTTTAACGCAAGAGTTCCCTCCAAGCCGTAAATACGCTCCGCGAGCTTTGAAGTTTTCACGGCTTTAGATTCGATTTTGACCTCGTTGGTCTGGCGGATACACTCCATCACGGGAGTGCTTGCGGCCTTTCGAGCCGGGATATAGGCTGAAATTAAGATTGTAACCATGCTGACCGCCGCAGCGGCGACGATTGCGGTGATGGACACCGTCAAAGTTAAAGGGACGTTGCTGTAGAGAATGTTTGCGGAATTTTTGGCGACAACGAAAAGCACACCCCACATACTGCCGATGCCGATGATCACACCGATCGGGATGCCGATTGCACCAATACAAAGTCCTTCAAAGAGCACTGAGTTTCGCAGCTGCTTTGCCGTGGCTCCCACAGAGGCAAGAATTCCGAACTGTTGTGTGCGTTCATTCAATGAGATGTTGAAGGAATTGTAGATTAGAAAAATTGAGCCGATCATGATGATAGCGATCACAATGGCGCCGACCGCGTACAGGAACGCGGTGAGTATCTTAGTGCCCGGATCGTCCGAGAGCCCCATGAATCTCAGGACATTATTATTAAAGATGTAGGAATGGCCTCCGGCTGTGCTGCTTGCATAAGCATGAACTCCGCGCGGGTTTTTCAGCGTGACAAATAGGCTGAGATCGTCCGCTTGGTCTTGTGTATCTGCTTTCGTGATCAAGGTGTATCCCGGTGCGGAATCTTCCTCAAAGGCGGGCCTTTGGCAGATGCCGGCAACCGTGTAGGTTTTCTTGGCTTTTGGCACAAGAGTTTCTTCCCCGGAAGCGTAAGGGTCGTGTTGACCGAGATTTTTGTTTCCGTCCATGCGGCTCCCGACAGTAAGGGTGAGCGTGTCGCCCACCTTGAACTGAACGCCGCTCTTTATCATGATGCTCCCCGGAACAAGAATCTCCCCGCTGTTTTGCGGCAATCTGCCGGAAAGCAGCGTGATAGGCAGGGCGTTGAAGGTTTCCTTGCTGAATCCGGCGATGAAAAGATACGGCTTTTTAGAATTTTTCCCGCCGTCAAGTTTTGCGTAGCCGATATTTTCAAATGTTGCGGTGTTTGCAACTCCATCGTCGTGGATTCGTTCCTGTACGAAAGAAGAAGGGACGTCCAAAAACCCAACGTGCCAACCGCCGGATTTCTGGGCCGCGCCCTTTACGATATAGTTTTGCAGGGAAACGGCAAAGGTAGCGACTGCCGTAATCATGGCCGCTGACAGGATAACTCCGATAACCGTTACAATTGTTCGTGTGCGGCTTTTTTTCATGCCTTGCAGGGTAACTTTGTTGAAAATGTTCATGACCGCACCTTCTCATCTCGCACTACTTTGCCGTCTGATATGCTGATAATGCGGTCTGCTTGCAGGGCGATATTTTCGTCATGGGTGACGAGAAGCAGGGTCTGCCCATATTTTTTATTGCTTTCTTTCAGCAGTTTGATGATTTCATGTCCATTGCGGCTGTCCAAACTGCCCGTGGGTTCGTCGGCAAGCATGACCGCCGGGGCGTTTATCAAAGCGCGTCCTATGGAAACACGCTGTTGCTGACCGCCCGAAAGCTGATTGGGTAAATGCGTTTTGCGGTCTTTTAGTCCAAGCATTTCAAGCAGGTCATTCAGCCGTTCCTCGTTGACCTGCCGCTTGTCCATCAGGATAGGCAAGGTTATGTTTTCCACCACGTTCAGAGTAGGAATGAGGTTGTGAAACTGGTAAATCAGTCCGACCTGCCGCCTGCGGAAGATGGCGAGTTTTTCATTGCTTTGGGCATATACATCCTGCCCGTCCAAATACACCTTTCCGCTTGTCGGCACGTCCACGCCGCCGATGCTGTGAAGTAATGTGGATTTGCCGGAGCCGGAGGAGCCGATGATTGCGGTAAACTCCCCCTTTTCGATTGTAAGCGAAACATGGTCAAGCGCGGTAACTTGGTTTTCGCCCTTGCCGTAGACCTTGCATAGATTTTCGATTTTTAAGAGCTCCATTATGTGAGTCTCCTTTCTCATGGTTTACCCATATAATAGAACCTTCAACTTACATCTCTGTGACTTTCAGGTGAGAGATTCGTCATTTTGGGAAACGAATGGCAAATACCGCGCCGCCCTGCGGGTGATTTTTTGCGGTAATCGTCCCTCCCTGCCGTGTTATAATCATCTTACAGAGAGCCAATCCAATCCCGTATCCTGTAGCGTTTGGGTTTTTCCCACGATAAAACCTGTCAAACAGGCAGGGTAAATCTTCTTTTTCAAAGCCCGCGCCGCTGTCGTGGATGGCAATCTCGGTAAACAGTGGGTTGTCCGTGCAGACAATCTCAATCTTACCGTTCTCGCCTGCGCTTTCCACGCAATTTTTGAGGATATTTTGAATTGCTTCCGAAAGCCAACCCGAATCGCCCTGAATAATTACCCCTTTCGGTGCATCTATCTGCACATCAATATCGTGCAGTTCCATTGAGATTAGGAACGGGCGAAGCGCGGCGCATACAAGAGCGTTTACATCTATCTGCTCGCTTTGGAACACCACAATGCCAGCGTCCAAGCGGGATAATTTCAATAGAGAAGTAAGCAGCCAATCCATCCGCACAAGCAATTCCTCTGCTTCCCGTACAAATGCTTTCCGCTCGTTTTCATCGGGGTTATTCGCTAACAATGACAAAATGAGGTTCGCGGATGTGAGCGGGGTTCGGAGTTGGTGGGCTATGTCGGCCAGCGAATCGGCAAGATGTTCTTTTTCTTTTTTCAGCTCGTCGTTTTGCTCCCGAATACGCAGCGTCATTTTTGTTATCTCGCTGTGCAGAATGGAAAGTTCGCCCTCGTCCGATTCACCAATATACAGATGGTCAGCATTATGAAGCACAAGGTCGATTTGATTTGAAATCCGCGCAATGCTTTTATATCGGGCTTTGGTAAACGCGAAAAACGCTGTCCCAAAAGCGGCGGCAGAAGCAATGACAAGGATCCCCGCCGCCGTATTGATTATAAATCCCAGCGTCACAGCGGCGGCGGCCATTAAGGAGAACAAAATGGCAAACTGCCGAAACTCTCTATTCCGAAGCATACTCGCCCCCCAATCTATACCCCGTCCCGCGAACGGTTAGAATTATTTGCGGGCTTGCGGGGTCGTTCTCTATCTTCTCCCGCAAGCGTTTGATGTACACGGTTAGTGTATTGTCATTGACAAACTCGCCCGTCGCGTCCCACAATTCGTCAAGTAGCCTGCCCCTCGTGATAATATTTTTTGGGTTGCTAATAAACACCAACAGCAAGCGATATTCTAATGCTGAAAGAAAAACCTCGTTGCCGTTTTTTTTCACAATGCCGCTTGCCGTATCGACATGAAGCCCGCGAATTTCAAAATCAGACCCGGAACGCCCGCTTTTTCGCAGGGCGGTTCTGATTCGTGCGATCAGTTCACGCGGACGAAAAGGCTTGGTGATATAGTCGTCCGCGCCCATGTTCAGCCCGGTAACAACACTCGCCTCATCGCCGGAAGCCGTCAGAAAGATAACAGGAACATCTTGCGTTTCTTTGATTTCCGTGCAAACCGTAAAGCCATTTCCGTCAGGCAAAGAAATATCAATCAACGCCAAGTCAAATTTATTCCCGGCAAGCGCGGCAAGGGCTTCACCCCGCGTAGGGGCGTGAGTGACTGTAAATCCCTCCGAGCGGAGCAGAAGGACAAGGTTCCTGGCGATTGCCTTATCGTCCTCAACCAAAAATATCCGTTTCATTTATTTTCACCATCCTTTACTTTACTGCTCCTGTATCGTCCGTCAGCCGGTTTTTCAGCGTCAACCGGAACAAGCCATGTATTTCCCATTTTTTTAGCTCCCTTAATCCGCCCGGCGGAGCAATGATACACTACCATTCTGTCTGTGATTCCCCAATTTTTCGCAGTTTCTTTTGTCGTTATATAATCCATGCATAACACCTCCATAATTTTATTATATTTCTTTTGACAGAAATATACAAGCCGGGCATAAAACACGGCTTTATCCATTTCACACGTTCATCCAACTTTTATTAAGCCAACTGGTGAGCATATATATTTCCAGCATCCTGCCGTAGACAATGACGAAAATGGCAATGTTCAGCGCCCACATGGTAATTCCGAGGCACAAGGGAATTAAGCCGGTTATACCGCCTGACTTTTTTGTAGTTTATGCCGTGATCCGCGCTCGGGTTTTCAAAGCGCTCCCGCCGGCCAAGCAAATTGCGTAGAAGGCGTCTAACTCACATTTTCACATTGATGTATAAATGAGATAGTGTTAAAATGGTGTTAGCGAATACTAACTATATCAAAAACTTTTCAAAGTAATATGTGATACAGACAAAAAGCTGCCAAAAAGGAGCTGTTGCGATTGAATATCCTAAAAAAGTTTTATCAGAACACACGCCGGCCGGAAGGAATCGGCGGCAGGGTGATGCTGTCCATGATGAACGCCGGCCACAACGCAAACGCCATATGGGGCCTTTCGCAGATCGAAATAGCGCCGGAGGACGAGATTCTGGATATCGGCTGCGGCGGAGGAAGAAATATCGCCCATCTTCTGCGCAGGGCGCCAGCCGGCAGGGTGTATGGCGTGGATTACTCCCCTGAAAGCGTGGAAAAATCAAAGAGAGTAAATAAAGCGGAAATCATCCGGGGCCGGGCTGATGTCAAGCAGGCAAGCGTTTCCTCTCTGCCCTTTGAGGATGGAAAATTCGACATAGCAACCGCCTTTGAGACCATCTACTTCTGGCCGGATCTGCTCCATGACTTCATGGAGGTACGGCGCGTGATAAAGGAAGGCGGCATATTCTTCATCTGCAACGAGGCCTCCCGGCCGGAAGGCAATGAAAAATGGACGAAAATGATAGATCTGTCGATCTACACAAAAGAAGACCTGTCCCGAATACTGCTCAAAGCAGGATTCCGCAGCATCTCCTGTCACGAACACCCGAACGGTAAATGGCTTTGCGTGGCTGCGCGAAAGCCAAACGCTGCAGAAGGGAACTGCAGGCCATGTTCAAAAAAACACATACACCGTATTGAATAAAATCGTTATTTTAAAATCATTATTTATTATCTTTTTTGTCGTAGCCCTGCTATTTATCCGCGCGGGCAAGCGGCTGTATTGGCAAGGCACACCCTAAAGCTTCTGTCCATTTGGAGCCAAATCCGACATTTTAGAGCAGACAAATAAAAACATATAGATTATAATAGCACACGCGAGGGAGTTAGTTATTTCTAACTACGGTCAAATTCTAGTTGTTTCCTTTATTACTATGACGCGGCTGCGGCGATCTGATCTATAAAATTCACGAAAGGAGCGAAGAGCGTGCAAAAGTTAAGCGCGGCGAAGAAGGGAGAAACAGGCAGAATTGTATTTATCGACGGCGACACCCGTTTTTTGAGCCGCATTGCCTCCATCGGCTTGATCATCGGCAGTGTGGTGGAAGTTATTCAGAACCAAAAAGGCCGTCCCCTGCTCGTCTATTGCAGGGATACCATGATTGCCATCAATCGCAGTGAGTGTGAAAAAATCATGATGGAGGTGACGGTAAATGAGCAATACGACTATCGCGCTGCTGGGTCAGCCCAACTCGGGAAAGTCGACGCTGTTTAACGGCCTTACCGGCTCGCGTCAGCACGTCGGCAACTGGCCCGGTAAAACAGTGGAACAAAAAGAGGGCTATTTCACCTATGGCGGCAAAAAATACACCGTAATAGATCTTCCAGGTACATACAGCCTCTCCGCTAATTCCGAGGAGGAAATAATAACCAGGGAATATATCGCAAGCGGCAAGGCGGACCAGGTGTGCATCCTGGCGGACGCCTCCCAGTTGGAGCGCACGCTGTTCATGCTGGCGGACTATGTGGGCATCAGAACCCCGGCGATCTTACTGCTGAACATGATGGATGTGGCCGAGGAGCAGGGCAAAACTATCGACAGCAGGGCCATTGCAAAGAAGCTCGGCATCCCGGTCGTTCCCTTCACCGCTGTTGATACCAAAAATTACGCCGGCTTATTTAAGGCGCTTGAAGATGGCCGCGCTGCTCCTGGCATACTGGATGAAACAGGCATATCGGAGCTGTACGAGGCAGTGATCGGGGAGCCCTACCGGCAGACGCTCGCTCTGCTGCCCGGCGAAGGTATCGGGGCGTATTCTTCCGCATGGCTGGCCGCAAAGCTGCTGGAGCATGACGCGGCCGCCATGGTTATTGTGAAGTCTGCTATGGACGCGGAAACCGTGTCCAGACTCGCCGACATGACAAAAGGGGTGAGAAACGGCAGCCTGCTCACCGGCGACTGCAAATTCCGCTGGATCGGCCGGCTGCTGGAGGGAAGCGTTTCCGAGGCTCGAACAGGAGAAAGGCGGATGGGCCGTTTCGACAATGTCGCCACCAGCAGAGCCTGGGGAAAGCCAATGGCTATCCTTTTAATTTTAGTAGGGCTGGCATTATCCATGCTGATCGCCATGCCGTTTATGATGGCCTCCAGTTATCTGCCTATGCTGTCGGCGCCGATTTCAGAGGCTCTTATCGGGATCGGAATTTCGGCGATTCTTGTGTCTTTGCTGTGCGACGCGGTGCTCACCGCGGTTTCGTTCGCTCTGATGATGGTCAGCTTTGTCTTCGGGATCAGCCTTGTTTTCGGCTTCATGGAAGAGATCGGCTATATGGCGCGGATATCCTATGTGTTCGACAATACTATGTCAAAGTTGGGCTTGCAGGGGAAAGCGATCATGCCGTTTTTAGTGAGTTTAGGCTGCAATATCGGCGGCGTCACCGGAACGAGGGTCATCGAATCCTGGGGGCAGCGCGTAACCACCATGGCTTTGTCATGGGTCGTGCCCTGCGCTTCCACATGGGCTGTCGTGGGGCTTATCGGCAGCCTGTTTTTTGGAGACAAGGCCTTAATCGTTGTGCTCTCTATGTTTCTTGTGGCTTTTTTGCATATTTATATTACATCGAAGATTTTCGGCAGAAGTTTGATCCAGCCTTCCGAACGGACCGGGCTGATTATGGAATTGCCGCCCTATCATAAGCCGCGCTACAGGAACCTGTTCAAGTTTGTTTTCAACCGCATGGGCGACGTGTTGAAACGCGCCTTAACGATCATCATCTGCGTATCCATCCTCTTCTGGGCATTATCTTATACGCCTGACGGACATATTGAAAACAGCCTAATTTATAAAATCGGCATTGCGATCGAGCCGGTAACTATGGTGTTCGGACTCAGGTGGCAAATGTTTATGGCCTGGCTTTCTTCCGCCATGGGCAAGGAAGCATCCCTGGGCGTTCTGGCAGCTCTGTTCAACGCGCAGGGTATCTGGACCGGGATTTCCGGCCAGGGTGTTGCCACCGCCGCCCTGAGCGGCAGCCTGCTTTCCACGATTTCAAAGCCGGAGGCCCTGGCATTCCTCTACGCCTTCTTCTTCAACATGCCATGCCTGATGGCCTTAAGTTCCACCGTACAGGAAAGCCACTCGCTCAAATGGTCGCTTCGCATCGCCGCCTATTATCTCATTGCCGCCTTGCTTTTGGCGATGGTCGCCTACCGTGTGGGCCTTCTGATTTTCTGAGGAGGCCGCCGGCTGTGTTAACGGAATTGCTAGCGTTGCTTAAAAAGGGTAGGACATATTCGACGGAGGAGATAGCGCAGCTTTTACATACAGGTGTGCCGGCTGTGCGGGCGCAGTTGGACTATCTGGAGCGTCAGGGCTATGTCAAAAGATCACCGGAGCAGACGGGCTGCGGGCAAAGATGCAGCGGCTGCAAAGGATATGGGCAGGACTATGTCCTGCCCGTTATGTGGGAACTAAGTGAATAAGAGAACCTGCAGGAGGAGCAAATTGTCAAGCGACAACATCATCTGGGAACAGCTGTTGCTCAATAAAATAGCGAGCATAACAGAGCAGGATAAAGACGGCTATTACACTGTCTACAAGATGAACTGCCGGGACGGGTATGGGATCCGGCGCGTATACCGTATATTTCCAGGCTTAGATCTGGTCTATGATGAGTTCGATACCACGGACTTTTCCAATGTTTCACAGGCACAGTTCCATGAGAAGATCAGCAGAGATATCATGGACATCGGCTACTGCCGCGAGGGTCGCCTCGAGTGCGAATTCAGTAACGGACTCTATGTCTATATGGGCAAAGGCGACTTTTTTGCGGGCTTGGTTAATGAATATCATGGGGTAAACGCATTCCCTATGGAAAACTATCAGGGGATTTCGGTTTATATATATCCTGATACACTTTCCCAGAGGGCGCCTCAATTTCTCAAAAATGCGCCGCTTAATATTTATCAGATCCAGGATAAGCTATTCCCTGGAACAACACGCTTCAGACAGGCCGGGAATCGGTTGGAGCATGTTTTTTTGGATTTTTACCGCGTACCTGAGCCTATACGTAGGGCTTACCTGGAGCTGAAAGCGGCGGAACTGCTGCTGAATTTGAGTTTGATTGATAATACTGAAGAAAACATACCTCAAGAGTATCATCCAAAGCAACATGTCGAGATCATAAAGCGCATCCGGAAACAAATCACCGGCGATATCAGACGGCGTCATACCATCGAGGAACTGGCGGCCGAACACGGCATCAGTCGAACCGCCCTGAAATCCTGCTTCAAGGGCGTTTACGGGATCTCGATTGCCGCCTATATGAAGGAATACAGGATGAAATGCGCCGCCACCATGCTGCGGCAGGCAAACAGCAGCGTTTCAGATATAGCTTTTAACGTCGGATATAAGAACCAAAGTAAATTTGCGGCGGCATTTAAAGAAATTATTGGCGTTAGCCCTCTCAACTATAGAAAACAGCTGTCTGATTAAATCCGGCTTAACCGCAGGGAGCAGCATGGCAATCGCCAATCACGCTCCGGCTATTTTATTCAAAGATCAAGACAACCCGGCGCTTCTGGCCTTGCGTTCAGGATCCCAACCGAAAAGAGCGCAAAAAGCCAATACTATACGCACCAGTTTGTTCTGCAGTTTCTTCTCTAAAATGCTGTTCTGCATTGTGATCCTTTCTATCTTCTTTTGCAAAGAGATATTTGTGGTATTTAACATGTCCAGTTCTAACTCTAAATTCTCATTGATCCTCTTGAGGCCCTGGTGCGCGTTTTTCAGCTCCGTTATCTCTTTACTGAGCCGCACGATCTCCTGGTGCTTGGCTTTAACCTCCTTACGCAGACTTTCCAATGCTCTATTGAACTTCTTTTCCATGTCGATCTTGGCAGGTTCGAGCTGGTTTAAATCACGATTGAGCCTGTGGACTTGGTCTTCCAAAAGAACAACCGTTTCCTGCATTTGATTGTATGAACGCTGCAAGTCCCTGTTTTCCTTATTCAAGATGATGTTTTCCTGTGTACGGGCTTTCAATTGTCCAGTTAAGTTTTTTATATCTTCTTCGCTCTGTGTGTACTTATCCTGGAAGCCGGCAATTTCTTTACCGTATTCCTCTATTTTTTCTAGGTATTGCCTCCGCTCGCCCTCCAATTGGTGCAAGTTTGCCTCCATGGTTTTAATGATTATTTGCAATTCATGCATTTTCTTTTCTTTTTCCTCAAGCGCCTTAGTATATTCATTGTTTTGTTTGCGTACGGTACTTATGACCCTATTTCTCTCTGTAAGTTCCGTTTCCAGATTGCGTATCTTGTCGTTCATAGTTCTGTTCAGCCTAATTTCCTCTTCGCCCCTTAAATCACCCTCGCCCAAGTCCCAATAAATCTCTTCCTCCTGTTTACCGCTCAAAAAACCATCGTTCACGGTATTAAGTATCTTTCGTTCTGATTTCGTCTTAGCCATTTTTAATACCTCCTTGTTACCATTTATTACTATCATCGTTCTCCGGCATCCTTTTGTTATCCTTCAGATTATTTGGTAATTACTGTCGTTATTGTTGTTTTATAGTATTCACTAAAAATAAAATTCAGAGATCCTGTGGGATCTCTGAATAAGAAAAAAAACATATTTAGTTCAGCTTCAACAAATTTTTATCCAATCGGCTTCTTCGGTTTATTATATTCTACAGCTTCATACTGCAGCTTTGATAAGCATAGGTCGCAAAAATATGTTAATTGAGGGTTTTTTTCTATGCGCTCAAAGTCCTTATGCACATCTGTTAAAACCTCTTTTTTACCACATAGAGCACAGCGTACTTCCAAGGCATTTCTCCTCTCAGCAGCAAGGAGCCAGTTCTTTCAAAACCTTTTCTAAGCTGATAATAAAACGTTTGTTCTGTTCCGGTGTCCCCACTGTTACTCTGATATGGTTTGCATGATCAAATATATCCCCTGAACGGACAATTACACCTTCTCTCAGCAAAGCGGTAAAGACTTTCCTGGCATCCATATTGACATCAACAAAAACAAAATTTGTCTGCGATGGGACATAATCCAAACCAAGTCTGTCAAACTCTTGGTACAAGTAGTCCTTCCCCTCGACGATCAACTCTTTGCTCTGACGAACATGCTCCTGATCCTTAAGGGCCGCCACAGCCGCCTCCTGTGCCATTATGTTGACATTAAACGGCTCTCTCACCCGGTTAATCAATGATATTATTTCTGGGCGGGCAATTCCATAAC
This sequence comes from Thermacetogenium sp. UBA4966, assembly GCA_002397275.1. Taxonomy (GTDB): domain Bacteria; phylum Bacillota; class DSM-12270; order Thermacetogeniales; family Thermacetogeniaceae; genus Syntrophaceticus. Next base: position 24,258 of record DHAA01000029.1, on the reverse strand, counting down.
CGATACGCAAGCCGGCTAAACCGTAGATTTTTGAAAAAGTACGCAGTACAATTATCGGTTTGTTTTCCAGCAGTTCTATACCGCTGCGATAATCCGCCTCGCTTATATATTCATAATATGCTTCATCGAACACAACTAAGACATCAGAGGGTATCGTCTCCAAAAACTCCTGCAGTTCTTCTCTGGCGACGACAGTTCCTGTCGGATTATTCGGATTGCAGATAAATATAAGTTTCGTTTTGTCCCCGGCACATTGCGACATTTTTTTAAGATCGTGCCGGTAATCATCTAATGGCACAGGACGGAGTTCCGCTCCCATTAGTTTGCCGGCAAACACATATTCCGAAAAGGACGGCCAGGCATAGATCACTTCATCGCCGGGATTAAGAAACGTTTCAGCGATCATTTTTATGATTTCATCCGTGCCGTTTCCGATAATAAAATGATCTTCGGTTAAACCGAAGAAAGAAGCCATTTCCATTTTCAAATAATAACAATTGCTGTCCGGATAATTAAAAACTCTGGGTGCGGTTGCCTTCAGCGCGTCTATAACAGATGGAGAAGGTCCCAGAGGGTTTTCGTTAGAAGCGAGTTTAATCACCCCCGTTATCTGAAATTCACGCTCTACCTCTTCAATGGGTTTGCCGGGAACATAGGGATTCAAAGTCAAGATAGCGGGACGCCCTAATTGCTCAAACTTAGGCATATTTTAACCTCCTCTAGCCTATTGAACTTTCGTCATAACTACCCTTTTTTCCTGCTTGCTGCAGTTATTTTTCGCCTATTAGTTGCTGCATGAAACGAGGGAGCGCAAAACAGGCTCTATGCAGTTCGCTTGTATAAAACCGCGTCTGCATTAAACTATCCTGCCGATAGTCCCGCACAGGATGATAACGCTTAGAGCCGATAGTAAAGCTCCAATATCCGCTTATATAACTGGGAACACAGATTATATAAACATTTGTTAAGGGAAAGCAAGCATTTATCCTGTCTCGTATCCCCTGAAATTTCGGGCGGCTGAAGCCGAAACACGGAGAATCGGTATGAGCCACAAAAAGGCCGTCGTCTCCTAAACACCGGTAAACGCTTTTATAAAATTCCTTGCCGTATAATTCCGCGGCGGGGCCCTCCGGATAGGGGTCTGTAGAGTCGACTATTATAACATCATACTTTTTTTTCTGCTCTTGTACATACTCAACCCCATTGGCAATAATGACATTTACTCTTGGGTCATCAAAGGAACAACTGAGTTCCGGGAGGTATTTTCTGCAGGCCGCGATCACCCGCTCGTCAATATCAACCAGTTCTACAGATTCCACGCTCTTGTGTTTTAAAACCTCCCGCGCCGTCCCGCCGTCCCCCCCTCCGATGATTAAAACAGTGCGCGGATTGCCATGAGTAAATAATGGAACGTGGGCTATCATTTCATGATAATAAAACTCATCGCCGATCGTTGTCTGCAGCACTCTATCAAGAACCAGCGCGCGGCCGAATTCTTCAGTTTCGATGATGGAAAGACTCTGGTAAGGGGTTTTCTCTGTGTAGATGATATCCTTAATCCCCCAGGTAACGCTGTAGGCAGAACTGTGTTCTTCCATCATAAAAAATGACAAATGCAGCCCTCCTTTATCGTTTGTTCTCCAGAGATTTTTGATACCTGATATCCTTGTCTACCGTCAACCGGTATACCCTGCACATCTGAACTATTCTTGAAGTTGTGCGTTTCCCCAGATATTTCTCAATCTCAGAGAGATCCAGGTTGGTTGTGATAATCACCGGAAGGTGATAATTCATCCGGTAATTAAGAAGAGAATATATTTTATTACAGGTCCACGGCGTATAATTGTGGACCCCCAAATCATCTAAAATCAAAACTTCTACCTGCCGCGCTCCTTTAATTAACGCGGCTTCATTATCCTCCGCCGCTCCTTTATTATTATAGGTTGACCGAATTGCGTCAAGAAAATCAGGAACAACAAGGAATAAAGCCTGGACACCCTTTTTCAATAAAGAGTTTGTAATCGCGCCTGCAATAAAGGTTTTGCCGGAGCCGACGTCTCCGGTTATTAAAAGACCGGGCTGCTCATGGTTTTTCAAATAATCGTCGGCAAAGCGACCGGCATCCAGCAGAACCCTGGCCGCTCGATCACGATGTTCGCCCTGATAGTATTTGAGCTGAAAATCATCGAAACCGTATGCTTTTATTTCCGGTGTTATATTTGCATACTCGTAACGGTGTTCCATGTGCGCCTGTTTCACACAGTTACAGATGCGCGCTATCTCGCCGTCCAGCATTATAACGCCGCGATCCTGACACAAATTGCAGCGCGGTTTTCGCTTCTCTTTTAACGAAGCAGCGGCTTCCTTTCCCTGTAAATTCTTTTTTAGATTTTTGAGGATTTCAGCAACTTGTTTCATATTTCACAACCTGTTTATGTTAAATAGATATCTTTGAATTTTTCATCCTGTTCTTGAACGCCGCCCAGGTCGGCAGAATGAGATTTTTCCTTATGTTTCTTTTTATCCTGGAACTTCTCTTCATATTGTATTACTTCGCGAGTAGTCCGTATATTCATTTTAGCCCAGGATTCTAGTATCCTGTCCATATAATTCATGTTTAATATTCCGCGCAAAACCGCTCTTTTTAAGGCCTCTTTAATCAAGGTGTCGGGGTATCCTTGATCATAATGCCAATTACTTATCTGATCGATTTCGATAGGAGTCAAAGCCCTCCCAAACTCTCGTTCAAATAAATTGATAACCTTAATCAAAGGAGGTGTAAGATGCTTTCCGCCCCCGGTTTTCAGATGAACCGCAATCGCCGTATTATGCTTTTGCTGTTCGGCCCGTACCTTTTCATCTGCCCAGATATCGGCTATTTTCTCAAACATACCCGTGGTTTCTAAAGACTTATTCTCTTCAGTCAGTAGTCCCATAACGCACATTTTTTCTATAGATTCTTCAACTTGACGTTCCGGAGCAGAAAGCAGTTTAGTGAAATCAGCTATCTCCAATTCATATCTTCCTGTTTGTTGAAAGTAAAGTACCGCTAACAATACAAGCAAATCCACCCCCTCTAAACCTAGCCTGCCGCTGTGCTCAATCAGCATATTGGGTACTACGGTAAATCCTTTCGCAAAAAAATCCCTGCTGAAGAGAGCGGGAATATGAAACCTGTCGCTGTTTTCCATCAATACCATCCTTCTAATAAAATGTTAATCAATAATTATATTAGGCAAAGCACCCCTGAAAACCTGCCCTCTTCCGGATAAAAAGAATTATAAATATTCGGTGAAGATGAAGAAAGAAGCAAACACTGGACCACTTTACTCATATAAAAAGAGCAATTTTATTGCTCTTTTTTCAATCCTAATTATTGTTGGAGAACTACTCTAAATTATCGCTGCATCCGAAATCCGATGGCGATGCAGAAAACGCCTCAGCCGCTCTAAGGCTTCCTCAATCTTGCTCTGAGAGGCGGCATAACAACATCTGACATGCCCCTCGCCACTGGGACCAAAGGCGTTGCCCGGTACCACGGCCAACTTTTCTTCAAAAAGAAGCTGTTCACAGAATTCCTCAGAGGTCATTCCTGTCCCGGCAATACTGGGGAATGCATAAAAAGCACCGTGCGGCTCGAAACAGGGCAAGCCTAATTCTTTCAATCCCTTGATAATAATGCGCCGCCGTTTGTCATATTCGGCAACCATCTCATCAACGAAGGAAAAATTCTCGGAGAGCGCCGCAATACCTGCGTATTGGCTCATCGTCGGAGCACATAACATGGTATACTGATGAATCTTTAACATGGCGTCTATTATTTCGATTGGCCCAGCGGCGTATCCCAAACGCCAGCCAGTCATGGCATAAGCTTTAGAGAAACCATTAAGCAATATTGTCCTCTCTTTCATCCCGGGAAGGGAGGCAATGCTCACGTGTTTCCGCCCGTAGGTGAGCTCAGCATAGACCTCGTCTGTAATGATCAAAAGGTCGTAATTTTCAGCAACCTGGGCGATCTCCTGCAAATCGGCCTTTTCCATGATCGCTCCTGTCGGATTATTGGGATAGGAGAGAAGAATTGCTTTGGTTCTTTCGTTAATCCGAGCGATCAGATCCTTTTTCTTCAATTTGAACTCATCCTCTGCCCTAGCAGGAACAAAAACAGGAACGCCTCCTGCTATGGACACGTTAGGCATATATGAAACATAACAGGGCTCGCCGATCAGAATTTCATCTCCCGGATTGATCACCGCGCGCAAGGCAAGATCCACAGCTTCACTCACACCTGTGGTGACCAATATTTGTTCCGGCTGATAGTTTACGCCAAACCTAACATCTAGATATTGGGTTATCATGGCACAGAGTTCCGGCGCCCCGGAGTTGGAAGTATATTTAGTCCTCCCGGCTGTCAGAGCCTTCATACAGGCCTGGCGTATCGATTCCGGCGTTATATAATCCGGTTCCCCTACCCCCAAGGATATAACCCCATCTGTTTTTTCTATCAGATCGAAAAACTTGCGAATTCCTGAGTGCGGCATATTCTGCACAACTCGGGCAACACGACTTTCCTTACCACATTTTCCCATTTTACTCCATGCTCTCCCTTTTCCTAAAATTAAAACCCCGTTCCCAAAAATCAAGGGACGGGGTTGTTACCGCGGTACCACCCTAGTTGGCCCTTCACAGGGCCCAACTTATATTATGATAACGGATTTAACCCGGCCTGGCTTACTTGTTTAAAATGTTCGGCAGGCGCCTCCGGGGTGGCTTCGGCATCCCGTTATACCGGCCTCTCACCCTCGCCGGCTCGCTTAATAACCAGAATATGCCTACTCTTCCCCTTCAACAGCTTATATTAAATTAGTTTAATATTAGCACAAGGGAACGATTACGTCAATCCTCTTTTTATTTCTCTTATTATTCCGCGAGAACAGGAGAGTTGAGGGCAATTCAAAGAAATAAGCCTGATTTCTGCCTTTCGGCAGACGTATTCCTTGCGCGCCGACTCCGCGGCGCGCAGCTCGGCACAGTTATCCACCGCCACTTTTAAAGACGGTATATAATAGCTGAAAAGTAACCCCTGATACCTGTAATTCTTGAGTACCTTGCACTGGGAAAATAGAAAATTTACGGCTTTTTGTAAAGGATCCGGCGGGCTTATTGGCCCAACGTTATCCTCCTCTTGTTGATACTCCTGTTCATTCCGGCGTTCCCTATCGACAAGCTCCATCAAATCTTCTAATCTATTCTCCACATCATGCCCCGGCATTCTCTGCGAGATCAGTTCCACAATTGCATTATGAACATACCCTTCTTCAGGACCAATCAATTGTGCCAGTAAGTCCCTGAGCTCTATGATCAGCGCGGACCCTCGTTTTTTAAGTTCCTCTTGCTCATGATCCTCGCATAATTCCATTGATGAAATAATCTCTATAAGCAAATCGATCTTTGCGAGGATTGCCTTTTCCAGCATATGCCTTTCATTCAATTGCATTACCCCCACCCAGTGTATTCTCTTTAGATCATTATTCTTTGTCGGTTGCTGTTATTCCTGACAAAAAAAAACCTCCGGTGGGGACCGGAGGTTTTTTAACTCTTTAGAAAGCTAACCACACAAGTAAAGATAAGCCTCCCCTGCCGCAGCTTTAGCATGACCAATAGTTTGCGGTATATCCTTGGGCCCCTGGCAAACTCCCGCCAGGAAAACTCCTCTTTGACTTGTTTTAACGCTGCATTCTTCTCCAGCCATAAAACCGTATGAATCGGTATTTACGCCCAACTGCTCGGCAAGCTGTCGACTACCCTCTGTGGGAGTGATCGCCAGCGACAATACTATCAGGTCATATTTGTCTTCACATTGCGTGCCGCTGAAAGAATCTGTATAGCGGACTGTCAAGCGGTCATAAGGGAAACCATATATTTTAGACGGTATAGCTCTGATCAGTTTGACATGATCGGTTTTCTGTATGTTTTCTTTATATTCGCCGAATCCTTTGCCAAAGCTCTGAAAGTCCATATAGAAGATATCGATTTCGGCATCCGGCATATCCTTCCTGATAACTTTAGCAAGCCTGGCGGCATACATACAGCAAACCCTGGAGCAGTAACCGTTGCCGATGGAAAGGTCGCGGCTGCCCACGCACTGTATGAAGCCGATCTTTTTTATATCGTCCCCATATGCCGCGGCGATGCTCCCTTTTTCTTTGATCGCTTGTTCTAATTCCTGTCCTGAAACAACATTTTTCTCCTGTCCGTAAGCAAATTCATTTCTTTTGCTGAGATCATATGGATCAAAACCTGTAGCCAAAATCACTGCCTGTGATTCCAATGATACAGGCTTGTCGTCATAGACAATTTTTACACTGAACCCGCTGCCCTTTTTGCCGATCTCTTTAACCTGGGCATTGGTATAGATACGGATATTGGGATTCTGCATGACCTGATCTCTTTGCTGAAGAACCAAACAGGCGGCACAACGGTTGCATTCATCGGTTGCCTTGCAGCAGTAGGTAGCGGCTCTGCCGCCGATCTCTGTTTCTTTTTCGACGAGAATAACCTCTATTCCACGCTCAGCCATTTCCAGAGCGCTGGTCATTCCTGCGGCGCCACCGCCGATTACCAGTACCTTTTTCTTTTCCAAATTGCACCCCTCCCTTGCCCGCGCTGTTAAAATGTCGGCCTGGGCAGAAGACCGGCTTTTTCAACTACTGAAGGCACAATGGACTCCCAGGCAACCGCCATCACGTGGACTCCGGCTACACCTTTCATTTCCCTGCAGTGGTTGATATATTCAACTGAAATATTTACCGATTCTGCTTTTGCATCTTCCGCCTTTTCCAAGCGCTGACAGAACTCCTCGGATACGATCATGCCCGGCACCCCGGTCTGCATATAGCGCGCCATCTTCGGCGACTTCACCGGCATAATCCCGGCGCAGATATGAGCACGCTCGTGCAGCCCGCGCGCCGTCACCATCTCCATAAAACGCTCGAATCTCTCCATGTCAAGGATACACTGTGTTTGTACAAAGTCGGCTCCAGCTTCAATCTTCTTTTCCAGGCGGATAGCGCGGAATTCAAAGGGATCGCCAAAGGGGTTCTCTGCACAGCCGATGAAGAACTTGGGAGGTATTTTACACTCCGCTCCGCATTCGAAGCAACCGTCGTCACGTAAAGTCTTTAGCATGTGAATTAACTGCACGGAATCCAAGTCGAATACTCCCTTGCATCCCGGATGGTTGCCGAACGCCTGGTGATCGCCGGTCAGACAGAGGACATTGCGTATCCCATGCGCATATGCTCCTAAGAAATCGCTCTGCATAGCTAAACGATTGCGATCCCGGCATACCATCTGCAAGTTTGGTTCCATCCCTAATTGAAGCAGGCGCAAAGAAGCCGCCCAACTGGAAAGCCGCACAACTGCAGTCTGGTTGTCGGTAAAGTTAACAGAATCAACCTTGCCTCTTAACTCTTCAGCATGTTTATCAATGTTTTCAAAGGTTGCATAGGTCAAGGGACCAATTTCCCCGGTACAGGCAAACTGACCCGACGCTAATACCTTTTCCAGATTACTTCCCGCTTTTAAGTTTTCTGGTTTAATCTCTTTCAAGGGTCAATTCCTCCTTTACCAGTTTTCTCGGTCCTTTATCTCGATGCCAATTCTTGGCGGGAATATATTCCGCCATTTTATCGAGCTGCCCTAGCGACTTTAATCTGTCATAGATCAACTGCCAGGCGCAGTCAATATCTTTGGAGACCTCACATTTCCCGAACTGTGAACCGCCGCAAGGGCCGTTTAACAGGCTCTTCGAGCAGCGGGCGATAGGGCAGATGCCTCCTGTTTTATCCAGAACACACTCTCCGCATGCCATACAGAATTCTTCCCATTTGCCTACGTCACGGTTGGCGCCCAGGAACTGAGTATTAACCCCCGGGAATACCGGAACAGGCTCATATACTTCGGCTAGATACTGAATCCCGATTCCACAGGCCAAAGAAACGATAGCTTCCACATCCCTGGCATTGTCCTGAAACTTAACCAGGTACTCTTTATCGCACTGACGTTCAACGGTCTGCTCTAAGACCTCTATTGGATTGCCTTCTTTCTGGCGTGCCATGCGGATCTGAGATGCCAGCAGGCCAACCTCCTTCTCGCCTCCAGCAAGGCAGACCGTTACACAGCCGTAACACCCTGCTACTAAGACTTTTTTATAGGGGGCGATCATTTGAAGGACATCTTCGACAGCTTTATTATCGACAATGATCATTTTATCACCTTCCCCGGATTTGCTCCTAACTGGTTAATTCTCTCAACCATTGAACGTACGGAGGCATTGAACTGGTTCCCCTGGTTTGCGGCCAGATGCACTATCTCCACCCGGTCTCCCTCCAGACCAACCTCTTCCAGCCGCCTCTGTACCTGTTCTTTGCGTTTATCCGCCCGCTCATTTCCCCAAACGTATTTGCAGTTCTCCTTGTGGCAAACAAGCAAAAGCACCCCATCCGCCCCTCTTTCTAAAGCCTTGAGCAGGTAAAGGGCGTCGATCTTGCCTGAACAAGGAACCGATACGATCTGCAGGTTCTCTTGTAGACGAGGATCCAGACTCCTGGCATATTCAGCCGCCAGGGCGCCGGAATTTTCGCAAGCATATGCTACCAGTTTAGGCGGTTTTGATACTTGCTGTAAAATCTCTTGATCAGAGAATAACGGCAATTGAATCGCCTTTCCAGGGCATTCTGCCGCACATGTACCACAACGACGGCAAGCTAAGGCATTCATGTGAGCCGCGGAGTGGTACATATTGTTCAACGATTGATCATGAACTATTTCGATGGCATGATGGGGACAACAGCGGTAGCAGGTCAGGCAAACTGCGCATTGCTCCGCAGTTACCCGCGGCTGGAGTAACGGCGCCCGCACCTTCCCTGAGGCAAAGCGGCCGACTTCAGCCTTAACAGCTTCTACTTCCTTGTTAAGTTCAATACCGTGTATAGGTCCATGGCAGCCGCCGACAAAATAGATCCCTTCGCGGTTCGACATCACAGGTAGGAAGTGAACATTGTCATCCTGGAAAAATCCCCCCGGCCCTGTCCTGACCTCCAGAGCAGCCGCCAATTCCTCGGTGGCCGCATTTGACTGATAGTCATCCGCTAACACCAAGCAATCTGATACCAGCCTAATCGGTTCACTTTGTGGTAAGAAGGGTTCCCTATAGCGCACTGTGGCGGCAACATCTGTCGTCACTATCTGCAGTTCGCCGTTATACTTTAAGAAATTCACACCTCGGGCCCTTGCCCGCTCGTAATCCTGCTCTAACTGATCAGCGGATACCTTCATATCGTCATATAGAATACTGGCCTCCGCTCCCTTTTCCCGAAGAGCAATGGCCTCGGTAAGCGCTGCCGCATAGGAAAGCAGAGAATCTTGGTCCGCTTGTCCTAAAACGAAGGCAACCTTGCGGCCGGCATATTGATCCTTATCGCTTTGCCTAAATTGAGACAAGCGCAGGACACGTTCTCCCAGTTGTACTCCGTTGTATTTTACCTTATCGAAAACAGCTTGGGCTTCAAGCGCAACAATAATGGCCCCGAAACTTTGTTTTACATGTTTTCCGTTGTCTAAAAAACGCACTAAAAATTGACCCGGAAATCCTTCCAGCCCCACGACTTTAACACCTGTTTTAACAGTAATGTTTCTTTTCCCATTAAGCAGATTAATACCTTCCCGAGGTGAATCATGATCGATTACGGTTACCGGTTGCTTTTCACTGACTGCGAGAGCCGCGGCAGCCCCCTCTTTTCCGCAACCGATTACCAGCACCTCCGGGAGCACATTAAAATCCTCATAAACAATCGCACTGCGCTCCTGCATTTGTAGCAACACCTCGCTAATAATGGAAACAGCCCATTTCGTACTTTCTTTACCTGATTTTATCAGGTCGACAAACTCTACTTCATAGCGGTTGATTCCATTTTCCTCAGCTAGTACTGTGAATTGGCGTTCGATAAAGGGATCTGTACATCCAGCGATCAACAGCCGGTTTAATGAATATTTTTCAATCTCATGAGCGATCTTCTCCTTTTCCATCTTTCCGCAAAGGAGATCAGCGATGCGAATATACTCAAAATCCGCGCTGCTCTGAATCGCACTCTTAATCTTGTTCAGATCGATCGATTGAACTAACTTGCCTTCACAGTCACAGAGGTAAATTCCCAATCTGATGTTCTCGTTTTTGCCCATTTCGTTTCCCCCTATTATACTTTTCATCACATCCCAACATAATATATTTTATTAAATTTTAGTAAGGTCCCGCCCTTTGGAGGCGGGACCTTACTATAGTTGCCTAACTACCTCTGCCTGAATACCTTGGCATAAGAATCGCAGTAAATGGCATTGTTCAGCAGCATATCTGCAGAGGCGATGGCCTCCACAAGGTTGTCGTCGTTGACATCCATGATCGCTGAATCAAGTCCGCAGGTCATCGCCATGACGCAGTAAATGCGGTTGATCAGCGGGCGGAACGGAGTGCCCTGAGAAACGTTGCTCAACCCCAACGTCGTATGCGGCGCAGGATCAGAGAGCATTCTGATCTGGCGCAGCGACTCCAATACTTCGGGGGCATGGTCCTGCGCTACGTTGCAGGGCAGGATCAGCGGGTCGATAAACAGATCGTCAGGAGCAAGACCGAATTCATCTGCCGCGGCAACAAGCTCCATCGCAAAGCCCACACGCATATCCGCGCTCTTGGGAATACCGGTTTTATCCATAGTCAGAGCGATAATCTTGGCGCCATACTTTGCAGCCATCGGAAATACACGCTCAATTTTCGGTCTTTCCGCGGGGCAGGAGTTGATCAGGGCGCCTGGCTTGCAGACCTCCAACCCTGCCTCGATGGCCTCATAGTTCGTGGAGTCCAGAGCAATCGGGGTGTCGCTGACCTCCGTAACAAGCTCGCACATCCAGCGCATTGACTTGACACGGTCGGCCGCCGTAGGCCCAACGTTGATGTCCAGATAAGCGGCGCCGGCTTCATCCTGTTTCTTTGCCCACTCCTGGATGGGTTTGGGATCAAACTTGGCAACAGCTTCTCCGATATCATTAAACATACCGTTGATTCTCTCACCGATCATATAAAAAGCCATGGACACTACCTCCTCCTTGTAATTATGAAAAGCTTACTCTAAATAATCTAATAGTCATTAGGTTTCATCAGGTCGTCAATGTGCTTTTTCAGCAATTTGACAGACTCAGGGTGTCTCATCAGGAAGATGTCTCCACCTGCCTGCAAGAGAGCCGCTGCAGTCATTGCCTCCCACATAATGCCTCTCGGCTTCTGCTCTCCCCAACCGGGGCCGGCTTCCTCTAACGGGGCATATGATTCTTTAGCCCGCCATGCTTCAGGTCCGGCAAGGCAGATAACGGGGAAGGCCATCATCTTGTCGCCGATCAGGGCGCCCCAGCGAGCCCGCTCCATAATAGAGTAGGAGTATTCGATCCCATAACCGAGGCCGCTGGACATGGGGTCATTGATGATCTTATTGGGGGCAATACCCATCTCTGTAATCATGATGTTCAGCTGCTTTAAAATATTGATATCAACAGGTGAACGACCGATAATGCAGTGTTTGCCCATCATAGCGGCGGCCGCGATGGAGCGGTAATTGTCCTTCTCCGCCAGTCCCAAGGCTATATTTTCCCCGGCGGCAGCCTCTCCCACAGCTTGAAGCACTTCGTTGTTTTTTTCCGGATGTCCCGGCCCCTCCACCATCAGAGGAGCAGTGGTGTTTTCCAGAATAACCTTAACTGTTTTTGCACAATCATCGGCTGATTTGGGATTCTCCAGCTCGGGATCCGCTCCCGCCAGCTTCAGGTAGAGAACGTCCGCTCCCAACTCCTCCGCTTTCTTGGCCCAGGCTACCGGGTCGTTCCAAACATCACCGTAATAGGGCTCGAAGGGAGCGCCCCATTCAGGTTTGATATCCATAATCTCGAAAGCGATGGCAGGGCGGTTGGGGATACTGCCTTCATATTGAAGAAAGGGCAATGTAGAACTGCCGCCCAATTTCACGGTATAGGCTCTTGTTCCGCCTTCTTCCTTGGTTGCGCCGAGCACTACTTCCTGGACTGAGCCTGTAAATTTTTCTTTTAGAATTTGTACCGGCATACTATACTCTCCTTTCTTGACTAAAGTGGTAGTTTCGCAAACATTTCACGCGTCGCTTGAACAGCAGGGCTCTCAGCCGGTAAATCCAACATAGGCTTGCCCTTCAGATCGAAATCCAAGATCATTGGATCATTGGGCATAACGCCGAGCAATTTAAGACCGCTGGCTTCGATCTCCTTATGAAGCGGCGCTACGTCGGATGTCTTGGTGATAATCAGGTATGCGTCGCTGATCCTGATATTTAAGGACTTCGCCAGGCTGTATATTCTCCCGGCGGTACGCACTCCCTTTGCTGTGGCATCGGAAACCACCAGCATAATATCGACATCCTCTATTGTCCGGCGGCTGATATGTTCCAGCCCTGCTTCATTATCGACTACAAGGTAATCGTAGCTCTTATCTAAAGTCGCTAAATGCCTCTTTAAAATATCGTTCGGAAAGCAATAACACCCTGGCCCTTGTGGCCCTCCCATTACCAAAAGATCAACATAATCAGTTTCAATAAGGGCTCGGTGCAGTTCCAGCTGTAAGTAAGTCTCCTTGGGCATTCCGGCAGGAACATTGCCTTTTTTAATATCAACGAGTATAGAGGAAATCGTATTAGGAACATCATAACCTAAAGCCTCGTTGAGATTGGCGTTGGAGTCGGCATCCACCGCCAGCGTCGCCCCTTTCTTGCGATCAATAATATACTTGATCAGGAACGCCGCTATGGTGGTCTTCCCTGTTCCTCCTTTTCCCGCCATTGCTATGTGTTTTGCCATGAAAGACACCCTTTCTATTCTGTAAAGTGTCACCGGGCCGCTTGTCGGTTCATTTAATTATGCGCCTAATTTCAGCTTGGCAAAGGAACTGATTCCATTGGCCTCACGCGGTCCAACTATAACTTCCCAACCGGCGATCTCCTCGATCTTGCCCTTGATGGCCGCTACGCCTCCGGGGATAATCAGTTTCTTGTGATTGACCTTATCGTTTATCTCCGAATCCTTGAGCCAGGGGCCGATCGCCTCGCCGATAAATTTGCCGCCCGCCCAAGCTGTTAATACTGATAATCCCTCTGTCTCAAAGGCTATCAGATAACTCGGCAAACGGGTAGACTCAACTTCGGTCTGTACCGTATAGAAGGTAAGCGAGAAGTTGGTCGTGATGTAAACCGGTGAATCAGGCGTAACCTCTCCAATAGCGTAAATACCCGGCTGAACGGCAATCGGCTTCTGCGGGTCGGTGTAGAGGTTGCTTCTCCAGCTGAACAGGGTAAGCAAGCAGGCCAGTTCTGTTGTCTTCAATACTACGATGCTGGCATACTTGGCGATATAAGCCTGTGCCTGCAGCGCTTCCAAATAGGGATCCTCTTCGCTTGTAAAGGCGATCGTGGGATACCCGAAGGGGCGGAAACGCTTCTTGATTGCCTGGCGGCGTATCTGCGTCATGTCCGCGATAACCTTTGACGTCTCACGCGCTCCTGAATCCAGGATCAGGTCCTTATAGCCTACCTTGCCCGCAAGGTCCGCGGTATCGTCAAGGCTTTTGCCCTTAACCACCAAGGGGGCGCTTATTTTCTTGGCGATCTCCGCCATCTTCTCATAGTTGTCGGCGTTCGCAGCATAAAGAATCGGCTTCTTATCCGCAACCACAGCAGCGGCAGCCTCCATAGCCGCAGCGTCCTCGCTAACCAGCAGCAAAACCTTATCAGTCTTCCCCGCGGCCGCGGCCACCGCATCTTTAAAGGTGTCCGCATTGCCTGAAGCATTAACGATCGCTACTCCATCGACCACATACTTCTGACCGACACGCTCAAAAGAAAGCCCGTTGATCTCGTCAACTTTCGCCGCTACGTCGGCATTATCCGCTACCTCGATAAAAATACCTGTGGGGTGAAAAAAGGTTTTGTCATGACGAAACATAACCTGCTCATCACCCAGCGCCAGCACATTATCTCCCGCCCCCGCCTTAATAAGCTTGATTGGTGGCGCAGTAGCCGATTCCAGGGACTCTTTGGCTTCATCAGAAACATAGGGGCACTGATCCAGGGTCGCTTTCCCTGAGGCCAAAGCCATGGCAAAAGCCATACACGTAGGCACACCACACTCTTTGCAGTTAGTCTTGGGGAGCAGTTTGAAAATAGCTAGTCCTGTTAAACCCATTGTCACTTCTCCTTTCTATATATTCTTTTATTTAAAGAAACCGGATTTGGGGCCGCCGTCTGAAAGCAGCCCCAAAACCAGGCGTCTTTACGTTACATCAAGGGATCCATCTTCAGAGCCGGATGTCCCTTTTCCTCGAGGAAGGGCAAAATTTCCTCCGGTGTTTCGCCGACTGTTTCGTCAGCGATCATATCCGCGAAATTGTCTCCAAAGCCTTCCTCTTTACCGCGTTCATTCAACTGATCACGCAATTGATCCTTGAGCTCTTTCGGTATCCAAATGACCCTGCCCATACCGCCGTCCGCGGGCAGGAACTTCTTGCTCACCAGGTAGAGGCGGCCGAGTCCCAGGAAACCCGGGGTCTGGTTGCCGCCGCCGACCATGCCGGCCAGCGTGGAGAAGGTCATGCCCACCGGGGTCATCCCCTTATGCTCACGGGTGGTAACCATGAAGCCGTTGCACTCGGGAATCAGAGCGAGAATACACTCACAGCAGCCGCAGGTGGTCATCGGGCGGTCCATCATGGTGTACATGCAGACCTCTGTGGTTTTACCCTGTGTTCTGGCGGAAGCCTCTTCGTTAATCGTGGACCACTCGCCAAGAACAGGGTCGATTATATTCTTCTCAGTAATGTCTACCGGCTTACAAACGCCTGTAGGATCGATTTCAAAACTTGCCTTGGCATCAAGCCAGCTTACCGCTCCGCAGAGCCCTGTCCTCTCCGGTGAAACAAAGCAGATGTGCGTCGGAGCAAAGGACTGGCAGAGGGTGCAGGTATAGAATTCGTCAACCGCGTCGTCACGCAGCGTGGACAGCCTGTCGTCACGCGTCTTATACTTGGCGTGCGCTTCATCAAGGGCGTTCTGTATTTCCTTCTCATCTGTAACCAGGTCTATTTCCAGTCTGTCGACGATGGCTGCATATTCCTTCTTGAAGTATCCGTACATGATCTTGCCCAGATCTTTCAGCGTAAAGCCCGCTTCTTTTGCATTTTTACTGATACGCATCCAGTTCTGGTCTCTCTGTCCCATATGCCAGACGCCCTCGCCGTAATTCATAAAGTAGTGAATGCGGCGCTCCAGTACCGGCTCAAAGTCAGACTGGAACTTACGGCCGTAGACCTTGATCACAATGCCCATCGGATAGGCTTTGCCTTCCTCCATATCAGGGATATCCGGGCCGATAATCTCGATCTTGCCGTCGGTCAGCTCTTCGGAATCGACCATCTTCACCAATTCACAAGCCGGAGAGCGGCCGCCGCCGAACTCTACAAACATCTCGGCCTTGCGAATGGCCTCTCCCTCGAAAGCGGGACCATGCGCCACGGGGACGTCAATTTCGATAGCGGTAATCTTGATGCCGCGCACCTCGATGCCTTCCTGCATCATTTCATCGTAGTCATCTACGTAGAAATACCAGTCTTTCCAGATCTCATCCTCTTCCAGCGGCTGATCCACCAGAACCGGGAAGCCCAGATAGATGGCGGCAAAGCAGGCCGCTACCTTGACGATATCGCGCTCGCCCAGAGCCATCACATAAACCAGGATACGGTCACGCTGGTAGTTCCTGTGCATAAACTTATCGCCGGCCGGAATGCCGGGGAAGATAGATGAGGCGCGCAGGGCGTAATTAACCGCGTGAATAACCTGTGTAAAGTTACCCAGAGGATAGATAGGCCATCCTTCAATATCAAATTTATAACCCTTTTCCATCAACTGCTCAATAACTTCATCAACCAGGAAGAGCATAAAGCCCTTCTGCACCAATTTGTTGACAATGCGGATAGCGTCGTCGGAGGTGCGGAAGCGCCCCACGATAACTACCTCTCCCGGAATCGTCCAGTCAACGTGCTTAATACCCCATTTCCGGACATAGGTGTCCGGGATGAAACCGGTCCAGGGCTGAGGCATCTCTTCATGGCCGCCGGTGGCGTATCTGACAGCCTCTATTATTTCCGCCGCATGGATGACCGACTCGCCCCACTGAAGGGCGTTTTCCAGGGTGAGATCTGTGTGCACCAGATCCCTCATCTTGTTCAGGATAGGCACAAATTCACCCAACTTGGTGATCTCCGCGCCGCTTAAAGCCCTAATGGCCGGAATGAAGTACGCCGTTTCTCCACCATAGCCTACTTTCAGGTCTTCCCCATAATCCTTGATCGCCTTGTTGAGCAGAATTTCGGCGTAGCTGAGGGCGACGATGGTTCCCTCTAATGCCTGCCGAAACAGCTTCTTCGGCTCTTTACCCGGTTCTATGGAACCTTCATAAATCTCTTCAAAAGACTGTCTATCTACTTTCCATGCTGTTGACATATTTTATCCCCCTTTCCTCTAGGTTCTCTTAAAATGCCTGGCAAAGATCGGTTCCGTAGTCTTCGGCTGCCTTCGTGTGAACCCTCAGCTTCCAAGCGCGATACTCAAGAGCCGACAGCAGCTTCTGCGCGGCCACCTGAGGATCGGTCTCCAGGATGAAATTGCCGCCGAAAACGTCATGGGCGATGCAGGTAACGACACTCCACACCAGGTTGCTCCCCTCCAGAGGAGGCATAGCGCCCACATGGCAGGGGATGCCGTTGGCGATCACCCAGGTACCGATAGCGACAGCCTTCTCGCTCATACCCTCAGGAGCGGTGGCTACGAACGGCACCTTCGGAACGTCCACGTCGTATTCATTAGCCATAGCTGTCCAGAGATCGAGGATACGGCTGTTATCCACACAGGAACCCATATGGAAGGTCAATGGCAGTTTGTCGGGCAGCTTATCCTTGTTGGCTTCATAAAGCCTGTCGATAAACTTCTTCAGTCCCGGACCTGCGTATTCCTCAACTGCCTCGTAATTCATCAGTCCTTGCTTGGCGGCAGCCTGCATCACACAGCCGGTACCGACCATGAATACATTGTTCTTGGCCATCTCTTTGATAATATCCGTATGGCTCTTTTCGTAAACCGCCTCCAGGTTGTTGCAGCCGGCAAGGGCGCAGACCCCGGCAATCTCTCCGTCGACGATGGCGTCAGTCAACACCTTAATCGGATTATCGGGATTAATCGCCGCAAAAAGATCCAACAAAGCCTCCAGGCTGAAACCGGCCATCAGTTTATTCTTGAATTGCGGCACATGAACCGGTCTGCCGGACTCCTTGCGCACCTTAAAGGTTTCGATAGCCAGCCTGATGATCCCGGCTGCGCTTTCCTTTGCCTTGGAATCTTCAAAGGAGAAATGGTAGGAACCCGGTATCTTGGAAATCGCCATCGTTGTAACCAGCTTGGTGCCAAAACACTCGCAAACATTGCGCAGACCGGGCATGATGCACTGCACGTCGACACACATCACATCAACGGCGCCGGTCGCTATAGCGAGCTCCTGAGCCATGTAGCTGGTGGCGATAGGCACGCCGTTGCGCATCAAAACCTCGTTTCCGGTGCAGCAGATGCCGGAAAGCTGAATCCCCGCAGCGCCGGCGGCCTTAGCCTCGGCTTCCAACTCCCGCGCGGTGTCCACAACCATCTGGCTTAAGACAGGGTTGTGGCCATGAAGAATGATATTCACCTTGTCCGGCTGAATAACCCCCAGGTTGGCTTCGCTCATCACCGGCTTAGGTGTTCCAAAGAGAATATCCGATATGTCTGTAGATATCTGCTCCCCTGTTACATCAGCCAGAGAACACTTGATGCCGCCAAAGATCAGGTTGACAGGATCAGCGTCCACGCCGACATGGGTGCGGTGCATAACCTCCACAACTTCCCGGTCAATAGCCCTGGGCATTGTGTCTGTTTCTTCAAATTTTTTGATACGCTTCTCGCAAATATTGGCCTTCAGGAAAGTAGTGCCCTCGGAAGTATGTCGTCCATAGTCGTCAAACGCAGCTAAAGCGACTTCCTTGGCCAGTTCGATATCCGTTTTGCCTTCGATTTCCAGGCCGATCTTCTTCGCCACTCGTTTCAGTTTATCGGCATCCCTGATTTCATAATCAGGCGCCTTGCCCTCACACATATGATAAAGGACTTCGACAAGCTCACGTCCGTGGTCGGAGTGGGCTGATGCGCCGCCGGCCATCATGCGGATGGCATTACGGGCTACAATCGTATAGTCTTTAGCTCCGCAAATTCCCATGCTGCCTGGCCCATCTTCAGCCTTGATCCGGCAGGGGCCGGCAAAACAAATGCGGCAGCAGATCCCCTGGTACCCAAAAGCACACTGCGGCTGCTGGGCAGACCAGCGGTCAAATGCCGTGATAATGTTGTTTTCAATGGTGTAATCAAGCATTTCTAGAGCCGCGGGATCGTTAGTGCGCTTAATATTCTTAACGTCTTTTTTCCTGTTCTTGCGATCCACCGACGGTTTGGAATTCTGCAGAGAGGTATCGTTAAATCTCGGCATACATTTAACCCCCTTTGATTAAAATCCATTCTCCCACATTGGTTCTTTCAAGAACCTAAATTAAATACTACCTCCCAATTCTAAATCCTTTTAAGACTCTGTTCCTTTTCCATCCCACCCCCTTCATTGATAATATCGTTGAATAACCTGCCGACAGAATCGACTAATACAGCATTCATCCCCTCGGGGTCATCCAGCATTGACTCCTCCCAGATCTCTTCTTTATATTCTAAAATTCCCAGAAGTTCATCCGGGGAAAAAGATTTTTTAAGGAAATCCATTTCTTTGTCGGTTCTGACCTTATTGCCCACCACTTTCACCTTGGGCACTTCCATATCTGAGGACAGCTTTTTTATTACCCGCGCCGTGTCCACACTTACCTTCGTGGGCTCAGTTACAATAAGCATCAGGTCTACGCCTCTTGCCGTGCCGCGTGTTAAGTGTTCGATTCCTGCCCCGAAATCCAGGATGACAACATCCTGTTTCCCGAGAAGAAGAGAGTTTACAATAGCGTTAAGGAAGGCGTTTTCCGGGCAATAACATGAACTGCCGACATTTTTGTAACCGCCCATACGGAGCAATTTGATGTTATCAAGGTCAATGGAGTAGCTGTCCAGAATATCGTCGACCTGTGGGTTTAAAACATAGAATCCGCCCCCTGATCCGGTTCTTTCTTTGATCAACTGCCGCATTTCAACCAAAGGGGGCTGAGCTTTTAAGGCTTCTTCAGGTACGCCCAGCGTAGTACCCAGGCTGATATCAGGGTCGGCATCTACTGCATATACTTGAAATCCATGACGCGCGAATAGTTTGACGAGTCCGGCGGCAAGAGTAGTTTTTCCCACCCCACCCTTACCGGTAATTGCGATTTTCACTGCAACACTCCCTTTACAATATAGGTGAAAACTATCACTTATTGTAAAAATTGCTGGATCTATTGATAGCTACTCCGGACACAGATATTGTTGGTTTTATAAGGTCTAAACCCCTCTCCCTGTCAGACGGCCTCCAACCGACATGTTTTTTATGCAGGGTTGTTGGTTTAAGTAATGTTTCTACAAAGATCCGCTAAATCCTTTTTCTTTTTCAGGAAATGATATTCACCAGCCTTAATTTCAATAATTGCAGCTGCATTCCCCATAAATCCCTTTCTAATTAATATAATATTCGCTATGCAAGGTAATTTTCCTGCCGTTAATGAAAACTGTTGCTGAAAACTTTTGTTAAGACAAATCTAATTTTTATGGTCAAGGAAAAGAACAATGATCAGTAAAAGTGAAGTCAAAAAGGCAAACGAAAAAACAATTTCCGATATATGATAGCGTGCAAAAAAGGATACAGGATTGGCGCTCACTAAAATAGCCCCGGAAATAAGCAGACTGGAAAGAATAATACTGAGAAGCAATCGGCGCATAATTTTTTTCAGTCCACTGATTAGCGCGGGGAATTCCCGGTGTTCAAGGGGTAACGCCAGCTGGCCGCCTTTTATTTTATCGATGGTTTCCTCCAGCATCATGGGTAAATGAATGAACGTAGAGATAAACCGGAATGCATTTTGCTGAGCATTCTCCAAAAGGCGCCTGGGATCGTAGCGCCGCAGAAATACCCTGGTGGCAAAAGGCTCGGCAATCTTGACGATGCTGATCGTTGGGTCCAGATCCCGTATGGTCCCCTCCATAGTAACCATGGCTTTAGCAGCCATAATAAAATCCGCGGGTATCCGTATATGGTAACGAGAAGCCACATCCATCAGTTCCTGAACAGAAGTTCCCACTTTAATATCCTGGAGAGGCATTCCATAGTATTTTCTTTCCAATCTGCTGATATCTTGTTTTAAACCCCTCATGTTGGGGCGTCCGCCGATGATACCGATGCGCAGCAATCCTTTCATTACCCCGTCGATATCATGCTTCACCAACGCCAGCACCATATCGGCCGCCTTTTCTCGCAGCTCTTCATCAAGCTGGCCAACCTGACCGAAATCCATAAATACTATTTTGTTTCCAGGCAGTACGGCTAGATTTCCCGGGTGAGGATCACTGTGAAAGAAACCGTCCGCGTAAATCTGCTGAATCATGGCGTCTACCAGCGTCTTAGCAATTACCTGGGGATCAAAGCCTGCCTTAAGCATCTCTTTTTCCCCAGCTATTTTTTCCCCTTTCACATATTCCATAACCAGCACGCGCTGTTTCGTAAACTCCCAATAAACGGCGGGTATATAGATTCTGTCATCCTCCCGCATATTATTTTTAAAAATTTGTGCATTCTTGCCCTCTAAACTGAAATCGAGTTCTTCTCGTATTGAATTGCTGAATTCATCTACCATTTCCGTTATGTTCTCAAACTGTCCCAACTGCATCCTCTGTTCAATAATTCCTGCTATATCTCTCAGAATCTCAAGATCAACCTTTATGATACGGGAAATCCCAGGCCGCTGTATCTTGACGACAACATCTTCTCCACTAAGCAATTTTGCCCGGTGCACCTGGCCGATAGATGCAGACGCTAAAGCCTGTTCATCGAACTCGGCAAACACTTCGCCGACCGCACGCCCCGTTTCCTGCACGAAAATTGTTTCTAGTTCCGCTGCCGGCACAGGGGTTACTTCATCCTGCAGCTTGGCAAATTCCTGAAGGTAATCGCGCGGCAGCAGATCCGCCCTGGTGCTGAGCAGCTGTCCAAGCTTAATAAAAGCGGGGCCCAACTCCTTCATAACATGAACGAGCCGCCCCGGCAGATTTGCCAATTCCTGTTCCTGGGGAAGCTTCCCCCTTTTGAAGCGTTGATAAAGAGATTGCCCCGGAAGGTCCAATTTGTCAATAAGAAAACTAAAACCGTTTTTTACGAGAATATTCAGTATCTCTTGATAACGGCGTACATGCCTGTAGTGATAAATAAAGCCCCTGTTCCTTCCGGACACTTTAACATCTCCTAGAATAATTCTCTTATCTGCCGTGACATTCGATTTAATGCTCGGCAATGAAGGCAGGGTGAATAATTGTTGGCTATATTTTACCACATCTTTTATTTAATACACATCGCGCTGCCCTGCCGGTTCATTTATATTTTCAGTTTTTTGCTGTACACGCTCTGTAACGGCTAAATCAGTCGAAACCCGAGGAGCCTGCACACCTGCATAGTCAAAAAAAGGAAACAAGCAAGCCGCACAACCATGGACAGGCTAAATTCTTCTGCCGACGCCGGCTCGTTCATCATCCGCTGCATAATCTCCCCTGTGCGCTCTGTCAATTCCCGCACAGCATCCTTATGGGAAAGCGCTCTATCCGGGTATTGCGGATCCCCTATAGATAAAAGCATCCTCCGTTTGCCGCTTGCTAAACGCCAGATCCCACGGGGGCATAGAAATGTAATAACCATGGGGATAACGGGGCAGTTGCTGTCGACTGCCGTAAAAAAAGCGCCTGCGTAGAAAGGACGCAATTCTCTATGGTTGCACACCAGCAGACCCTCAGGATAGTAATGCACCCAATCACCGCGCTTGAGGCCGCGTCGAAGCTGTTTTTGAAACCAAACCATCTGGCGCAAGCCGGTGGGCAGAGAAAGCGCTCCGCAAAACCTGATCAGCCAGCCGACAAAGGGAAGCTCCAGATTCCGGCGCAGGCTTGTAAAATGGATACGGCGCGGGAAAACCGCTATTTTTACCATTGTGCAGTCCAAGGGATGCACATGGTTCATCACGGTCACCGCTCCTCCCCTGACCTTTTTCAGCGCCTTTTTACCCTTCACTTTAAACCCGAAGAAGACAGAGTCCACCACATAGGCAATCAGTGTCAGAAAATTTGTAAAGGCTGAGAAGAGTGTTCGTTTGAAAAACGTCATTTTGGCATACGCCAGGTTTACCCAGTCCGCGTCCGGGTGAGTCGCCCGGCGCAAGCGCGACTCCACCGGCCGTTTATACCCGTTTGATCGATAATCCGCGATGACTTCCCTGTACAGCGCCTCCAATTCCTCGGCACAATGCCCCACTCGCATCTGATCCGCCTTTTGCGCATAGAGCCGTCCCGTTTCCAGCCTTTCCTGCGGATGCTCGATCCAGTAATCGATCCTTTCAGCCAGCGAACCGGCATCGCCTGCACGGAAAAGGCTGCATGGATGCAGCGCAAAGGACTTTGTTGCGGCGAACTCTGAATTGGATATGACCGGCGTCACGCCGCAGGCCATGGCCTCTATACAAGAAATGCCTTCTATTTCCGCATCGGACGCATGCACATATAAATCGCTGGCATTGATCAGCTCAAGTAACTCCTCCTGCGAATAAAAACCGAATAGCGGCGCATTGGCCAAGCTTCTGCTCATCCGTCTGTACTTGTTCTCTTTTGGCCCGCGCCCCGCAAAAACAAGCTGTATCCGGTCGCCGTACTTGCTGTGCCGAACCGCCTCTATAATGAGATCCTGACGTTTTTCGGCCGACAGGCGGCCGATCATGAGCACCACGAATTTACCCTGAAATTGGGGAGGGCGCGTGATGTTCCGGGGCCTGAACAGATCGCTTACACCGTTGGAAATCACGCGGCAGTCAGCATCATATCCGTGCCGCTTAAGCTCCGCGGCGATCATTTCGCTCGGGCAATGGATATAACGGAAACGGCTGTAAAAACTATGATAAAAATAACGGTAGAGGATATCGTTTGCTCTTTTGCTTTTTCCTAGCCCCAGGCTGTAGGTGATGTTTTCAGGCTGCAGATGGAATGCCGCCACGGTCGGAACCCTCAATTGCCGCGCAAT
This sequence comes from Thermacetogenium sp. UBA4966, assembly GCA_002397275.1. Taxonomy (GTDB): domain Bacteria; phylum Bacillota; class DSM-12270; order Thermacetogeniales; family Thermacetogeniaceae; genus Syntrophaceticus. The sequence goes on along the minus strand of DHAA01000029.1, from coordinate 828 downwards.
TTCTTCTCCTCTGCGGCAGAACCATGTGGGCAGATAAAAATGGGCGATGTCCGCATTATGAAAAGCTTGATAGTACGCTTCGTCATTTCCTTTGGCAAAACAAAATCCTTGCTTTTCAATCAATGGCTGGAAGAAAGGAATCCGCATTTTCCCGGTCGTAATCTTATCTTTTTCCGGCAGACCGCAGGCCAACACAGTTACCGTATGCCCACGCGCCCGCAACTCCTCCGCGCACCTGCGCGCCGTTGCGGTTGTACCGTTATTTAAACTGTCAAATTGATCAATAACCAATGCAACGCGCATCTCGATCATCCCTTTGGTAATAAACCATTTCGCGCCGCCATTCCCATTTATTATAGCACGAAAAAACAAGACTTCCAGCCCGGCGCGGCGTCTCTCCAGAAAATATATAATACAAAAAGGAGTCTGAAATTCATTCTGAACGCAAATTTCAGGCTCCTATGAAGTCTAAAAGCGAGTTGCTAATTATTTATATCATGGTTTCTTTTCCGCAGTGACGCTTTAAGCGCCTTTACCGTATCTGCGATAATACGAATTTCATATTCATTGCAGTCCTTGATCTCACGCGTTATTTCATTCTCAAATGCATCCTTTGCCATGACAACACTATCACATACCAATGCATCTAAAGTTGTTTCCAGAACATTGGCAATTCTGACAAGCGCCGGCAGGCTAACTTTGGTATTGCCTGTTTCTATATGGCTGGTATGCGCGATCGATAATTCTGCATACTCAGCCAGCCTTTCCTGACTCATATTTTGCCTTGAGCGTTCGGCCTTAATGCGCATACCTATATCTGCATAATTA
>DHAA01000049.1:29767-37962 GCA_002397275.1 Thermacetogenium sp. UBA4966 | reverse complement strand
AATCCTCTGTTGTTCAGTTCACCTTGCCTGCTCGCCTTCCTGGCCTTAAGCGGCTTGTGTGTTTATGCCCTTGTCAAGTCCGATCACTATCGCCAAATTGCGGCGGCCACTTTAAAGGCAGCCGACTTTTTGCTGGATGCGACTGAGATGATGAGGGACGCCCTCTTCTCCGGTGTGGCCATCCGTGAAAAAGAATTCAGCGAAACTGATCTGAAATCAAATAAATACGAAAACAAAAGAGGATACGCCTTTCTCAACGCCCTCTTTTTTGAGCGGCATAGACGCCTTCTGATCAGACCGGTGTTGATTCGCCTGGGCATCGTCGCCGTGATATTTTTAGCAGTTGTCGTTGGCTTAAATCTGTTCCCCGGATTTGCTGAAAAATTAGATGGGAGCAGCATAGATAATGCCCTGCCGGGCTTTGTACTCGTCATGTATTTTGCGTCGATTGGGGATCAGGTCTGTAAAGCCATGTTCTACAACTGCGACATCAGCCTGCTGCGCTATTCTTTTTATCGAAATAAGGAAGCTGTTCTGCTGAATTTTAGGATCCGGCTGTTAAGGATTACGGGGCTGAATTTTATTATCGCCGCCGCAATTTCCGCCGCGGTTGTGGGACTGGCCATTATCGCCGGGGTGAGTTGGCCGCCGGCGAATATGCTGTTTTTTGTGCTGTCTATCTTGTTTCTTTCGCTTTTCTTTTCGGTTCACTATTTGTTTCTGTACTATGTATTCCAGCCGTACACCGCTGAGCTAGGCATGAAAAATCCGTTTTTCGGCGTAATCAACACCGCGGTCTACGCCGTCTGCTTTTTATGCCTGCAAATAAAGAGCGCGCCCTCTTACTTCGCACTGATTGTTCTGTCGTCAACTTTTGTTTATATTGCCGCCGCTTTGATCATAGTTTATCAATATGCGCCGCAGACCTTCAGGGTAAAATAAAAATATATTATACAGGGGGATCTTAATTGAAATACAGAAGACTTGGGAAAACAGAGATGCAGGTATCTGTAGTTGGGTTTGGCGGTATTCCCCTCCAGCGGATCGAGGCGCCGGCCGCAGAAAAGGTCGTTCGTCGCGCCATTGAGTTGGGGATCAACTTCTTCGATACCGCCAGAGCCTATACCGATAGTGAGGAGAAACTCGGCGCGGCGCTGAAAAATAAGAGGGAGCAGGTGATCATCGCCACTAAATCCATGGCTCGCGGCAAAAAAGGGATGGCCGCAGATATAGAAAAGAGCCTGAGGACTATGGATGTGGACTATATCGATCTTTACCAGCTGCATAATGTCAAGGACAAGCGAGCCCTGGAGCAGGTCCTGGCCGCGGACGGCGCCCTTGCCGCTTTGAGTGAAGCAAAAGAAAAGGGGAAGATCAGGCATATCGGAGTGACCGGACATATCAAAGATATTCTTATGCGAATACTGCGAACAGGTGAACTGAAAACCGTGCAGTTTCCCTTTAACCCGGTGGAGAGCGACGGCGCCCGAGAGCTGTTTGAGCTGGCGGGAAAACTTGACGTCGGAGTTATCGCCATGAAACCCATGGCCGGAGGCGCCTTGACCAACGCTAAATTGGCTTTGCGCTTTATTCTGGAGCATCCGGTCACAGTGGCCATACCGGGAATGGATTCCCCCGGGCAGGTGGAAGAGAACGCTGCTGTGGGAAGTGAGCTGAGGGGGTTATCAGAGACGGAGAGGGAAGGACTCAGCGGCCTGGCAGCTAAACTGGGCGCCCGTTTTTGCAGGCGCTGCGAGTATTGTCTCCCCTGCCAACAGGGGATCGATATTCCCTCGGTATTCCTCATCGACGGGTATTATGTCAGATATGACCTCAAAGACTGGGCAAAGGAGCGTTACCGGGACATGGACGTCAAGGCGGACGATTGCCTGGAATGCGGCGAATGTGAGGAGCGATGCCCCTACAACTTGCCGATCCGTGAGATGCTGAAGGACGCTGGGGGAAGATTGGGGTAAAGCAATCATTATTTTTACAGCTTAGCAGGAATTTCTCCAGGCATGTCGAAAATAAAAGAATTAAGTACTCCGAGCCTGCTCTCCTAAAGCTGTCGCTATGGGGTTAGGCCGATAGGGTGTATCTGGAAACGGATGCGCCTCCCGGTGCGGAAAGGAGATTACGGCAAGATTCGCTAGCCGAGGTGTATTTCTGCGCCTCGGTATTTTTTTATGATTTATGTGGGGGAATGTTAGATGCATTTCAGTCAGAAGCTTGCAGTTAGCAGAGAAGAGGCGTTAAAGTTATTGGTTCGGCATTGGCCGTTAAATATGGAAACCGAACTAATTCCTGTACAGCAGGCGTTAGGGCGGGTTACCGCTCAAAATGTGTATTCCAGGAATACGCTGCCGGTATGCCGTTGTTCACAAAACGACGGTATTGCGGTGCGCTCGGTTGACTTTTCCAACGGCTTGCCCGACACTTCCGGCTGGGTTAAAGGAAAAGAGTTTGTGCAGGCGGACACGGGGGACGATTTTCCCGATGATTATGATACGGTAATCGCTGTAGAAAATATTCACTACAATGACCAAGGCCGGCTGTGTTTTGCAGATGGGTTTACATTTAAAAAAGGCAGCCGTATTCGTAAAAAAGGCAGTATGGTTAAAGAGGGGGAACTGTTGGTTGAGGCGCATGTCCGGCTATCGCCGGTGCATTTGGCTATACTGGCTTTAGGCGGTATTTATCAGCTGGAAGCGATCAAAAAGCCAAAGGTCGTTTACATTCCCACCGGAAATGAGCTTGTCGGCGCCGGCATCAAACCGGTGCGCGGTCAAAATGTTGAGGCCAACGGCTTGATGGTTTCGGCTTTCCTGAGTCAATGGGGGGCGGAACCGGTTTGTTATCCGATTGTCAGGGACAAACCTGCCGAATTGGAGCAGACCTTAGATATGGCCCTGGCCGCGGCGGATATTGTGTTGATCAACGGCGGCTCTTCGAAGGGGGTTGAAGACTTCAACGCTCGCCTGCTTCAGAAAAAAGCTTCATTTTTCCGTCACGGTATTAAAGCGGTTCCCGGTCGGCCGGTGGCCATTGCCGTCGTTGATGATAAACCTGTAATTAATCTACCGGGGCCCATTATCGCAACATTTTTGGCGATGGATTGGTGTGTGCGCGGACTGCTCTATCATTACTATGGCTTGCCTGTTCCAGCGCGGCCGAGAATCAAAGTTAAACTAGGGCGCCCGCTCAAAAAGAAGCCTAATATTGAAATGTTTTGCAGGATGATACTGACTAAGCAAAACGATGGTTATGTAGCTTCACCCATAGGATTTGACAAGAGTATCCCCTATTCCATGCTGAAGCCGGACGCCTTGTTCATCGCTCCCATCGGCGTCGCGGAGTACAAAGCAGGGGATGAAGTGGAAGTCGAGCTTCTATGCGGGCTGGAAAACCTTTGATTTGCCTATTGTTGTTTACAACGGACCCTCTTCCTGGCCGGTTTTGCTTCCACAACATGCCAAAGCATTCGGATGCTCACGTTCTCTCCAGGAGAGCTGACCGGCAAAGGGAAATTTTCGGGGCGGTCAGCACGCGAAAGCCCGCGCTTTTCAATTTGACCAGTTCTCCGACATACCTCTTTTTGTCGACATGAACGATCGGTTCCGCGAACAGGAGCCTGCCGCCTGTTCTGAGTGCATTGTATAGCTCCCGGATCATCCGCTCCTGTTCGGGGACCTCGTGCAGCATCATAAAGACAAGCGCAAAATCAACCGTGCAATTCCATCGTTCAGTACGCAGGGAATCCGGGCGGCACAGGTGCGGCTCGACCCGGTCTGTCACGCCTTCTTTGCCGGCGTACCGGACCATACCCGCAAGCATCTCCGGCTGAATATCGACGGCGATCACTCTGCCTTCTGTACCGATCATCTTTGCCATTGGTACAGTAAAGAACCCCATCCCGCAGCCAATGTCCATGACCATCATTCCTTCAGCTAGATATGGCCTTAGCAGACGGTCGGGATTATGGATCAACCGGCGTGTACTCGCGGCCAGCATGGGACCTGCCTGCCATGGACAGATCGACTTATCTTTCAATAAGCTTCCCCCTTACTTGCGGTGCAGAATTTCTAAAGCAAGTTAGGCATTTCTAATCCCATTTTAGCACCAACCCGGTTGTTCTTCAATCATGCGAAACATTGTTTGCAAAGCAATGTATCAAACCGCTTGGCATGCATATAATATAATAGTACAATAAATTGTACAGGATATTGTCCTTATTATACTGTTGCGCATATTCGAAGGGAGGTATACTAGATGTTAGCAGTTAATTATTCGACAATACGAAAAAAATTAAAAGAATATTGTGATCGCGTTACCGATGACCGCGAAACAGTAATTGTTACCCGGAAAGACGAGAAGAATGTCGTTATTATAAGCCTTGAGGAATACAACGCAATGATGAAAGCCGCAAAAAATGCAGAATACCTTGCAATGATTGATAGATCAACGGAACAGCTTGCATCAGGGAAAGGAAGTGTTCATGAGTTGATAGAGGCAGACGATGAATAAAATATGGTCAGACAAATCCTGGGATGATTATTTATCATGGCAGAGTCAAGACAAAAAGATACTAACACGAATCAATGAGCTTGTAAAAGATATTGAAAGAAATGGCTTATCAAAAGGCATCGGGGAACCTGAGCTTCTAAGGTACCGTTATTTTTTCTGTTGAGGTTGTATATATTCAAGCCGAACAGCGTATATATTAATAAGTAGAGTAAGATTTTCAAGTAAAGTAAGTATGAAAGGAGTGCCTATCATGGAGGTCGCAAAGATCACAAGCAGAGGACAGATTACGATCCCGATTGATGTTCGCAAAAAGCTGGGTCTGAAAGAAGGTGACAAGGTAATCTTCATTGAAGAAGGCAACAACATTATTTTTGCCAACGCCGCCAGGGTTGCTTTCAGAAATATGCAGGAGGTGTTTGAAGGTGAGGCTGAAAGGCTCGGTCTGAAAGACGAACAGGATGTCGTTGATCTGGTGGACGAGGTTCGTCAGGAAATGTGGGATAAGCGTTATGCGAATAATGATTGATACGAACGTCCTGATTTCCATTTTTATTTTTCCGCCCCGCGAAGATGCTCAGTTTGATTGACACGATTACGGAGCGGCATACGAAGGATAGAGAACGCTTGTTGGACTTTTTCTTAGAGGATATTAGGAGGCGATAATTAATTCAAACAGATGAATGTATGGTAATGCAGCCTTATTTTATACTTCATCATCATCTATAAGTTCCTTCATTATTTGTTCGACATCATCGTAACTTTTAATAGAAGGGTCTCGGCTAATTTGTTCGGCTTCTTCCATAGCAGCAACTGTCTCGGCATTGGGGACATCTAGAGCAACATCAAAAGGAATTCGCTGTTGGCGTACAGCCTGATGAAGGAAAATATTAAAAGCCGTGGTCATATTTAAACCAAGTTCGGGAAAAAGCTGTTCCGCCTGTTTTTTAAGCTCAACATCCAGACGAATACTTACGCTTGTCGTATCAGCCATAACGATCATCTCCTTATTTAGTATATACAATATAGCACAAGGTATATACAATCTTTCCGACCCTCGGCATTATGATTATGATACTGACATTCGTTTTTTGTATTCTATAATGATTTTATAATGGCCGGTAACAGCCGCCAGTGACCGCCAAAAAATATCAGATGATGGAGTGTTTTATCAAGGTATCATGGAGCCTCTCAAAAAGAAATCCGGCGGAGAACCAGGCAGGGGCATAGTCAAGGCGGATTAAGCCGTCGACACTAAATCTGGACCCGCTATAATTCCAGGGGCAGCTTCCCAGGATGCTCTTGAGGAGCCAGCCTGTGGTATATTCGATCGTCAGGAAGGCGCCCATCCAGATCAGACCCCGCAGGTACCAGGGCCAGAGACGCAACTGTTCGTGCAGCGGTTCCAGAAAGCGGGCCAGGCCGTAGATGGGAAACATCCACAGGCAGGAAAAGCCGCTCAGCATCAGATCACCGCGCAGCAGCGACCCCATCCCTGTCCACATTATTTCTAATCCCCAGCCGGCGATACCGTAGATAAAAAATCTCTTCATGGCTTTATTTTGCCCGGCTGGATTATCTGTTTATGAATGGTATAAAAATCCATATGGATGATAAAAAGCTACAGAATGCGGAGCCAGTCCCGTCTTGTGTACAAGATTCTTTCAACGTCAACGACCCCATCTTTTTCGTTGATTGTAAAGAAAGCGATATAGTTTTTCACCTGCAGCTTACGGTAGCCCATGGATGCCAACCGCTCGTGGCGACGGGCGGGCATTTCTGCTAGTTAAATGCGGTTCACACTGATGTTTTCGCTGGGTTCTCTCCGGATCAGAGGCTCTGTGGGATACCCTACCGCCACCGCCGATAGAATTTCATAGCCCTCGGGCAGTTGCAGCCTGGCGATCAGTTCCGGGTGTTTGCGCAGCTTCCGCAAGCATCCCCAGATATAGGTGCTGCCTAGATGCAGATCGGTTGCCGCTAATAGTATGTTTTCGATGGCGCAGCCGATATTGCTGTACTCAATGCAATCTTTAGATATGCCGTGAGCAGAGAAAAAAATCACCGTGGGCGCCCCGTAAAAGGCATCACGATACTTTTCTTCCCCTTGTAACTTCATCATACAAGTCTGGCGAAGGTCATTGAGCAGCTTTACATCCTGAACAACAGTCATGTGGGTCATCTTGTAATTGGCCCCGGCTATCGGCGCCATGTGAGCCGCTGTTAGCAGGGTGTTTAGATCCTCCGAGCTGATTTGACGCGGCTCATAGCTGCGGGTTGTACGCCGCATAAGGATAGCATCGCTTAATTCCATCATAGCACACCTCTCTTTAGAGTTTTAGAATCTTATTAAATTTACAGACCGAGCGGAAAATTCAAATGCCAGCGGTAGATGAAATATTATTGTTTATCTATATTATAGGCGTTATGTACGATTAAGTCAGCAGTAGAAGAACCAATCCTTCTATCACGACCAACCCAATGGCGATAAAGGTATATACATTGATCCTAATCGTCCGTTCACAGGAACATATAAATTATAATCCTGCATATGCCCACCTCAGAAGAAAAAGACCGCCAGGCAGAAGCAGTTTCCAACCGGGCGGTCCTATTGTTTTTTCGAGATTCCCCGAAAGTTTAGGGCTTCATAGCTTACAATACTCATAATGACCAGATCGCCATAGCCGTTTTTCGTAATGAAAATCGGTTCTTTTTTGGCGTGGCAAATGTCGGAGATCTCGCTGGTATTTCTCGAATCAGTAATCGGCCTGATCTGCGGTATAAAAGGCGCTAAAAAATATCAGAGGACGGAGGGCCCGGGCGCAGCTGATCATGCAGCGGTTCCAGAAAGCGGGCCAGGCCGTAGATGGGAAACATCCACAGGTAGGAAAATCCGCTCAGCATCAGATCACCGCGCAGCAGCGACCCGATGCCTGTCCACATTATTTCCAATCCCCATCCGGAGACACCGTAGATAAGAAATCTCTTCATGGCTTTATTTTGTCGGCGGGATCATCAATTTATGAATGGTATAAACTGCCGGAGAAGGAACCAAACTTACCAAATTTTATTTGAAATTTTTTTGGCAATAACTACAGATGGTTTTATAAAACTGTTGACAATATTATTATCAAATGATATATTCAAAACAGTGTTATGAAACAGTGTTATGGATAATGCTATTAATTAATATATACGGAAAGGATCGTCGGTATGGCCAAACTGATCGAGGGCGTATATGAAAAGGTTCTTGAGTCCGCTAAGCAGGAGTTTTTGGAGAAGGGTTTTAAAGACGCTTCTTTGCGTACAATTGCGCAAAACGCGGGCACAAGCACCGGCTCCATCTACACACGCTTTACGGATAAAAACGGTTTGTTTATTGCGTTGGTTTTACCTGTTGTCAATGGCTTTAAAGAATGGTTTAGCACAGAACAGGAGATATTTCATCAACTTCCTCCGGATAACAAAAAAGGCGACGCCTTTGAGTATTCCGACGAGAAATACATAGATTTTATCGATTATATCTACGAACATTTTGACGAGTTTAAGCTTTTGATTAACTGCGCGGAGGGAACCGCGTTCGCGGACTTTATTCACGATATTGTAGAGATTGACGTAGCCTATACCCTGAAATATATCGAATCAATCGGCAATAACGCTTTGCTCTCAGGCCG
>DHAA01000049.1:0-29348 GCA_002397275.1 Thermacetogenium sp. UBA4966 | reverse complement strand
GGAAAGCCCATTTGCACGTCTGAAGGGTTTTGCCGGACCGCACAAGGGCAAATATACCGCCTCGGTCGTCCTGGCGGTCATCGGCGTGGCGGTGGGATTGGCGCCGTACTTTGCCGTGGCGCAGATGATTATCAAGCTGATCGCCGGCGGGCGGGAGCTGAGCTTTTATCTGACTTGGTGCGGCGTCGCCGCGGCGGGCTTTGTACTAAAGGCTGTCTGCATGAACGTCTCCACAACTTTTTCTCACAGGGCGACCTTCGCGGTGATCTCCGAGGTGCGCTTTCGCCTGACCTCCAAGCTGACGAGGGTACCGCTGGGCTACCTGCTGGACACTCCTTCAGGCAGGCTCAAAACCACCATCGTGGAACGCACGGACGGCCTTGAAGCGCCGTTGGCGCATGTATTGCCGGAGATGACGTCCAATTTGCTGGCGCCGCTGGGTATCATCATCTACATATCCACCCTGGACTGGCGCATGGCTCTCGTATCCTTGCTCACCATTCCCATCGGCCTTCTTTGCTACATGGCCATGATGAAGGACTACGCGGAAAAATACGGAGCGATGACCAGGGCGGGCAAGCACATGAGCGCCACCACGGTCGAGTACATCAACGGCATCGAAGTGATCAAGGCGTTCAATCAGTCGGCCGCCTCTTACGCCAAGTTTACCGACGCCGTCCGTAAAAACGTCGGCTTTGTGCTGGAGTGGATGCGCGCCACCCAGGGCTATTCCGCGGTTATGCTCAGCGTATGGCCGGCGGTGCTCATCGGCGTGCTGCCCCTGGGCTGCGTTTTTTATATGAACGGCTCTCTGTCCGCTCCTGATTTTATCACCATTATGATTCTGTCCCTGGGCATTATGGGGCCGCTCATTGCCGCTATATTTTTTACTGACGATATCGCTAAGATCGGGGTCACCGTGGGCGACATCGGGACGATCCTCGATACGACCGATCTGCAAAGGCCGGCGGAGAAAAAGAAGCTGAACGGTTGGGAGATCGAGCTAAAAAACGTTACCTTTGCCTATAGGGACGAACAGATACTCAAAGGCGTGAACCTAAAAATCGAGGCGGGCAGCGTAACCGCCCTTGTCGGTCCCTCCGGCGGCGGCAAATCCACCATTGCCAAGCTGATCGCCTTCCTGTGGGATGTGGACGGCGGCAGCATCACGCTGGGCGGCGCGGATATCAGGGATATCCCCACGGAGCAGCTTACGGACAGCATCGCTTATGTGTCGCAGGACAATTATCTGTTTGATGAAACGGTGCGCAACAACATCCGCATGGGCAAACCCGGGACGGCCGATGCCGAGGTGGAGGCTGTGGCCAAGGCTTCCGGCTGCCATGAATTCATCATGAAGCTGGAGCATGGCTACGAGACCATTGCCGGCGGCGCGGGCGGACATCTCTCCGGCGGCGAGAGGCAGCGCATTGCCATCGCCCGCGCCATGCTGAAAGATGCTCCCGTCGTTATTCTCGATGAGGCGACTTCTTACACCGATCCGGAAAACGAGGCGGTCATTCAGGAAGCCGTGGCCAAGCTGGTGGCAGGAAAGACGCTGATCGTTATCGCCCATCGGCTCTCCACCGTCGCCGACTCCGACAAGATTGTCGTGGTGGATCAGGGGCGCGTCGCGGACGAGGGCCGGCGCCAAGAACTGCTGGCAAGATGTGATTTATACCGCTCTATGTGGCAGGCTCATATGGAGGCGAAGGACGCGGTGTGAGGAGGGGTAAAAATGTTCGGCGTATTTAAAAAATTCTTTGCTTTTACAGGTGATCAAAAGGGCAAGTGGCAGAGGGGGATCGCCTTTGCCGTTCTGCATTCCGTGTTTGAGGCTCTGCAACTGTTGGCCATTGCCGTTGTCTTAAAGGGCATCGTCGAAGACAGCATGAGCGCGGGCACGGCGTGGGCGTCCTTTGGCATTATGCTCGTCAGCCTGTGCGGCGCCATTATCACGCGCTATGTTTCACATCAAAACGAGGTGGGGGGCAGCTATCTCATGTGCGCCGACAAGCGCATCAAGATCGGCGAGCGCATGAAGTATATGCCCATGGGCTATTTCAACAGCCACAGCCTGGGCAACATCACCGCCGCGGTCACCACCACCATGGAGGAAATCGAAAAGATCTCGCCGCCTACCATGGTGCGGACCATACACGGGTTGATCCGAACGGCAATCATGGCTGTTTTTCTGATTTTTTTCAGTTGGCGCATCGGGCTGATCGTCGTTGCGGGCGCCTTGCTGTTCCTGGGGGTCAATGCTCTGCTGCACCGCAAATCCCGCCTTGTTTCGCCCAAACGTCAGGCGGCGCAGGCCAAGCTGGTGGATGCGGTGCTGGAATATCTGCAGGGCATGGGCGTTGTGAAGGCTTTTCATCTGGGCAAAAGCGCCAACAAAACCATCGATAAGACGATTGCCGAGGTGGAGAAATACAACTACGCCATGGAAATCGGCTTTATCCCGTATGTAGCCCTGCAGCAGATCGTGCTGCGGCTTGCCAGCGTGGCGGTGGTCATCGCCTCCATCCTGTTATATTTGAACGGTGAAATGACTCTGTTCATCTGCCTGCTGATGATCATATGCGGTTTTTTTATCTACACCGAGCTGGAAGCTGCCGGCCTGATGTCCTCCTTTATTCGTCTGATCGACGTTTCCATCGACCGCGTGGAGGATATCCACAAAACTCCTGTCATGGATATCGACGGCCATGAGCAGCTGCCGCCAAACATGGACATCGCCTTCCGGAATGTCAGCTTTTCCTATGGAGACCGCAAGATCATCGACAACGTCACCTTTACCATCCCGCAGGGAACGACGACCGCCATTGTCGGCCCATCGGGCGGAGGCAAAACCACGCTCTGCAACCTGATCGCCCGCTTCTGGGATGTGGACGAAGGAGCGATCACCCTGGGCGGCAAGGATGTGCGGGAGTATAAGCTGGACAGCCTGCTCTCCAACATCAGCATGGTGTTTCAGCACGTTTACCTGTTCAACGACACCGTTGCCAACAACATCAAATTCGGCAAGCCGGAAGCCACCATGGAGGAAATCGAGGCGGCAGCGAAAAAAGCCTGCTGCCATGAATTCATCGAGGCTCTCCCGGACGGCTACGACACCGTGATCGGAGAGGGCGGGGCCACCGTCTCCGGCGGCGAAAAGCAGCGCGTTTCCATTGCCCGCGCCCTGCTCAAGAACGCGCCGGTCATTATTCTGGACGAGGCTACCGCCAACGTGGACCCGGAAAACGAACGCCAACTGCAAACAGCCATTGCCGAGCTGACCCGTGATAAAACCGTTATCATGATCGCCCATCGGCTGAAAACGGTGCGCCAGGCCGATCAGATCCTGGTGATTGACGGCGGCAGGCTCGTACAGCGGGGGACGCATGACGATCTTATCCGAAAGGGAGGCATCTATTCCGATTTCATCGGCGTGCGCCAAAAGGCGGTCGGCTGGAAGCTGAAGACCCAGGGTGCATAGTCCGACGTGTAACCTTGCCTATCCCTACGTATTGAGGCTGTGCCATGGAAGACAGGAGGAGCTTTGGAGTGAGCACAAAAAAATTCATTATTCAAAAAATTATTCAATTAATTCTGGCGCTGCTTTTTGTAACCGCGATTACTTTTATTTTAATGAGACTTTCCCCGATTGACGCAGCAGAAGCCTATGCCCGCAGAAGTTTTCGTGTATCTACTGAAGAAATTGAAATTATCCGAGAACAAATGGGGCTTAAGAAGCCATTGGTCATTCAGTACACAAACTGGCTGAAAGACGCATTACGTCTAGATTTTGGGAAATCGCTTGTCAATAACCGGGACGTGTTTACAGAGATAGTCGGCGCAGGAAAAATAACAGGATTAATTGTACTGCTTTCCACCGTTATCCAGGCGGTTGGGGCGCTGATTATCGGCGGGATAACTTATCTGACAAGACATAACCTGATCGGAAAAGCACTGAGATTTTTAGCAATCGCGGCGATTTCGATACCGGCCTTTTACCTTGCAACAGCTTTTATTGATATCGCAGCAGTGAAATGGGGGCTGATCGGTGTTGCGGGCAATACGGGATTGATGCGCTATTTCCCGGCAGCTCTTTGCCTGGCTGTGGGAGGGATCGCCTTTTTCGGCCAATTGATAGAAAAAGCGATAGATCAAGCCATGAATGAAGACAGTATTTTGTATGCGCGTTGCAGGGGCTTAAGCGAACGATATATAGTGGTGCGTTATGCTGTTCCGCAAGCCGTTATTTCAATTATTCCGACCTTTATGCAGATGATGGGAATGTGCATGGCAGGCTCCGCCATTGTAGAGAACATATTCTCCCTCCCCGGTTTAGGTTATCTGATCATTGAGAGCCTGATCGACAGGGACTTGCCGATCATCTTTGCGACGGTCCTGTATTTGGCCTTTGCACTTGTGTTATTCAATATCCTCGCCGATATTGTCCAGCGAATTTTACTGAAAGAACAGAAAGAAGGGATGGTTAAGTTTTGAAAAAACTGAAATTTGTTATACCCATCCTTGTTGTAGTATTTTGTTCCCTGGGATTTATGCTGGCTCCAAATAATCCCTACGCTATGGATGCAGCGCACAAATTCGCATCGTTCAGCGCCGACTATCCGTTTGGAACGGATCAGTATGGACGATGTGAATTTTCAAGAATTCTCTATGGCGGTCAGGTAACCCTGGGGATTGTTGTTGTCGGCGCCGCTATCGTGCTGCTGATTGGAACGGTCATCGGCCTGTTTCTCGGCAGAATGAGCACGGGGAAGAGTTTGCTTTTCAACAGCCTTTTGGACGCAGTCACCGCCATTCCTCCGCTGGCGTATTTGATTATTTTTGTCGGGATCTGGGGGAACAGTATTCCGACCATGCTGGTTGCTTTAACTGTTTCGCTCATTCTCCGCATGATCAAACTGTCCAAGACACAAACGGAAATAGAACTGGGGAAAGCCTATGTCCTTTGCGCTATTTCTTCGGGAGCTTCCAAGATGCGAATTCTTTTTGTACATGTTTTGCCTAATATGATTCGTTCACTCATTCATTTCCTATGCCTCTCCTGTGCAGAGATGATTATGAGTATATCCGCTTTCTCCTTTATAGGACTAAATCTGGGCGACGATGTCATCGACTGGGGAAGCATGCTGCAGGAAAGCAGAACCGTGTATTCTGTCCGCTCTTCTCTGCTCTACTTTCCTATTCTATTTATCTTTATCTGCACGCTCGCTTTCAATTTAATCGCCAGGCAGATGGAAGGCGGTGAAGAAAATGCTTGAAGTAAGAAATCTGGCTGTTCATACATTGAACGGTAAAATGCTGCTGGATGATATAAGTTTTATTGCCAGGCCGGGGATCTGTGCCGGGATAACCGGTCCCAGCGGCTCCGGAAAAACAACGTTGCTTAAAGCAATTTTAGGGGTGTCGGACGGAAATGTATTGGTGAATCACGGAGAAATTCTGCTTGATGATAGCAACTTGCTGAAGAGAAGCGCCGTCGAAAGGAGAAACCTCTGCGGGACAGACCTTGGTTTTATTCCCCAAAATCCGATGACCGCGTTCAATGTATACTTTACCATCGGCGCTCAAATGTCGGAGACTTTTCAAAAACGGCTCGGTTTATGCAAAAAAGATGCAAAGCAGCTAAGCATTGATACCTTGAAAAAGGTCAATCTTCCGGATACGGATAGAGTATATGCCGCCTATCCCAACCAGCTTTCCGGCGGGATGCTCCAGAGGATTACATTGGCCGTTCTGATTGGGTTGAATCCCAAATATGTGTTTGCCGACGAACCGACGTCAGCGCTTGATGAAGTCAACAAGCAGTACTTTTTGATAGAGCAGCTTGAGCGATTGAAGAAAAACAATTCAGCCGTTGTCCTTGTTTCCCATGATGATCAATTGCTTCAAAAACTCTGTGACGAAATCATTGTCTTGCAGAACGGAAAGCTGATTGAAGAAGGCAGGGCCGATATGATCTTTTCCAACCCAGCCAATGAATGGACAAGGGAATTTGTGACGCTTTCCAACTTTCAAAAGAAAGGCACATGGATATGGAACAAATCACAGTAAGCGATGTGGGCAAGCAATATTCCGATTCCTCCGGGAAAATCTTTACAGCTCTCAAAGACATCTCATTCACCTGGATGAAGGGGGAAAATGTAAGCGTTATGGGGGAAAGCGGTTCCGGAAAAAGTACCCTGGCGAAACTATTGATTGGCCTGGAAACACCTACGGTTGGCAGTATCTTCCTGGACGGTGAAGATACTAAACCGTGGAGCTATAGCGACTGGAGAAAACGCCGCACGAAAATCCAAGCAGTTTTTCAGGATGCTTACGGTACCCTGAACAAAAGGCTTTCTGTATATAGCAATATAGAAGAGGCGTTATTCAATTTGACGCCATTAAAAAAAGCTGAGCGGCGGAAACGAATTCTCGATTTGATGGCGCTTACCGGAACAAGCCAAAGGTTACTGGAAACACCGGTCAAAAGTCTTTCGGGAGGTGAGCAAAGAAGGGTATCATTGTTGCGCGCGCTATCCATTCGTCCGGATTATCTGATTTTGGACGAAATCACAAGCGGTCTGGATTTAATCTCGCAGAAAGCAATTGGGGAGGTGTTGGAAAAATTCCATGATGAATATCATTGCAGCTATATGCTGATTACTCACGATATGAAATTTGCGTACAGCTTGTCGGAAAGAATTTATGAGCTGTGCAATGGGCAAATCAGCAAAATCGGTCAATTGGAAGAATTATAAATAACCAAGAAAGGAAAGTAAAGCTATGAAAATATTAGAAATGTTTTCCAAGAAATCACTGATCGCCTTGTTTTGTTGTGTAGCTATATTACTGACTGGTTGCGGCAGTTCGGGAGATAATGGTTCGGAATCCGGCAAGAAAACGCTGACCATGGCAATTGCGGCGGAAACGACAACACTTTCCACGCTGTATATGGTCAATGGCAACTATTGTACGTCCAAGCTGGTCTATGAGAATCTAGTCGATTTCGACAACGGGAAGATCATTCCCGGTCTTGCCGAGCGTTGGGAGTATAACGACGACCAGACGGAGCTTACCTTCTATCTCCGGAAAGGCGTCAAGTTTCATAACGGGGATCCGTTCAACGCGGAAGCGGTCAAGCTGAATCTGGAGCACAAGCGATCCAATCCGGCTATGTATGCATTAAAAGGAATCACTGATATTGTAAACATGGAGATTGTGGATGAACACACCTTAAAGCTGACCTATTCGCACCCGTTCTACGCCTACCTTCAGGATTTTTGCTGGCCGGACGTCAACCCGATCTGCGCCACCGAGTTGTTGATTGAAGGCGATTTTCAGACGGTCAAAGGGGTCATCGGAACCGGTCCTTATGTCTATGATGAAATTGTGTCCGGTCAATATACCCGATTCGTGAAAAATGAGAACTATTGGGGCAAGGAGCCCGCGTTTGATGAGATCATCGTCAAATATATTCCGGATTCCACTTCCAGGCTCCAGGCTCTGAAGACCGGCGAAGTCGATCTGATCTTCGGCAGCACACTGCTCAGCTATGACGAATATGATCAGGCCAAAGAATTTGACGGCATCGACGGTCAGATAGCGGAAATCGAAACCAGGGTCAGGGATATCACCTTAAACGCTTCCCGTCCGCTCTTGTCCGATATCAACGTGAGAAAAGCGATTGCACATGCGATCAACAAAGAGGAAATCTCTCAGACCCTATTTTCCGGCTATGAGCCGCCCGCCGATATTCCCGCTGTGCATGACCAGCCTTATGCCGATGTGGAAATCGAAGCCGATTTTTCCTACGATCCTGACAAGGCAGCGGAATTGCTGGAAGAGGCCGGTTGGATAGTCAATGAAAAGACGGGCATCCGCGAGAAGGACGGGCAGGCCCTCAGCCTGGTCATGACGATGGAGGAGCTGTTCGACGCCGGAACGAAGCCGGTGGGCGAGCTGCTGAAAAGCCAGTTGCAAAAAGTCGGCATCGGGCTGAACCTCAAAGGACAGGAGCAGATGCAGTGGTACGCGGATTATCTGGAAGGAAATTTCGATATCACCTTATGGCATACGCAGGCTGCATTTGCCTCCCCGCATACCTGGTTTACGCCCATGGATACGATGTACCCGCAAACGCCTTCCCTGAAAGGCTTGAGCGATTCCGGCGAATTCTTAAACAAGATTAAAGAGCTGGCGAATATGACGGATGAAAATGAATTAAGGGAAACGTATACTTATCTTTTCAACTACGATCTTGGCAACGTGATCGACATACCGCTGACCTATCAAAAGGAAGTGATCGTTTACAACACGGATAAGATAGCGGGCTATACCTTTACCGGCGTTCCCTACTTCTTTGATATTCTCTCGCTGGAGGTTAAGTAACCGTTCAGAGCATGAACTGAACGAAGGAGCACTTACAGGTAGCCTATCGACTCGGGAAGTCAAAAATGCTGACGAGTTGGGAGGCGCTGGGAACTAGGGCAGCACAAGCGGCATTTGGAACTGGAGGTTCACCATGAGCAGAAAGACAACGATCTTCAAATGGTTAATTTGCATTGTTTGTGCTGCCTTCATTTTCGGCCTAGCGTTATGCCAGACGTTTGCGCGTATGTTGCCATCCCAAGCTTTACAGCGCCCGGCTATTACTACGGAAGGCGGAAGTGCGGTAAACATAAACGGATTTGACATTTGGTATACGTTGTATAATGCGCGATCGGATGGAACTCCTATAATCGTGGTTGCCGGAGGGTGCGCTCTCTCTTCAGACTATTTGGAAAATTCCTTGCGATTTTTGGCTGATGCTCATCCCGTATTGTTTTTTGACAACAGAGGCTGCGGACGCTCCGAAATTAAGCCTGATCTTGCGAATTACAGCTTACATGTTTTCTCTGAAGAAATTGAAGAATTGCGGAGGCACTTCTTCCCGGATCGGGATATTATCGTTGTGGCGCATTCCTTTGGATGCATCATCGCCATGGAGTACGCGGTGAATCATTTGAAAAGCTTACAGAAACTCATACTTGTTTCCCCAGTGAGCGCGAATTACAAACCAGCCATTACCGACACCTTTATATATTTCAAGACAGGACTACCGCCAAAGGACCAATGGGCAGCAAACGAATGGTATATCAGTCATATTGATATGTTCTATGGTCCGTATTTCCAAGACGATTCTGTAAAAACGATATTTAATAAGACGAAGGTATCCTATGCCGTCATGATGCATATCGGCAGGTCAAAACTTGATTTGACATTAAAAATGAAGAATATCGATATGGCTGTGTTGCTGCTGGTCGGTGGTGAAAGGGAATACCCGACAACTGGAATCGGCGTTGCGCAGGAACTCAACAGGTTGCTGCCCAACGCGCGGTTGGAACAATTTATACACAGCGGTCATTTCCTGTTCGCAGAGGAAAACAAGAAATTTCAGCGCTTAGTCAATGAGTTTTTAAATGAAAGCGCAAGCATAAACCGATCTGCTCATTTAGCAGCAAATGGGACGCTTTAGTTAGGTATGTTGTTTCTTAAATGCTGGTAAATCTGATATTGTCCTTCATTTTCATGAGGATAACGCCGTTTCTCTCCATCGACAAAGGAAAGCTTGCAGCCATCATCAGTATAGCGCGGCAACTAAGTATCTAGTATTAGTCATGCAGTCTTGCCAAGAATGCTTGGAGTGCTGGGCGTTTATTACGGCTCGTCAATGAGCTATTAGCTATTAAAAAAGCGATTCTATCTTGGCCAGTCACAAAGGAGGAAGCATATATGGAAACTGAGAAAAAAGACATGAGGGCCGAGTTGCTAGAAAAAAGCCCGCTGGAGCTTATGATCAAGCTCAGCGTTCCGGCCATTATCGGGATGCTGGTCATCGGGCTCTATTCGCTGGTAGATGCGGTTTACGTCGGGCAGTTGATCGGCCCCAGCGCCATGGGCGCTATTTCGGTCGTATACCCCTTCACCCTGATCAACAGCGGCATCGCAACCCTGATCGGGGTCGGTTCCGCTTCCGTGTTGTCCAGAGCCATCGGGAGAAAGGATAGCGAAACGATCAACAGGATCATGGGCAATCTTTTGATGTTGATCCTGATTTTATCGGCGGTCTCAACCTTGGTGGGCATGGTTTTCCCTCGGCAGCTTTTAGCCCTTAGCGGAGCGAAGGGCGAGATCCTGGAGCTTGGTGTCCGCTATATGCGTGTGGTGTTCGCGGGCTCGGTGCTCGTCAATTTCGCCCAGAGCGCCAATATGATCCTGCGGGCGCAGGGTCTGATGAAGCGTGCCATGGTGCTGATGGGGATCGGCGCGGTGCTTGTCATGATCTTGTGCCCTATCTTTATCCTGGCAATGGGAGAGCGGGGGCTGGAAGGGTCAGCCCTTGCCAATATCGTTGCGCAGTTGATCCAAACCATATTAACCCTGCACTATTTTCTCAAGAAGAACGATATTGTTCGGTTTCATGGCATACGCCTTGCTTTATCTATGCTGCCCGAAATCCTTTCTGTGGGCGTATCCGCTATGATGATGCAGGTGATGACCCTCGTGCAGCAGACCGTGCTGTACAATGTAGCCTCTCGCCATGGCGGGGACACGCAGATTATCCTTATCGGCGCGGCCCTGCGCGTGATGGCGTTTTCCTTTATCCCTTTGTGGGGCATGAGCCAAGGATTGCAGCCCGTGGCGGGAACGAATTACGGTGCGAAGCAGTATAAGCGTGTCAGGAAATGCACCAACATCTTTTTCGTAGGAGCGACGCTGCTGGCGCTGTGCTTCTGGATACCCATTCAAATTTTCCCAGGAGCGATCCTTTCCATGTTTATTAAGGACGCCGCCATCGTGGCGCAGGGAACGGGCAATCTCCGGCTGATGTTTTCCATCTTTCCGACCCTGGGCATTATGATTATGGCACTGACATTCTTTCAGGCTTTGGGAAAAGGCGGCGCGGCCAGCGTGTTGGTTATCCTTCGCCAAGTGGCCCTGTTTATCCCTCTTGCTTTTCTGCTGCCAGGAGTGATGGGGATTCCAGGGGTATGGGCAGCCAGTCCCGTAACGGACGGGATCGTGTTGATCCTTTCCGCAGTGATGGTTGCCATGGAATATAAAAGGCTGAGTAAAGCTGCTGAGATATCGAACGCGGTCGCACAATAAATAGTCTGTTTGCGTTTCCTTCAATATTGCAGGCCAGGACCAGTGCTACCGGCTACTTATCTGATATAGTAGAAGAGGTTTCAATTAATCTGGAAGAATTAATACAGATGTAAAAGCAATTACCGGACTGTTACCACGCAGCTACGGTTTACATACAAAATTGGTATGGTCAGTTGCCAGGGGTAGTCTGAAACACCAAAGGATGGAGTGTTCTATCAAGGTATCATGAAGCCTCTCAAAAAGAAATCCGGCGGAGAACCAGGCAGGGGCATAATCAAGGCGGATTAAGCCGTCAACACAAAATCTGGTGCCACTATAATTCCAGGGACAGCTTCCGAGAATGCTCTTGAGGAGCCAGCCGGTGGAATATTCGATCGCCAGGAAGGCGCCCATCCAGATCAGACCCCGGAGATACCAGGGCCAGGGGCGCAGTTGATCGTGCAGCGGTTCCAGAAAGAGGGCCAGGCCGTAGATGGGAAACATCCACAGGTAGGAAAAGCCGCGCAACATCAGATCACCGCTCAGCAGCGACCCGACTCCTGTCCACATTATTTCCAATCCCCATCCGGAGACACCGTAGATAAGAAATCTCTTCATGGCTTTATTTTGTCGGCGGGCTCATCAATTTATGAATGGTATAAACTGCCGATGTGGGAACAAAACCTACCAAATTTTACCACAATTTTATTTGAAATTTTTTTGGCAATAACTATTGACATATGGATAAGGATAGAATATTATCTAGCTCAAGGTAATGATAATTGTTCTCAGTTAGACAAGCTCTAATGGTAAGTGATTTTAACCCTCATATATTAGTAAATCCTACCACTATATGGTCAAGTGAACGCACTTTCAGCGCCTATATTTCACTGGACTTTTTCTACCCTTATTTTTCGATGGTATCAAGTTATGTCCTTGCCGGGGATGCATGTACCTCTGGCAGGAGACTATTTGTAGGGAGATAGCGAAAACAAATTAATTTTTTTGATATATAGTTAGTAGTTACTAACTTTTGGGGAAGGATGATACTTGTTATGAAGAAAAATACCGTTCTTCTGGAAAAGCTGCGGAACAGTTATTACAACTCTTTTATAGATAGCGAAATCGCTTTAACAAGGATAATTAACCAAGAGGACATTGGAAGATTATTCGCTTTGTTACGGCAATTGCTATTTCCGGAATGCCTGGGCGTTGATTACAGCATAAATAGCAAAGACTTCGAGAACCAGATCGAGAAAGTTGAAGAGAAATTAATGTTTCTGATTAAAAATATTTATGATAAAAATGAATCTGTCGCCGTGCAAGACTTGGTTGAAAGGATTATGGCCAGCATACCAGATCTAAGAAACATTTTATTGAAAGACCTAAAGGCCGCCTATGATGGAGATCCGGCGGCAAACAGTTTTCAGGAAATTATTTTGGTATATCCGGGGTTTGAGGCAATTATGGTATATAGACTGGCGCATCTATTATGGAGAGAAAAGGTTCCGATTCTGCCGAGAATGATGACGGAGTATGCCCATTCCAAGACAGGGATAGATATACATCCCGGAGCGGACATCGGAGAATACTTTTTTATAGATCACGGAACAGGTGTTGTAATAGGCGAGACAAGCAAGATCGGAGATCATGTGAAATTATATCAGGGAGTTACACTGGGGGCATTGTCAACAAATAGCGGACAGAAATTAAGAAAAAAGAAAAGACACCCTACTATTGAAGACTGTGTCACTATTTATGCCGGAGCTACGATCCTAGGGGGGGAGACTGTTATTGGGGAACGAACCGTTGTTGGAAGTAACGCCTTTATAACAAGATCTATACCGATAGGGACTAAAGTCTGTATTCAGAAACCGGAACTGCTCTTTAAAAATGTGGCATCAGAGAGCACAAGGATGGGTGACATACAATGCGGGACTTAGATAAATTAGTGAAAAATAAAGAAGCAATTATCAGAGGAAAATCAAAAATGTTTTGCTTACCCTTTGCAGGCGGCGGCGCATCCGTGTTCAACGGATGGATAAAAGCGATGAAAGATCAAATGACAATATGCCCTATTCAGTTACCCGGTCGAGAGGAAAGAATTATGGAGCAGCCATACATAGAAATGGAAGACCTGGTTCAGGATATCGTCCAGGCGATTCTTCCCTATATGAATGATCAAGTATACATCTTCGGTCATAGCATGGGGGCAAAAATAGCGTTTGAGGTTGAAAAAGAATTAGAAAAGCAGGGGGAAAAGACGAACTTATTAGTTATATCCGGAAGCAGGGTTCCTCATATTCCTGAACCGAACCCAATTTATCATTTACCAGATGACGAATTCGAAAGAGAGCTGGGAAGATTTGAAGGGACTCCCAAGGAAATTATGGAAAGCAAAGAATTATTGGCGTTTTTCCTTCCTGTGTTGAGAGCGGACTTTACCCTGTATGAGATCTATTATTCAAAAGATGTCTTTCAATTAAAGTGCCCGATCCTTGCCCTGGGGGGAGAGAACGACAGAGAAGCCGATCTGGAAGAGATCAAGTCCTGGGGTATGTATACAGACAGTGATTTTCGATACCGGATGTTCAAGGGCGGCCACTTTTTTATCCGAGAAAGTGAAGACGAAGTATTAGATGAACTTAAAGCAGCCATTAGAAACTTATCATGAGCCGATAACGATTAAAAAGTTTGATAAGCAGGATATGGAATATTGCCAGGATCTTTTCTTGCAGGACAAGGAAATCCATGTATGGACAGTCCGCTGGAGGCATATTATTCCATGGATTATTACAAATTGGCAATTGATGAGCGCAGAAGAAAAAAATTATGTTGAGAGATTTAGACTATATGAAGACCGCATGCGGGGCGCGACAGGGAAAATACTGACAAGAACTCTATTAGCCCAGTATATGAATATACCTATACATGATATTTGCATAAACACAGGTTATTACGGAAAACCATATCTTGCAAATGTTATTCCCGAGAGAAGTGTGCAGTATAGCGTGTCCCATTCGGGAGAAATTGTACTATTATCTTTAGGAAAATTTCCCAAAATAGGAGTTGATATAGAACAAATACGTGAGTTTCCGGATTGTTTAGAAATTGCCCAAAATTTTTTTACATCAGAGGAAAGCAGAAAAATTAGTGAGAGTAGAAGCAGCAGTACATTTTTTCGGTATTGGACGGCAAAGGAAGCATATGTAAAGGCATTGGGCGAAGGATTAAATAAGGATTTAAAATCTTTTGAGATAAAGAGAAACCGCATTTGCGAGCGAGGAAGTATGTTAGCGGATTGGCAAGTTGTCCCGATAGAAATTAGCAGTGAGTATTCCGCAAACGTAGCGGTGCGGATTGAAGGAGAGTGAAAATATGACACATGCAAAAAGATATGTGAAGAATTTGAGAACTTACGAGCATCTGGATGGATGGGAAAAATTAACACTAAGTCAGCAATTGCGCAGGTGGAATGACAAATATGGAGATAGGTCCGCTGTCGTTGATTCAGAAAGAGAGATCACTTATAAAGGATTAGATGAAGAAGTAGATAATCTGGCGGGAGCATTTATGGATATCGGTATCTGCCAAGGGGATAGGGTTGTTGTGCAGTTGCCGAACCGGATTTCTATCGTGATTGTATTATTTGCTCTTGCGAGAATAGGAGTTGTTCCCGTTATGGCCTTGCCGGCATATAGAGAAGCTGAGTTGGAGGGGATTGTGAAGCTCGCAGAGCCTTCCGCTTATATCGTAGCGCAGCGGTTTTTAGGATATGATTATGTACCGCTGGCAAGAATGCTGCAGAAAAAATTTCCCTTTTTAAAAACGGTTATTGTTGATGGCGAAAACGGCAGCGACTATCTGCTATCAAAGATGAAAGGAAGTACAACTGAATTTCCAGAGGTTGATAGTTTCAGCACGGCTGTTCTTCTCTTGTCCGGAGGAACAACTGGAATCCCGAAATTAATTCCACGAACACATACAGATTATATCTATAACGCGAGGATGTCGGCAAAAAGATGCCAGTTGGATATTAACAGCGTCTATCTTGCTTCTTTGCCTGTATCCCATAATTTTCCGCTTTGTTGCCCCGGACTACTTGGCACTTTGGACGTAGGAGGGAAAGTGGTGCTATGCAGGAATACAAGTCCTGATGAAATTCTTGCACTAATTACGGAGAAAAAGGTGACAATTACGGGATTAGTACCGGCCATGGTAAATGTTTGTATGGAGATGCTGGAATGGGACGACGGCTTTGATATTTCCAGTCTGGAGGTTTTGCAAGTGGGAGGTGCTATGTTGGACGATACTTTGGCTGACAGAATCATCAGCGAATGGCCATGTAAATTGATGCAGGTTTTTGGAACTGCAGAGGGGTTGTTGTGCTCTACCCAAGTGGATGACGAGGACACGATTATTGCAAGATGTCAGGGAACCCCTGTATCACCTGCAGATGAAATCAAAATAGTGGATGAGTACGGCAGGGAAGTCAAAGATGGAGAATATGGTGAACTCTTATCAAGAGGTCCCTATACCATTGACGGCTACTATAGAGCAGAAGAGGCAAATCGAACGAGTTTCACAGAGGATGGTTTCTATCGTACGGGAGATAGAGCAAGGCGTACAAAAGAGGGAAATATCCGCATGGGCGGCAGAATGAAAGAGCAGATCAACCGGGCTGGTGAAAAGATTGTTCCTGCAGAAATAGAGGCTTACCTTTGTCAGCATCCGGCAATTCGTGAGGCTGCTGTAGTAGGCGTGCCGGATGTCACACTGGGAAATCGAAGCTGCGCTTTTGTCATGATAGAAGACGGAGAAGAAATGAGATTATCTCGGGTTTATCGATTTTTAAAGGATCTTGGAGTTGCGCAATACAAAATGCCGGATCAAGTAGAAATAATAGAGACATGGCCCGTAACAAGTGTGGGTAAGGTTGACAAAAAATCATTAGAGAAGATGGCTCAAGAAACGGTGAAATAGGCTTACGGTAATATGTCAAGACCCAAGGAGGAAAATTTCTAAGCAAATTTTGAAAAAAGAGCAGTAACCAGTGAACTTGTTTATAGAGACAAATGGGCACGTATAGTCGGTTGCTCATAGCAGAGCATCAACTACCCGCACAAGATTTTGTGCGGTAAAAATTTAAGCGTGGTGGTGATGAATAGTGCCTTTTTGAATTACGGTCATAGAACTCGGCAAGCTTGAGGCCACGCTTGCGAACACATTCAGCAGCCAGTGTAGCTACGCAATATTTATTCGCGGTTTTCGTTAGCGGCGTATTGTCATCAAACTTGCCCGACTGATGTTTACGCTAGGTGATGCTAGGCATACTTAGCCAAGGCAGCCTCATTTAGGCGGAATATTGAGAGGTTGCGCAACTTACGCGTTAGGAGTATCACCGATAAGCTGATGTGCCAGCCGTTGCCGAATGGTAGTTCCGGCCCCTGGACGCTATTTATCAGCATCGTATTTCTGGATGGGATCGTATTCAAAGTTCGCAAGGACAGCCGTGTGACTAATAAGTGCCTGTATTCAGTTTGATGAGTCAGCAAAAGATCATGTTTTGTAAGCTTTTTAAGCTTTAAGCAATGGTTAGTTAAGTCTAAATATTCGATGGAGGGATAAAAAATGGATACGAAAAACAACAAACTGCAAGCAAAGGATTTGATCAATGTCGGCATTTTTACCGCTATCTACTTTGTACTGTTTTTTGTCGGTATGATGGCTGGATACATACCTATTTTTATTGTATTGCTGCCTCTAATTTGCCCCATACTGTGCGGAATCCCTTTTATGCTGTATTTGACGAAGGTAAAGATATTCGGCATGGTCACTTTGACCGGTTTGATTTTGGGCCTGCTCGCTTTGCTTATGGGCAGCGGAATTGAAGTTTTAGTTGCCGGCCTTGTTTTCGGGCTTTTGGCAGATTTGATTTTTAAGGCGGGTAACTACCGCAGCTTAAAATGGACGATTATTGGCAATGGCGTTTTCTCTTTATGGATCATGGGTTATGTAAGCCGGATGTTTCTGGCCAGAGACGCTTATTTTGCAAAGGTTGCCGCCGGATATGGTCAGGAATATGCTGATACGCTCATGTCCTATACACCCGGGTGGGTGTTTCCAACTCTGTTTGTAGTAGCGTTTCTTGGCGGCGTATTGGGGGCGTTGCTGGGAAGAGCTGTGTTGAAAAAACACTTTGAAAAAGCCGGTATGCTTGATGCGTGATGAATGCCGTCTGCGATCTGCCATTTGAAAAAAAATCAGTTATTCCCGTTGACCCGCGCACGAAGCTGTTCCTTACCATCACTGTTAGTACCATTATGATGAGTGGGAGCGTCGGCAGTGTGATGAACTATATTCGCCCTTGTTTGGCGATTTTGCCGGTTTGCCTGCTGCTGTTTTCCAAACGGTGGAAAGCCGTCGCTAATTTTTCGCTGACTTACTTTATATTGTTTGCTTTGGAAATCGAAGTCCTTCCCCTTTTGTCAGGGTTTTGGAACTTTCTTTTAGGAGCTTTGGTCGGCATTTATACGCATATCCTGCCGGGATTTGTCATGGGGTATTACCTGATAGATACAACGACGGTTAGTGAATTTGTGGCCGCTATGGAACGCATGTATATTCCTCAAAAGATCGTTATACCTGTTTCTGTTATATTTCGTTTTTTCCCTACAGTTATAGAAGAATATTTCTCTATCAGCGACGCCATGAAAATGAGAGGGATTGCCACACTGAGAAGCCCGATGAAAATGCTGGAGTATCGTGTGGTGCCTCTTATGATGTGCGTAGTAAAAATAGGAGAAGAATTGTCGGCGGCGGCTTTGACACGGGGATTGGGCGCTCCTGAAAAGCGCACCAACATTTGCCGCATTGGGTTTGGCGTAGTTGATATTCTGCTTAGTGTGATTGCCGTCTTCTGTTGGGCTGCTTTTTTGATTTGGTAGGAGGCGCTGTATGATCAAACTAAAAAATGTCAATTTTCAGTATATGGGAGGAAATGAAGCAGGCGGATTATCTGATATTAACCTCTCTATTCCCGATGGGCAAGTTGTTTTGTTATGCGGTCGTTCCGGCTGCGGGAAAACGACGCTGACGCGCATGCTTAACGGTTTGATCCCCAACTACTACGATGGTGATTTGGATGGAGAAATTCTGCTGGATGGAGAAAATATCAGCAAGCTTCCCCTGTACCAAACGGCAAGAAAGGTGGGTAGCGTATTTCAAAACCCCAGGACGCAGTTTTTCACTGTGGATTCCACCAGCGAAATGGCCTTTGGATGCGAAAATCAAGGCCTGCCGCAAGAGGAAATCATTAAACGAGTCAAGCAAACGGCCGGTCAGTTTGCAATGCAGCCGCTTTTGGGAAAAAATATTTTTTGCCTTTCCGGCGGGGAAAAACAAAAGGTTGCCTGCGCCTCCGTATCGGTAAGCTCACCTAAAATATTTGTTTTGGATGAGCCTTCTTCCAATCTGGATATTTCCGCAACAGCGGATTTACGTCGTCTGATACAGTTGTGGAAGCAGCAAGGAAAGACAGTTGTGATTGCCGAACACCGTCTGTATTACCTACGCGGGCTAATAGACCGGATACTATATCTGCAAAACGGCGAGATATGCGCGGAACTATCGGAGCAGGAAGCGCATAAATTATCTTCCGATGAACAAAAAGAAATGGGGCTGCGTCCTTTTGACCTGTTGAAATTTCCCGTCAAACCAAGGCATCCGGCACACAAGCAAACATTTTTGTGTTCTGATTTTGCATTTGGCTATACACAGAGCAAACATGCTATCAATATATCCAGTTTGGAACTTCCGCGAGGCGAAATTATTGCAGTGATCGGTCACAATGGGGCTGGGAAGTCCACTTTTGCCAGATGTCTGTGCGGCTTGGAGAAAAAATGCAAAGGCATGATGACCATAGGCGAAAACCGTTATGATAGAAAGCAGCGACTAACCCGTTGCTATATGGTTATGCAGGATGTGAACCATCAGTTGTTCACGGAAAGCGTTGAGGAAGAAATGTTCGTCAGCATGGCGCTGCCTGAAAGGGAACAGGCCGCATCTTTTCTTGAACGGTTGGATTTGTTGCCCTTCAAAGACCGGCACCCCATGGCCCTCTCCGGCGGCCAGAAGCAGCGGGTGGCGATTGCAAGCGCACTGGTTTCCGGGCGAAATATTCTGGTATTTGACGAACCGACCAGCGGTTTGGATCTGCAGCACATGGAGGAAGTCGCCCGGGAGTTGACCGCCCTGCAACAGATAGATAAGACATCTCTTGTGATTACCCATGACTACGAATTGATCGTGAGTTGTTGCACTTATGTGCTGCATTTAGAGCACGGGCGAGTGCAGGCGCAATATTGTCTGGACGACGCTGGGATAGAACGGCTGCAAGAATTCTTTCTGGGATCGAGGTGAAGAAATGATCGGCACGGATCAATTCTTTTCCAATCAAAATATGAAATTGCTCTGCCGGGATGAAAATTGTTCCGTTTACCAAATGAAAAATAAAACCGGGGAGGGGACGGCGACTTATTATCAAGTATTCCCCGGCATCTTCGTGTTGTATAACGATTTTCATATGGAGAATTGCCCCGGACGAAAAATTTTGGACAGCCACATTATCGAAATCAACCATTGCAGAGAGGGCCGCATCGAAGGTGAAGTAGCAGAGGGTCTCTATCTCTATCTCGCCCCCGGTGACATCCTGATTGACAGCTTTACAGAGGGAAGCCGCTATTGGAGCTTTCCGCTCAAGCATTATCACGGCGTTACCGTGTGCATCTCGGTTCCCGAAGCAATGGAGAAGCTGGCCGACCTGTTTCACCTGTTTTCCATCGACCTGCTCCAAGTGGAGCAGCTTTTCATCTCTGAGCAGCGCCCTTTTATTATGCGTGACGACCCGTCGCCGGAGCATATCTTTTCGGAACTCTATCAGGTTCCGGATTCGATCCGCAGCGAATACTTGAAGGTCAAAGTGCTGGAGCTGCTTGTCGCCTTAAAAGCGGTGGATGTATCCAGATTTGGCGAGGAACGTCCCTATTTTTATAAATCTCAGGTAGAAAAAGTAAAAACAATCATGGCATTTATGACCGCGCGGCCGGATCAGCATTATACGATAGAAGAACTATCGTCCATGTTTGATATTTCAGTTTCGTCTTTTAAGAAATGCTTCAAAGGTGTATATGGCACAGCTATTTTCACCTATATGCGGAATTTCCGCATAGATATGGCCGCGACACTGCTTACACAAACAGAAGAATCCATTACGGCGATTGCCGGAAGGGTCGGTTATGCCAACAGCAGCAAGTTTTCAGAGGCGTTCAAAAGTGTAAAGGGGAAAACGCCGTTGGAATACCGGAAAGTTAAAATCTGATCGGAGTAAAACCCGGCTATGCAGAGTGGCGGTAAGTTAGGAAGACTTTAGAATAGAGAGTGTCAGGAATGCCCTGATACTCTCTATTCTTATGGAGGTAATCCATGAAGCCAAAAAGCTGGATCAGTATTGTTTTTTCTTTTGCTTCAAGATGCAAGATAAAAATTACCCTTTCTGTTTTCTGCGCCATTATCAGCGTGGCGGCCGGACTTGTTCCTTATTGGAGCGTATATCAGATCATTACCCTGTTTATAAATGGAACGCCTGTTATGGCGAAAGTATGGCTATGGTGCTGGATCGGCCTTGGCGGCTATGCGACGCGCTTCTTATTCTACGGAATTTCAACGACACTGTCGCATATTTCGGCCTATACGATTCTGGAGAATATCCGTCTGAAAATGGCCGACAGGCTGATGAAAGCGCCGCTGGGAATCGTGCTGAGCGAATCGGTCGGCAAGCTGAAAAGCGTATTGGTGGATCGTGTGGAAACGATAGAGCTGCCGTTGGCGCATATGATCCCAGAATGCATCTCCAATTTTCTGCTGCCGCTGGCCGTGTTTATCTATCTGGTGAGCATTGATTGGAGAATGGCGCTGGCCATGTTGGTCACTGTCCCTATCGCCTGTATCGCTTATGGGATCATGATGAAAAACTTCAATCAGCAGTATGCAGACTATATGGAAACCAGCAATCACGTCAATGGCGTCATCGTGGAATATGTTGAGGGCATCGAGGTCATCAAAGCTTTCAACCAGTCCTCCACTTCGTATGAGAAATTCACAAAGGCTGTGGAGTCTTTTAAGCAGTACACCTTGAAGTGGTATCAAAGTACATGGAAGCTGATGAATTTCGGCAGAGCCGTCCTACCCTCCACCTTTTTAGGGACGCTACCGATTGGGATGTATCTGTACTGGAAAGGCACGCTGATGCCGCAGGACTTCGTGATCTGTCTGATTTTGTCCTTGGGCATAGTAGGGCCGCTGATGAATTTCACTACTCATGTCAATGAGGCAAAGGCGATTGAGTATGCCATCCATGACGCGGACTGGCTTTTGAACATTGCCGAATTACCCGACACGAAACATAAAGTCCGTCTTTCCCACTATGACATTCAACTGACGGACGTATCCTTCTCCTATGACCCGGAACAAGGGAAAAATGCGCTATCCCATGTGAATCTGATGATCCCGGAGGGAAAAATTACCGCATTGGTCGGCCCGTCCGGCGGCGGAAAATCCACAATTGCCCGCCTGATTGCCCGCTTTTGGGACGTTGAGAAAGGAAGTATCAAAATCGGCGGGACAGACATCCGCAAGCTGCCGCTGTCCCAGCTATCTGATATTGTTAGTTTTGTGACGCAGGATAATTTCCTGTTCAACTGCTCCATCAGAGAGAACATCCGGCTGGGCAACCCCCAGGCCGATGATGAAGAAGTATACGCGGCGGCAAAAGCGGCTTGCTGTGATGAATTTATTTTGAAGCTGGAGCACGGATACGATACATCCGCCGGAGACGCCGGGAACAAGCTGTCCGGCGGAGAAAAGCAGCGTATCGCCATTGCGAGGATGATCCTCAAAAATACGCCTGTCGTCATTCTTGATGAGGCGACGGCATTTACCGATCAGGAAAACGAAGAAAAAATCCAGCGTTCCATCGCGGCGCTGACAAAAGGGAAAACACTGCTTGTAATCGCCCACCGGCTTTCCACCATCAGGAACACAGATCAGATTATTGTACTTAAAGACGGACAAGTACAGGACATAGGAACCCATTATAGGCTTTTGGAAGCAAACCCTTTGTATCAATCCATGTGGAAAGCTCATATCGGCGCCCGAAGTTGGTTTGTCGGCAGCTCGGTTGAGAGGGGGTAAACGTGATGCTGCATATTGTAGGGAGACTGATCCGCTGGACAGGTCGCTATCGTAAAAGGATTTATACCGGCTTTGTTTACGCATTTCTCCACAGCGTATTTACGGCCATGCCCATTGTGCTGACGGCCTATGGTCTGAGTTTGGTACTTGAGGATTTCAATGGAACGCAGCCTTTGCAGGTTCATACCATTTGGTATTTGCTTTTGGGTATGATTGCGGCGGTTCTTGGGAAATTTCTGTTTTCCTATCTGCGCTCGATAACGCAGGAAAGCGTGGGATATGAAGCGACAGCCAAGCAGCGTATCCGTTTGGGAGATATTTTGAAGCGCGTTTCCCTCGGTTTCTTCGGACAGAATAATCTGGGAGAATTGACCTCTGCTGTCACAACAGATCTGTCCTTTATGGAAATGTTCGCCATGAACATGATAAATACCGTGGTCAACGGCTACATCATGGTTATTACGCTGATTGTCTGCCTTGGCTTTTACTGCCTGCCCGCCGGGATCATTTCCTTAGCCGGTGTTTTGTTGTCCGCATTATTCCTGAACCTGTTGGAAAAACGCAGCCGCAAAAACGCGCCAATCCACCAAAAAGCGCAGGACGATATGGTGGAAAGCTCCATTGAGTATCTGCGCGGAATGCAGGTCGTAAAGGCGTTTAAGCAGGAGGGCGCATCTGTAAACGGAATCCGCAAGGCATATGGGGACAGCAAGAAAATCAATATCAAAATGGAACGGGAGTACATGCCGTTAAACTGCCTACACCTGTTCTCGCTGAAAGCCGCTTCCGTGGCGATGGTGGCCGTATCCGCGTGGCTGACTATCCGGGGGAACATAACGCTTCCCACGCTGCTGATGATGGCCATTTTTTCTTTTATGATTTTCGACAGTGTAGAAGTTATGAACAATGCCGCACATGTTCTGGAGGTGATCGATACGACCCTGAATAAGCTGGAACGTATCGGACGGGCGAAATTCATAGACGAAGAAGGCAAAGACATCCCTTTGAGCGCTTATGATATTTCTTTTCGGGACGTTTCTTTTGCATATGACCAAAAGCCTGTGCTTCAGGACATCAGTTTCGATATTCTTCAAGGGAGTACGACGGCTATCGTCGGTCCCTCCGGCAGCGGAAAAACGACGATCTGTAATCTGATTGCCCGGTTTTATGACGTAAACAGCGGGAGCGTTTCCGTAGGCGGCGTTGATGTGCGGGAGCTGACCTGTGACAGTCTGCTCTACCATATCAGTATGGTTTTTCAAAGGGTGTACTTGTTCCACGACACGATTGAGAACAATATCCGCTTTGGAAATCCGCAGGCCACGCGGGAACAGATCACAGAGTCCGCAAAAAAGGCCCGTTGCCACGACTTTATCACGGCGCTGCCGGATGGCTATCAGACCGTTGTTGGCGAAGGAGGCTCCTCGCTTTCGGGTGGCGAGAAGCAAAGAATTTCCATTGCCCGCGCTATACTGAAAAATGCGCCCATCGTCATTCTGGATGAGGCCACGGCCAGCGTGGACCCGGAAAATGAGCATTTGATCCAACAAGCCATCAGTGAACTTACCGTAGGCAAAACGGTTATCGTTATCGCCCATCGGCTGGCGACCATTGAAAACGCCGATCAAATCCTGGTGGTAGATGGCGGTCATATTGTCCAAAAAGGTACGCATCGAGAGTTGATTCAGCATGAGGGCTTGTATAAGAAATTTATCGACATTCGCGAGCGGGCTGAGGGCTGGAGTATCGCAAAGTAAACTGGGTTCCTCGTTTTTCATGGCACGACTTGATTGGGTTTGGGCTAACTGGTTTTTATTGGGGGAAGGTGATTTATTCGACGTGAAATGTAATAAACAGTGGGGTGTCTTTAACCCCTAAAACGTTTTTTGACATTCATACAAAAACTATTGACAAATGGGGAAAAATAGAATAAAAATTAGAGGTGGCTAACTTTTGCAAAAAAATAAATCGTTACTCTTGTCCGGGGCATCCATGAGCAAAGAGGAGGATAAGATGTTAAAGTTCAGCTTTTTGCAATGCAAAGTCAATCACTTACGGAAGGCGGTTGAGTCTTTCCAAAATGCCGGGTTTACAGTAGAGTGGGGCAGGTCGGGTCAACGTGGAAATGCTTTTATCTGGTTCGAGGAAGGCCCGTACATAGAAGTGTTTGAAACAGTGCCAGGGTTCCCTTCAGTGGCAACGATTTTAGGGCTTTTTTTTGGTCAATCGGCTAAGGATAAATGGAAATACTGGGATAAACATCCGGGAGGCTGGAGTGATTTAGGCTTGGTAGCTATTAATAAACCGCAGGAACATACCCTGGCCGGATTTAAAGCGGCGCGTTTGGACGTGATGAATATGGGCATTGCCACTTCCCGGATCATCAAAGGGTCCAGAACCAGACCGGACGGAGAAAAAACAAAGTTTGCCTTTTTCACCACCTCCCCTGTAGAATTACCAATTATTGCAACAGATTATAGCCCGCCGCAGCGCCCTGCCACGGTGACGCACGCCAATGGGGCGCGGGGAATTGAACAGATCACAGTGGGTGTATGTGATAAGGACTTTGAAAAATATCGCGCTCTAACAGGAGACGACAAGAAAATCAAATGGATAAGAAGCCGCAAGACGCAAATCCTTGAGGTGTCTCTGACAGGAACAGGGGTTATTACCCTGCAAAAAGATATGGTGATGTTTCCCCAAAAGTCACAAAAATCAAAATACTTGGAGGTGTTGGGATGATGCAAGCCCGCCGGATGGATTCACTGCAATCATTAATGAGCGATTTAAACATTCACGATATCCAGCTTTGGGAAGAAAACGGCAAGCTGCATTATAGGGCGTCTCAAGACGTTTTGACCCAAGAAACGCTGGCTATTTTAAAAGAAAACAAGTCTAAAATTTTGGAAGCATTAAGAAGGAATAAAGAAGTACCCCATTCACCTGCCGCCGCAGAAGAGAGTGAATTCGAGCCTTTTCGCCTAACAGACTCCCAATCGGCCTACTTGCTGGGACGCAGCACGTTATTTGAGTATGGGGGAGTAGCCTGCCATGTTTATCTGGAGGTGGAATATGAGCAGTTGGATATACCACGGGCTGAAAAGGTTGTCAATAGACTAATAGCCCGGCATCCTATGCTTCGGGCCATTATCCGGAAGAAGGGACTGCAGCAGGTTCTGGAGCATGTGCCTTATTTCAAACTGACTTATCAGGATTTAAGTCTCCAGCCGGAAACGGCGGCCAATCACGCTTTGGATACGATCAGGCAGAACATGGGGTACCGTTACTACGATACAGAAAAGTGGCCTTTATTTGATATAAAGATCACCAGGTTTTCCCGGCATGATATTTTGCATCTCTCCATGGATCTATTAATCGCAGACTGGGCCAGCATCAATCTTATGCTGAATGAATTTAATCTGCTGTATGCCCAGCCGCAGCTCATTTTACCACCCCTGGAATTCACCTTTCAGAAATATCTGTATTTAGAAGACCAAAGCCGTAAAACCCAACAATACCAAGCCGCTAAAAGGTACTGGCTGGAACGGATTGATACACTGCCGTCTGCGCCTCAACTGCCGATGAAGAGAAACAATCAGGAGCAGTGCCTTGCAGTCAGGTTCAGGCGTTATTCCACATGGGTTAGTCCTGCCGATTGGAGCAGTCTGAAAGCGAAGGCCCAGAAATACAACCTTACTCCCACAGCTGCCGTAATGAGCGCTTTTACAGCTGTGATCGAACGGTGGAGCACCAATAAAAGATTTTGTCTGAACTTAACCCTGCTTAACCGGTTGCCGATGCATGAAGATGTGGAGCGGATTGTCGGTGATTTCACATCCATTAACCTCTTGAGTGTCGATTGGAAAAAGGAAAATAGGTTTTGGGAAAATGCTCGGGCAGTCCAACGCCAACTCTTTGAGGATTTAGACCACCGCTTGTTTTCCGGAGTGGAGGTCATCAGGGAATTGTTCCGGCGGCACGGAACAGACGCTTCGTTGATGCCCATCGTATTTACCAGCGCCATAGGGCTGCAACCGAAAGGGGATTCTCTTGAGCGCGCATTCGGAGGCTATGGGATAAGCCAGTCTCCCCAAGTCTTTATTGACTGCCAGGTTGCTGACAGTATGAACGGTTTAATCATTAACTGGGATGTGAGAGAGAATATATTCCCTGAACAGCTGATCTCCGATATGTTTGAATGCTTCGGGAATGTCCTGGCTGCACTGGCTGGCGAAGAATCGGCATGGACAAAAGGTGAAGCGGCCGTGCTGCCGTCGTGGCAATGGGAGCGGATGGAAAAAGCAAATTCAACCCAGGCCCCGTTGCCCACCCAATTGCTGCATGAAAAAGTATTGTCTCAAATCCAAAAGAATCAGGACAAGACGGCCATCATCCTGGATGGTCAGATTACCAGTTATGGAGAATTAGGTAAAAAGGCAGCAGCTATCGCCCAGGCGTTAACGGACCAAGGTTGTCAGGAACAGGAGAAAGTAGCTGTGATTATGCCGAAAGGCAGTGATCAAATTGCAGCGACGCTGGCCGTATTAAGTATTGGTGCGGTCTTTGTGCCTGTAGACACCAAGCAGCCGACAGCAAGAGTGCTTATCATGCTTGCCCAGGCGGATGTCCGCTATATCCTTACCCTCTCCCAGGTGCAGATGCCTCTATCCGACTATGGAACCATGATTGAAGTTGATACATTGGCGGCTTATTCAGGCGAAATCCCCTGCCGCAGGGTACCAATGGACTCATTAGCCTATATCATTTATACATCCGGGTCTACCGGGCAGCCCAAGGGCGCCATGCTAAGCCATTTGGCCGCCTGCAACACCATCGAGGACATTAGCAGACGGTTCTCCATCAATCATGAGGACGTGATTCTCGGTCTTTCTGAGCCAAGTTTTGATTTGTCTATTTTTGATGTCTTTGGGGTTTTATCGGCAGGGGGAATAATTGTGTACCCTGATCGTACCCAACAAACCAATCCTTCCCACTGGTACGATTTAAACAGGAAATACCAGGTGACCGTCTGGAATACCGTGCCTGCTTTGATGCAGATGTTTTTGGAACACCTCCATGACGAGCAAAATGTCGCCATTCCGTCTTTGCGCCTGGTTTTGCTGTCCGGCGACTGGGTTCCCCTCGATATGCCCCGGCAAATACAATCTTACGCCCAGCAGGTCAGTACGGTTGCTCTGGGAGGGGCTACGGAAGCGGCCATATGGTCTAATTACCATATCTGCTCGGAAAACGAAGTGGACTGGGTCAGCATCCCTTATGGTTATCCTCTGGCCAATCAAAACTTTCGCATTTTAGATGCCCAAGGTAAGGACTGCCCGGTTTGGGTGAAAGGGGAATTATATATAGGGGGGGCCGGTCTTGCCAAGGGCTATACCGGGGATGATCGGGCAACCGAAGAAAGATTTGTGCAACTTATGGATGGCGGAGGAATTTATTATAAAACCGGTGATTGGGGGAGATATTTGCCCAATGGGGAGATAGAATTTCTGGGCAGGGAGGATGCACAGGTCAAAATCAGAGGACATCGCATAGAATTGGGGGAGATTGAAGGGATTCTGGCCAGGCACCCTGCGGTTATCAGAGCGTGTGCAGTTACAAAAGGGAAGGGGAGCGATCGATACCTGGCCTGTGCGGTGCAAACAGGCTC
Source organism: Thermacetogenium sp. UBA4966 (assembly GCA_002397275.1). Taxonomy (GTDB): domain Bacteria; phylum Bacillota; class DSM-12270; order Thermacetogeniales; family Thermacetogeniaceae; genus Syntrophaceticus. Next base: position 1,300 of record DHAA01000049.1, on the reverse strand, counting down.
AAAGGGCGCTGAAACGGATTCAGGCGATATAGCCGTTTCAGAACAGGAACTAAAAAAATACCTGTCCGCAAAGTTACCCGCTTACATGATACCGGCCAAGCTATTGACCATAAGCGAACTGCCCTTGTCAGCAAACGGAAAAGTCAACCGCCAAGACGTCGAAAAATGGGATTTTGCCCATCATGATCCCCAAGCAGCAGCAGAACAGGCTGATTCTTTCCATGATCCGCTTGAACTGGAAATCATGGAGCTGTGCGCAGGGATTATAGGGGTACCCCAAATCACAAGAACAGGCGACTTTTATGATATGGGCGCCGACTCTTTGATCATGGCCCGGATTGCCAACAAGCTAAAAGAATCTCAGGCCGCCAAAGGGATAGTCCTGTCCTATGACATGTTATTAAAGCAGTTATTAAATCAACCGACGATCGCCAATCTGGCAGCCTTTATCCGCCAAAACAGCGGGAACCGGCCTGCGGCCGAAGATAGTGCCGCCACGGTCCAAGCGGCAAAGAACAACGGGGAACTTACCTTTTTCAGTACGGATCAGGAAGGACCTCTAAGGGTTTTATTCCATGCTGGTTTGGGAACAATGAATTTTTTGCGGTATGTGATTCGGGCTATGAAACCGCAAAGCTTGGGTCCGGTTGTAGGGATAACCGTTAAAGACCCGGATGTCTATTGCCGCTTAGATCCTTCAACAGCAGTGGAACAGCTGGCCGATGACTATGCGGAACGCATTATGCAGCTTAATAACCCAAACGTGCAAATCATTGCAGTATGCGTAGGCGGGTTAATCGCTGTGGAAACAGCCAGAAGGCTTAGGGAAAATAATATCAATATCGTTAATTTTACGCTGATTGACAGCATCCCGGTAACCGTTGATTTTGACGACGATATTATTATGGAATCCATGTTTGTTCCCAATTTTTTTGTTAATTTTGAGGAAATCTTTGCGACCGTAAAACAGGCAGATATTGATAGAGCCATTCAAAAAATATTGCAGGAAAATAAGGGGAGCATTCCACGTGGTTCTTCCCAAACGATCGGAAAGGACGACGGGCTGGATGCGGTGCAGGAATTGTTTCAGAGGCTTCATGCCATGCCCATGCAAGAACGGTTTCGATATTATGCCCAAAAAATTGAAGAGATTGGAGGTTCTGCTGTTCCGGCTGAGATGGCGGAAAGTCTTTACAAGGTTTTCCGGCATAGTTTGCGTTGCGCTAAATATATTCCGGCGCCCTATTTCGGCGATATTCATTATTTGGTTGCTAAAGAGTCGGATCAGTCTTCAGTGGAT
>DHAA01000102.1 GCA_002397275.1 Thermacetogenium sp. UBA4966 | reverse complement strand
GATGTTGAGCAGTTGGCTTACCTTGGATTTTTAGAGAAAATGACAAGGAATGTATGTTCCAAAAAAGTACGGAGATTTAGGATAGACAAGGTGAGATTACCGCTGTTTTAGGAAAGCTTTACTGACGGCTTTAGCCAGCAGGTAAAGCCCAATAAACAGCGCCGCCAGGTAATAAATCTTCATGGTGAACAGTACGTAAGACTTAGTTATTTGCATTTGCCATATGAACACGTCCAGGGCAACAACTCCGACCCAAACCGTCACCAATAATAGCGTATCCTTAAAATTATCCTTTTTAAAACTGGTTTTTCTGAGATAGTCAAGAATCCAAAAAATAGCGGTCGTATTAATCGCTCCAACGATGAGAAACCCCAGGCTCACCTGGTAATCCAGAATAAATCTTCTGTTTACAAACAACTCAAAGATAAAATTACATACAAGATCAATCACCCATAATATCCCAAAAAACATTACAATTAATTCCGGATTAAGAAACGCCTTTTTCCAAATAAACTTAGTGGGCCGGGCTGACTCAATGATGGAATCGCAAAAGGCTTGATAACCTTCGCCGATAACCTTTTCGATCTTCTCGCCCCTCTGCTGGGCCTCAAGAAACATGCCGAGAATATCCTGGATGACCTCTTCTGCTTCCAACTCATCTAAGGTGCTGAACCTTAAATAAACCAATATATCAGTATAGATTTTATCGTTCTCGGGGTTGAGCTTTTTGCTCAGCTCATAATTTTTCTTAATCAACTTTTTTATGTCGTTCATTTACAGCCGCCTCCTTCTTCCTCCTTCTTAGTAATCCTTGAAAACAAGATCGATCAGGCCGCGCAGTTCCAGCCAGGTCTGATGAAAACTTGCCAGTTCTTCCTTCCCCTCCTCCGAGAGGGAGTAGTATTTTCTTCTGGGACCGTACGGCGATTCGCGGGTGGTGTAATTGAGCAGCTTGTTTTTATTCAAGCGGATGAGCAAAGGGTAAACGGTTCCCTCGCTGACCTCCCGGAATCCGTATTTTGTCAGCTTCTCAACGATTTCATAACCGTAGGTCTCCCCGTCGCCGATTATCTTCAAGATGCATCCTTCCAGCAACCCTTTCAACATCTGGGAATTCATTCATTTTCTCACCTGCCTACTCTATTATGCTTTGCATAGTAGTTATGCCAAAAAAATAACTCCTGTCTCTGCATCATCTATATTGTATTACAAGGTAGTCGGGTAGTCAAGACAAATTATTTATGTTTGTCGCCAAATTCACCAAAGGTTAAAAGAAACTTCAATAAAAACATACCGCTAAAATATGCCTTTCCAGGTAATCAATACACCTGCAGCAACCACTAAACAGAATATAATAATAATTAAAATTTTTTTATTTTTCATCATGCCGCCAGCCTTGTAAGTATAATAGTTAGATTAACCCTCGCTGATCATAGTATTATATTACTATATCTAGCATCTATTAACGATAGGCAGTGCGCAACACGTCGAAATCCTGTCATGAACCGTAGGTTTTCGTGTCTTAACCGTCAATTTTCGTACATAAAGAAATCAGCCCCCCTCTAAAAGGAAGGCTGGTTAGGCAATACCGGCAAAACAATCGAGATAGAGTATTCTCATGGCGATCTTCTTCCTGTATCGACAATGGCATAGGCCAGGGCCGCGGCGCCGAATCCGTTATCTATATTCACCACGCCGACTCCGGGGGCACAGCTGTTGAGCATAGTCAGCAGAGCGGACAAGCCCCCGAAGTTCGCCCCGTAACCGACGCTCGTCGGCACGCCGACAACCGGCCTGTCGGTCAATCCGCCCACTACGCCGGCCAGGGCGCCCTCCATCCCGGCGACGACGATCACCACGGCAGCCTGCCGCAGGGCGCCGCATTGATCCAGCAAGCGGTGAATGCCCGCCACACCGACATCATACAGCCTTGACACCTGCAGCCCCATGGCTTCCGCGGCTACCGCCGCCTCCTCCGCCACCGGCAGATCCGCTGTCCCGGCGCTGACCACCAAAACATCCCCTTTTGTTTCCCGCTCATCAGCAGAGGAGACGACGATACAGCGGGCAAGCGGGTGGTAGACCGCGTCACTGCATTTTGCCCGGACAGCATGGAAGATTTCAAGATCGGCACGGGTTCCCAGCACTGTTTTCGACTTGGCCGCCAGCCTGACAAAAATTTCTGCCGCCTGTTCCTCGCTTTTCCCTTCGCAGAAGACCACCTCGGGAAAACCGGTGCGCAGTTCCCGGTGGTGATCCAGGCGGGCATAGCCCAGGTCCTCGTATGGCAGCTGCGCCAGCAGATCCAGCGTCTGGTCAACGGTCGTTTTTCCGGATAAGAAAGATTCCAGCAGCATCCGCAGCTCTTCTCTGCCCAAGGAGCATCATCCCCTTCTTCATAACCCTTACCTGAGCAAGAAAATTCCTATTCTTCAGAACCGCTTATCTGTGGATGCGCGGCGATTCGGTTCTTTTCATCTACAAAAACCAAGCGGGGCTTGTATTGCCGCGCCTCCTTTTCCTCCACCTGTACATAGGAAAAGATGATCAGAATATCGCCGGGCTGGCCGAGGCGGGCGGCCGCCCCGTTGAGGCAAACGCGGCCGGAACCCGCTTCTCCTTCGATGACATAGGTTTCAAAGCGCGCCCCGTTGTTGTTGTTGACCACCTGCACCTGTTCAAAGGGGAGGATATCAGCGGCATCTAAGAGCTCCCGGTCAATGGTAATGCTCCCCATGTAATTCAAATTGGCGTCGGTCAAGACTACGCGGTGAATCTTCGATTTCAGCATGCAGCGGTACATGGCGCCACCTCCAGGTCGATGTTGTCAATAAGCCTGGTTTTCCCCACAAAAACCGCGGCTGCCAGCAGCACATAGCCCTGCAGCACAGGCAGTTCCTGCAGAGTCTTGCCGTCAACCACCTCAACATAGTCCACCCGGATTCCGGGGGAGGACTCCAAGACACGCCGCATCTCCTCCCGCACTCTGGACGGGTTCCGCTCCCCTTGCAGGATCAGAGCACGGCCCGCGCCAAGGGCTTTGGGCAAGGCCAGGGCGTGCTCCCGTTCTTGCGGGGAAAGATAGGTGTTGCGCGAACTCAACGCCAGGCCGTCCCCCTCCCGAACGATAGGACAGGTAACAATTTCTAAAGGGAGATCGAGGTCTTCGACCATTTTTCTGACGATAATCGCCTGCTGGGCATCCTTCTGCCCGAAATAAGCCCTGTTCGGCTGCGTGATGATCAGCAGTTTGAGGACCACGGTGGTCACACCCAGGAAGTGCCCCGGCCGCGACCTGCCGCACATCTTCTCCGCGGCTTCACCCCTCACCTGCACATAGGCGCCGTAGCCTTGCGGGTACATCTCTTCTCCCTGCGGGGCGAAAACATAGTCTGCCCCCGCGCTCTCCGCCAGTTTATTGTCCCGTTCCAGATCCCGGGGATATGCGGCGAAGTCCTCTTGCGGCCCAAATTGCAGGGGATTGACAAAATTGCTCATCACCACGATGTCGTTTTCCTGCCGCGCCCGCGCCGCCAGGCTCAAGTGCCCCCGATGGAGATAACCCATCGTTGGTACCAGGCCGATTGTCTTACCCTCGCTCTTTAATTTCCCAGCGAGCTCCTGCATCTGTATAATATTGCTAACCACATCCATCAGTTCCAGCCCCTCGATAATTTTAATTTCGCTGCAAAATTCCGTTATTTTACAGGCCGCCGCAGTGAACAGCCGCTTTATTTTTCAGGCGCGCCGTAACAGTGCTCCGGACCGGGGAAGCTCCCATCCTCCACCTCTTTTTTAAAGGAAGCGAGGGCTTCTCTTATGACATCATGCAGATTGGCATACTGTTTCACAAACTTGGGCGCTTTTCTGCCGGTGATCCCCACCATATCATGAAAAACCATAACCTGACCGTCGCAACGGGGTCCCGCGCCGCAGGATAACGTCGGTATGCTCAACCCGCGGGTGATCTCCCCGGCCAGGTCAGCCGGGATGCACTCCAGAACCAGAGAAAAGATCCCCGCCTCCTGCAGGGCCTGCGCATCCTCAAGCAGCCGCCGCGCTCCCTCATCGCTTTTCCCCTGAACCCGGTAGCCGCCAAACTGGTGTACCGATTGGGGGGTAAGTCCCAGGTGCCCCATCACGGGAATACCCGTCTCCACCATGGCCCGCACGGCTTCCGCCCTCTCCCGGCCGCCCTCCAGCTTGACGGCATGCGCCCCCGCCTCTTTGAGGTAGCGTCCGGCGTTCCAGACAGCGTCGGCAACTGTGGTCTGGTAGGAAAGAAAGGGCATATCTCCCACTACCATCGCCCGTTTCGCCCCTCTGGCCACCGCTGCGGTGTGGTGAAGGCTCTCCTCCATGGTCACCGGAAGGGTGTTCTCATAGCCGAGCACCACATTCCCCAGAGAATCGCCCACCAGCAGAATATCGATCCCCGCTTCATCCAAAAGACAGGCGGTCGGATAGTCATAAGCCGTGAGCATGGTGCTTTTAACCTTCTTCTCTTTCATCTCCTGCAGTGTTGCCGTTGTTACCCGTGACATTTGAAAAAACCTCCCTTTTTTTGAAGCAACTTATTATACGGCGGCAACCGGCCGCCCGGGCTTTTACCGTGTTCAGGCGGGGTATCTTTATCGGCTAGTGTATGCCGTTCCAGTGATCCGCCAGCAGGGAACGCAGCGCCGCGGCCTGTTCTTCATTTATTGTTCCCTTTTTGAGAGCAATTCCAACCGTCGCCAACCCCAGGGTTTGATAAATATCTGCAAGCAGCGGCAGGTTCTCCATGGCGGCCAGGTGTTTCTCCACAGTGCCGCGATCCCCCCGTGAGATAGGTCCGGTCAAGGCCTTAGTTATCCCCAGTTTTTTAACGTTCTCCAATGTCCCTGTGACCAAAGGCAGAAAAGCAGGAAGCCTGATCTCTTCGGGAACGCCCGCTTCCGCCAGAAGGCTCAGCGCGGTGTCCAGCAGCGCCACCAGATAGTTGCCGGCCACACAGGCCGCGGCGTGGTAGAGCACCTTGGCCTTCGAATCGAGCAAAAAATGCTTTCCCCCTATATCCTCCACCATTTTCTCAGCCAGGACGTACCCCCGCGCATCCCCCTCAATGCTGAAATATGTCCCGGGAATGAGAGCGATGGCCTGCTCAACGCCGGCAAAGCACTGGATGGGATGAAGCGACAGGGTGATCGCCCCCATCTCTGCAGCGGGCTGCAGCACCTGTGAAGAAAGGGCGCCGCTCATCTGCAGCACCAGCTGCCCCGGGTGAAAAGCCTTTTCCCTGGCCAGCTCTGCAGTGAGAGGGGCAATGGCATCATCTGAGGTGGTGAGAAAAAGCGCTTCGGATTTGGCGGCCAGTTCCTTGCCGGGCAGAGCCGGACAGTTCAGCCGCTCTGCCAGCACCCTGGCGGACTCATTTGTCCTGCTGGCCACCCCGACAAGAGAATAACCCGCTCTCTGCAGCAGAACAGCCAGGGCTGAACCAACCTTACCCGCACCGATAAAACCGAGCTCCAAGATCTTCGCCTCCAAATTAAAGAGCCTTCCGGGCCGCAGTCCAGAAGGCGCAATATACTTATCGTTCAACCTTGCCTTCCGTCTCAGTCCTTGACAGGTACAAGCGGAATAACGCATGGTTATTATACCATGGTATCTATCCTCGAAACAACCGGATTTTCTCCGTATTTCCTCTTTGCCGCAGCGCATCCAGGTGCTCCCGGGTTGTCATCCCGTCGGGGTGAACAAACTCCGCTGCGATTTCCCCCAGGGGCGCCAATACGAATCGCCGCTCATACATCCTGGGATGAGGCAGCGTCAGTTCCGGGGTATCGAGCACACTGTCCCCATAGAGCAGAATGTCCAGGTCAATCACCCGGGGGCCCCAATGGATAAGGCGTTTTCTCCCCAATCCGTTTTCGATCCCCTGGGTGACGAGAAGCAGTTCCCGCGGGCGCAGCGCGGTTGCAATCTCCAGCACCTGGTTAAGGAACAACCCCTGATCGAGATAGCCCACAGGCTCAGTCTCATAGCGGGAGGAAGAGCGAATGATCTCAATCAGAGGGTGCGCGGCCAACTGCCGGCGCGCCTCGGCAAGGTAATACTCCCTCTCACCCAGATTGGAACCCAGCCCCAGAAAGGCGTTCGGCATGCGCGCTCCTCCTTATCTCTACAGCTACGTCGGTAAAGATCCCTTTGAGGGGCGCCTGCGGCTTGCTCACCCTCACCGACACCTCTCTGACGGGAAATCCGGCCAGAAGCGAGGCGGCGATGCGCTCGGCGAGCGCCTCGATGAGCAGGTAAGGACCGCCGGCGACTATCCCCTTGACCAGCTCGAAGACACGGCTGTAATCCACAGTTCTAGCGAGGTCATCCGTTTCCCCTGCTTCCCGCAGGTCGCAGCGCAGCTCCAAATCCACAACAAAGGGCTGCCCCAACTCCCGCTCGGCAGGCATAACCCCATGATACCCGTAAAACCGCATCCCCTTTAGAATAATGCGATCGCTTATTTCATCCACGACAGGCCACTCCTTCTAACCGCTAACCACTAACCACTAACTATCGCTTCGGTCATGCGCACAGCCCGCGCCGTTTCTTTGACGTCATGGACGCGCACGATATCCGCGGCGTCCTGAGCGACCCCCCAGACCACCGTTGCCAGGCTCCCCTCCAGACGTTGGTCCGCGGGAAGGTTCAGCACTTTCCCGATCGTTGATTTGCGGGAGGCGCCCAGCAGTATCGGTTTGCCTAGAGAGCGCAGTTCCCGCAGGCGGTGCAAGACGATCAGATTCTGTTGCGCATCCTTGCCGAAGCCAATACCCGGGTCAATGATCACCTGGTCCTCCGGCACACCGGCATCCAGGGCAACGCCTACGCTCCTGCGCAGAGAAGCCAGCAGATCTCCCATCAGGTCCTGGTACTCGGTACCCTCCTGGTTATGCATCAGGATCACCGGAACATCATACTCCGCGGCCACAGCGGCGATCCCGGGGTCACGCTGGAATCCCCAGATGTCGTTGACCATGTGCGCTCCGGCGTCCAGAGCCGCACGGGCTGTCTCCGCTTTATAGGTATCTACGGAAACGGGGACCTTGACCTCCTGCAGCAGACGCTCCAGCACCGGCATAATGCGCCGGATCTCCTCCGCGGCAGAAAGCGGTTCTTCGCTCCACGTTACCGGGCGGGTAGACTCCCCGCCCAGATCGACGATATCCGCGCCGTCCTCAACCATCTGATGGGCATGTTCTACCGCGGCCCCTGTGTCAAAAAACTTTCCCCCGTCGGAAAAAGAGTCTGGGGTCACATTGAGTATACCCATTACTAAAGTGCGCTCTCCCAGCGAAAGAGAGCGATCGCGGCAGCGCAGCGTCCTTTTCTCCCTTTTATCGTAATTGTCGAGGGTCTCCTTAATTTCATCTGCCAGCCGGCGCAGGCCGAAGGGCTGCATTTTGATCTTCTTGCATAGCTCATCGTACTGGCGCAGGGTGCCCATCAGCAAAACGTCCGTCTCTTCTGCAGAAAAGTTCCCCACGCCTCTGTTGAGAGCCGCCTCGCCCCCTCTGGAAAGCATCTCCTGCTTGAGAATAACGGCGGCTTTGCTCTTCAATTGCTTGACCCTGATTAGGCGATACACCGCTTTGGAGCTCATCCAACGCGCTCCCCCCCGGTCCGCGCCCACCTCCAGCAGGGCTTGCCTGGCTTCATCCTGCCCATCAATCATCACGACCCGCAGATTATGTCCTTCCTGTTTCTCCATTTCAACCATCCTTTTTTAAAAATTACCCCAGAAATCGCCGGGACGATTCTGCCGACCTATCCCTGATTAAATAACTTTAGGAAGATTCAAAACTGGGTTAATAGATCAGGACAAGATTGCCTGTTTCCATTGATGAAAACTTGTAGCATCTATCTTTGGCGCCGCACTCATGGCAGGCTCTGGAGAGGTTGTCGGCCCGGTGCAGCAGCTCCCCGAGCAGCGAGGGCACTTCCCTTTGCGATCTGTGCTCACGGATGGCGCGCACGATCACCCGCCTCTCCTGTTTGGAAAAGCCCGCCCGCTCTAGAATCTCACCGGCCAGTTCCGCCCCAATAACGGAATGATCCTCCCCTGTTTCATACTGCCGCCATCTTCCGATGTCATGCAGAATCCCGGCGGCATAAACCAGTTCTTTGCCGGTTTGCGCGCTCAAGCCGTTGCTCTCAAGCAAACTAGCGTACCTGCCGGACTCCAAAGCCAGGATGTAGGTGATCCTGGCGACGTCGATATAGTGCTGCAGGTCATGCTTGCAGAACTCCCGTCCCTCTTCCGCTTTTTTATTCTTATTCAGGCATTCCTGAAATAAAGGATCACGTACTATGGCATCGATGCGTTCCATGCTTCTCTCCTTTTACCATATTTTTTTGCTGTAATCTCAAGTCTAGTTTATCAAATATCGAAGGAAAAAGACAGGAAAAAGCCCCGATTGCTCGAGGCTTTTATCTCTGTTAATCTTGAAATAAATCGATTAAAACAAGCCTTTAACCTGGCCTGTGGCGGTATCCACATCGATCCGTCTGTAGGCCGGGTTGGAGCTGGTACCCGGCATCAGGCTGATCGCTCCTGCCATCGGGCAAAGGAACTTGGCGCCGCCGTAAACCAGGACATCCCTGATCGGAAGTCTCCAGCCCTTAGGCACACCCTTGAGGGTTGGATCATGAGTCAAGCTCAGGTGTGTCTTGACCATCATCGTGGAAAAGTCCGCATAATAGGGATCCGCCTCAAATTTCTTGGCCTTCTCTTCAGCCACCGGCGCCCAGTCTACGCCGGCTGCTCCGTAGACCTCTCTGGCAATCATGTCTACGCGCTGCCGCAACGGCATGTCAAGCGGATAGAGATGCTTGAAGTTTACTTCCTCTTTGCAGGCGTCCATAACCGCGTCTGCCAGATCCAGAGCGCCGTCGCCGCCGCTTCCCCAGTGATCGGAGATAGCCGCGCGTGCGCCGGCCTGCTCGGCGATTCTCTTGACAAGTTTCAATTCCGCATCTGTATCGGTGAAGAACTTGTTGATACACACTACCGGCTTAATGCCTGACTTCTTAACAACATTGATCAGGTGTACCAGGTTCTCGCAGCCCTTCTCCACCAGGCCAAGGTTTTCCTTGGTGTACTCTTCGGGAATCGGGCGGCCCGGAGTTACGGTCGGCCCGCCGCCGTGCATCTTCAGGGCGCGGACAGTCGCCACCAGCACAGAAACATTCGGCTTGAGGCCACTCAAGCGGCACTTAACATTCCAGAATTTTTCAAACCCGATATCCGCGGCGAAACCGGACTCTGTAACGTGGTAATCAAAGAGCTTGAGTCCTAAGCGGTCGGCGATAATCGAGGACTGTCCAATAGCAATGTTGGCAAAGGGTCCCGCATGGACAAAGCAGGGCTGGTGCTCAACAGTGCAGCAGAGGGTCGGGTTGATGGTATTGCGCATCCAGGCGCACATCGCGCCGTCCACTTCCAGGTCGGCAGTCGTAACCGGATTGCCCTTCTTGTCATAAGCAACGATGATTTTGCTCAAGCGTTCTCTCAGATCGGGCAGATCCTTGGCCACGGCCAGAATAGCCATTAATTCCGAACTTACGGCGATGCCTGTCTTGGACTGCATCATGAAACCGTCTTTCTTGCCGCCGAGTCCGATAATGATATTGCGCAGCCCCTGGGCGGCAAAGTCAATAATCCAGCCCATTTCAACGTTCTTGGAGTCAATATCCAATCTCTTCAGATTTCTTTCGGCAAGCTGTGCATCATCGTAGTTGTACTCATGCTGCATCCTGGCGTTGAGGGCTACCATAGCCAGGTTGTGGGCGTTCATAATGTCGTTGATGTCTCCGGTGAGACCAAGCGAAAACTCGGTCATGGGGATCAAAAGGGCGTTGCCGCCTCCGGCTGCTGTACCCTTGATATTCATAGTGGGCCCGCCGGAGGGCTGTCTGATGGCGCCGCCGACGTTCTGTCCGCGCTTGCCAAGGCCTTCCATTAGCCCCATAGTGGCGGTTGTTTTCCCTTCGCCCAGAGGCGTCGGGGTGATGGCCGTTACCTCAATATATTTACCATCTGTTTTATCCTTCAACCTCTCCATCACTTTGAGGAAATCCACTCTCGGCGTCCTGCCGAAAGGAATCAGTTCATCTTTCTCCAGCCCCAGCGCCTCTTTATACCTTTCCGGGGTAGGCATATCCTTTTCTGCTTCTGCAGCGATCTGCCAGTCTTTCATCTCAGTTGCATCAAAAGGCATACACTCGCATCTCCCTTCAATTCATCTTTCTCTTTGGTAAAACCTGAACCGCTTCTGTGCAAATGGCCGCCAATAATCTTGGCCCCCCCATGCTCCGCGAGCAACACCTCCTTATACAGGTTTCTTTTTAAAAGCAGTTTCTAATTCAAATGGAGAATTATTCGCTCCAACTGAATCTTAGAACTGCAAAATGCATGAATCAATCGGCGCTCGGCTCCATCCCGCAGGAAGGGCGCTTACGCCGACCGGTATCACCACATTTTGGTTATCGCGACTAAAAATATGAAATATTAACATGCAGCAAACATTGCTTCATTAAATTTATTTTTAATTAATTATTCGCCATCAATTCAATTTTTCCTACTTAATTGAATGATTTATTTTTTAACAGGTGTTTTGGCGGCAAAAGCAACGCCCCGGTTTTGCTTTCTAAATCGTGAGAGCAGGTCACTCGTAGATCCAGGACTTCAGTGATAACTCATAACTGCATAGCTCGTCGTCTTTGAAAAATAGGGAGATCTCCCGCTCGGCGCTTTCCGGTGAATCAGAACCGTGCACCACATTTCTCCCGATATCGATCCCAAAGGTCTCACGGATCGTTCCGGGAGCCGCTTTTTGAGGGTCAGTAGCGCCCATCATCCCCCGCGCCATACCGACGCAGTCCTTTCCTTCCAGCACCATGGCCGCTACAGGGGATGAGGTGATATATTGAACAAGCCCTTCAAAAAAGGGCTTGCCCCGGTGTTCGCCATAATGCATGGAGGCCAGCTCCGGTGAGATGCGCATCAATTTCAAACCGACTATCTTCAAGCCTTTCCGTTCAAATCTCTTGATTATCTCTCCGACAATCCCCCGCTGAACGCCATCCGGCTTGACCATAACAAAAGTACGCTCCATTGAGTTTTTATCTCCTTTCACAGCTGAAACTATGCTCCCTGCATCAGCGCTTCGAATTCATCCGCCTCAATAGTTTCCTTTTCCATCAAGGTTGTAGCGATAAGATGCAGCTTATTAAGGTTTTTCTCCAGTATTCCCTTCGCCTTCCGGTAGCAGTGCTCAACGATCCGCCGCGCCTCTTTATCGATGGAAAAGGCGATCTCTTCGCTGTAGTTGCGGTCCCGCGATATATCACGGCCCAGGAAAATCTGCTCCGGCGGTTTGCCGAAGGTCAAGGGCCCCAGTTCCTCGGACATCCCATACTCCGTAATCATCTTGCGCACCAGGGTCGTCGCCCGTTCCAGGTCGTTCTGCGCTCCGGTGCTGATATCCTGAAGAACTATATCCTCAGAGACCCGGCCTCCGAGCAGTGTTGTGATCTCATCCAGAAGGTGAGACTTGGTCATGAAATGGCGGTCCTCGGTGGGCAGCATCAGTGTATATCCCCCTGCCCGGCCTCTGGGGATGATGGAAATCTTATGCACCGGATCAGTATTGGGCAGCATACTTCCCACGAGTGCATGTCCAGCCTCATGATAGGCTACCAATCTCTTTTCTTTATCATTCATCACCCGGGATTTCTTCTCCGGACCCGCTATGACACGCTCCACCGCGTCCTCCAGTTCCTTCATGCCGATCTTCTTTTTCCCCCGCCGTGCGGAGAGAAGGGCGCCCTCATTGACCATATTGGCCAGATCCGCGCCGGTGAAGCCTGGGGTGCGCCGCGCCAGCACATCAAAGTCAACGTCATCATCCAACTTCTTCCCTCTACTATGCACCTTAACGATCTCCCTGCGCCCATCCAGATCCGGGCTGTCCACCACTATCTGGCGGTCGAAGCGACCCGGCCGCAAGAGCGCCGGATCAAGGATATCCGGACGGTTGGTGGCCGCCAGGATGATGATCCCCTCATTGGCATCAAAGCCGTCCATCTCCACCAACAGCTGGTTCAGGGTTTGCTCCCGCTCGTCATGCCCGCCGCCGAGCCCTGCTCCGCGGTGTCTTCCCACAGCATCGATCTCATCGACGAAAACAATGCAGGGGGAGTTCTTTTTGGCCTGTTCAAAAAGATCCCGCACGCGGGCGGCGCCTACTCCCACGAACATCTCCACAAAATCCGAACCGCTGATGCTGAAAAAGGGCACTCCCGCTTCTCCCGCTACGGCTCGCGCCAGCAGAGTTTTCCCGGTACCGGGCGGCCCAAAAAGAAGCACCCCTTTGGGTATCTTGGCCCCAATATCGATGAAGCGCTTGGGCTCTCTGAGGTATTCCACAACCTCGCCCAGTTCCTCTTTGGCCTCGTCCACTCCCGCCACATCTTTGAATGTAATCCTCTGCTTCTCCGGATCCAGCATTTTTGCCCTCGTCCTGCCGAACTGCATCACGCGGTTGCCGCCCCCCTGTGTTTGCTGGAGCATAAAAAAAAGGAAGCCTCCAATCAACAACACCGGCAGGAGCGTAGAGAGCAATCCGGCCCACCAGGGCGCTCCCTCATTCGGCTCATAGGTCACGCTCACATTCTTTTCCTTGAGCTGATTATGAAGCTCCTGGTCCGAGGCCGGAGCGACCAGTGTAAACGGCTCTCCCTTTTTTGTCTCGCCCTCGATCCGGTAGTTATCATCCCCCACCGATTTTAAGGTTACCTTTTTAATCTTACTTTCGTCCAGGTTTTCAGTAAATTGAGAATAAGTCCAGTCTGCGGGTTTTACCTCGCGGGGCGTGGTCATTTTCAGTGCCATTGCCGCAATCACCAGCAGGATAAGGTAGATCGATATATTTTTCAGCAATTGGTTCTCTTTCACCCTCATCCCCCTTTTCTGATTTAATATTATAATTATTTTTCGTTTGTATTTGCCAGGTGCGCCTTCAGCAAGAGAACCCTTTCAGTTCCCTGCGTCACCGGAGCCGCCGCCCCCCTTCTGTATCCCACCGCCCAGTAAATCTCGGCGTCCGATGCCACCAGGGGAACGCTATCCCGTTGATGAAGGGGAACCTTGAAATCATTAAACAGGTCTTTAACCTTTTTCGTGCCTTTCAGGCCGAAGGGCCGTATCCTGTCGCCGGTCAGCCGTGTTCTAACGACCAATGGTAGTTTTATTTTATCATAATCAAAACATTCCTGGTAGTTTTCGGTCGATAAATATAATAAACAATCGGCAGCAGCCCGGTACGGTTTGATCTCCGCGCTGATCGACAGCCCCAGTTCAGGAATCTCAGTCGTCCCGGGTATTTTCAGAATACGCCGCGCCCCTTTCCCGACGCTCTCCGGTGGAAGGCCCTTCACTACAGTAAAATACCTGCTGTTTTTTATCAATCTCAAACCATGAGGGAGGTGAAGTTCCCCCCCCGGCCGCGACTTCTGCAAAAAATTCAGGCAGTCGCTGTAATTCTGATACCCAAAATCCTTCAGGGCATACCCCTTTCCGCAGATCAGCTTGCGCAGCAGACGGCGCTGTAAAACAAGGGGAAGAGCCGCGAATTGAGCGAGCGGCAGCCTGTAATCCGACCGCGGGCCAGCCTCTGCTATCTGCCGCCATATCCTAATTGTCAGGTGTTCCAGAAACCTATTTTCCTGAGAGACAATCTCCGCGGTCTGCGCGATGGCCCGATCAACCTGCGGGTTAAAAAAGCGCCGCAGGTAAGGGAGCAATTCACCCCGAATGCGGTTGCGCCGGTAGTCGGTCGACAGATTTGTGGCGTCGACACGCCAGGTCAAACCGCGGCCGCGGCAATAGTCTTCGATCTCTCCCCTGCTCACTTCGAGCAAAGGGCGGATTACCCCCAGGCGGTTACGCGCCGGGATCCCCGCTATTCCTGAAGGGCCTGCGCCCCGCATAAAATTAAAAATTACCGTTTCCACCTGATCACCCGTATGATGCCCTACCGCGATCCGCTGAGCGCCGACTCGCCGCGCCACATGAATTAAAAATTTGTAGCGCGCCAATCTCCCCGCCTCTTCGATGCTCATTCTGCGAGTCTCGGCCAGCCGGGCCACCCGAGCGTAACCCACTGTCAGCGGAATGTCCATAGACTGAGCAAGCCTGCGGACGAAAACCGCGTCTGCAGCGGCCTCATCCCGCAGCAGGTGGTTGAGGTGAGCCGCATGAATTTTTAATGAAAAAGGGGGAGCGATCTCCTTTAAAACAGATAAGAGAGCAACCGAGTCCGCCCCTCCCGATATCCCGACAACGACCCGCATCTGAGGGGCGATCAGCCTCTCTTCCCTGATCAGGCGCTCCACCTTCTCTCTGAAAGCGGGCATTAATCTCACTCCAATTCCTTTTCCCGCAGGAAACGCGCCACGACAACCGTCATATCGTCCCTGTTCTCGAAACCGGCTGTCTTCAAAGCATGCTTTAAGATCAAGTCTGCAACGACCTGGGCATCCTCTAAAGGCAGCTGGCGCAGGTAGACGTACATCCAGTCGTCGGGGGTCTCCCCGAACTGATTTGCCTCGGTAACCCCGTCCGAGGCCATAATCAGGATATCCCCCGGCACAATCTCCCTAGCCAAAACCTGGGTATCCACCTCGTCCAGGATACCCGCCGGCCAGCAGACCGATCTGATCAACTCGATCACCTCCCCCCTTTTCAAATAACTGGGGGGCGCCCCCACCTTCAAAAATTCCAGGGAGCCTGCGTCTAGGTCGGCTACGGCGGTATCAATAGTAGCGGCGCTCTCCTCGCCGCCCCGCAGATAAAGAGCGGTATTGACAATTCCCGCGGCAGCCTCCGGGTCAACACCGTGTCCCAATAGTTGTTCGACTAATTTTACCACAATCCTGCTTTCCCGGGCAGCATTGATCCCGGATCCCATGCCGTCGCTGACAGTCAGCAACAGGCGGCGCGGATCCAGGTGAGATACGCCGAAACTGTCCCCGCACAATGCCTCTTCAGGTTTAGGGCGCTGAGCGACCCCCACCTGCGCATGGAGAGGCTGGGGTTTGTGGTCGCTCCCGCCCTTTCTGCCGGGATAAAACGGAAGAAAGCGCAGCGACATCAGATAAAGGCCGACAGCCATGCCGCTCGCCCAGAGATGCCCCGCCAGAGCGTCCGGCTGCCCGTAGCTTGCGGAAAAAAAGAGGCTGGTCAAAAGAAACCCCAGAATCACACCGGGAGGGCCGCAGCTTTTGAGAATTCCCGAAAAGAAACCTGTCGCCGCAAAAAAACCGGTCATGGGCAAGGCTGTGACAAGATTCCCGGAAAACACACCCAAAATAACGCCCGCCGCGGCCCCCCAGCCCGCTCCCCAACCGCCGGCCGCCACCAGAAGGATGCTTCTCCCCAGCACTTCCCGTAAACTCGCAGCCCCCAGCTGGAAATCTCCCAGCCCATAATAAACTAAAACCAGCAGCAGTATAGAAAAAAGTGTTTTTTGTTTCTTATAATTTCTGAACACATACTGAAAAGGCACGGTAAATATTCCGGACAGAACGGCCTCGCTGAGCAGTCCCGGCAGAAATCCCGGGGCTGCGCCGCCGACCGTCATAAAAATATATTTAGTAATTAAATTAATTCCCCCGACAAAAACTGCGGGGTTAAGCCATGAATCGGCCAGATATCGTTGGTAGCGCCGCCCGATAAAAAATATGGCGGCAGCCATAAAAAATTCCCCATAGAGTTTAACCCCTGGAGACAGCGAGAACCTGGAGGCGAGGCCGGCAAACACCCCGGCCATGAGCGGCCAGCCTGACCTGCCGTTTACATAGAGAGCCCCCATAGCAGCCGCCGGAGCGGTAAAGGGAGAGATCTCCCCCAGCATCCCCCGCCCGGCCGCCAACCCCAGCACAAAAGTGCCGAGATGCCATCCCAAACCGGCGCCCATCCCCCGCACAGAGGACGCGCACCGCCGCAGCTTGCCGAAAACTACTGCCATCGTCGCTCCCTGCCCCCATCCCTGTACCATAATTTGTCACGATGCATTTCATTATAATCCATCGCCCATGAAAAAATTGGTGTATTCAAGCAGGAGGGCCTTCGACAAATAAAAAGAAAATCCCCCGCCATGTGACCGACAGGGAATTCATCTGGTGACCCGTAGGGGATTCGAACCCCTGTTACCGGCGTGAAAGGCCGGTGTCTTAGACCGCTTGACTAACGGGCCATGGTAGCGGCGGCTGGACTCGAACCAGCGACTCTACGGGTATGAACCGTATGCTCTGACCAACTGAGCTACGCCGCCCTGAAACATCTTCTTGCGCCAAATCAGTATCTAAAAACATTGGTAGCGGGGGCTGGATTCGAACCAGCGACCTTCGGGTTATGAGCCCGACGAGCCAACCGCTGCTCCACCCCGCAACGACAAATACCATTATGCATGATCATTTCGCCTCTGTCAAGAGGGGCGTTTCTTCTTGGCCTTAACCTGTTGCTCCAGCCAGGCGATCCAGGGGTCGAACCCCTCGTCAAGCCGCGCCGACACCTGGAAGAGCTCCAGCTGCGGGTTGATTTTCTTCAGATCTTCCTGCAAAAGGCCGATATCACAGTCGGTGTAGGGAAGAAGATCGATCTTATTGATCAGCACAACGCTCGATTCCCGAAAGACCAGCGGGTATTTCACAGGCTTGTCGTTACCCTCGGCTACGCTTAAAACCGCGGCCGCGGCATCCTCCCCCAGGTCAAACTCAGCGGGACAAACCAGGTTGCCTACATTCTCCACAATCAAAAGATCAAGTTCATCCAGAACAAAATCATCCAGGGCGGGCTGCACCATCCTGGCATCCAGGTGGCAGGAACCCGCGGTGTTGATCTGAACCACCGGTATCCCAAATTTCTCAATGCGCTCGGCATCCCTGGTAGTGTAGATATCACCCTCGATAACACCCAGCTTCAGGCGGCCGGCAAGCTTTTCAATGGTTCGCTCCAGAATGCTCGTTTTTCCGGAACCGGGGGAACTCATCAGGTTGAGCACAAAAAGTCCCTTTTCCCGGAAAAGCTCCCTATTTTCCCGGGCAACTTCGTCATTTTGCTGCAGCACAGGCGCTGCCATCCGCACCTTAACCATACTCTTACTCTCCTTCATAATAATCAATATAAAGCTCTCTCCCGGAGGCCACCCGCACATTGGGGCTGGAACAGGATGGGCAAAGAAATGCAAAATCTTTAACATCAAAAATATGGCTGCAGTCCTTGCACTCCCCCCGCACCGGCTCTTTGCGGATCTCTAAGACCGCGCCGCGAAACAACTCCTCATCCTGAAAAGACTGAAAAGCAAACTGCAGAGCATCCGGGGCGGCCATGGTCATATCGCCGACCACCAACATCACCTTTGTGATCTGTTTAATGTTGTTTTCAGCCGCGCTTTGGCGCAGCAGATCCACGATTCCCATCATCAGCGACAGCTCGTGCATAAGACCTCCACAGCATATTCCCATCCATTAAGCAGGTTTGGATTCAGTTGCTCATTGTCTTAATTCTAAACTTACTTTCCCCATTTATCAACTCAATTCCGGTTAAGCAACTACCCGGAAAGTAACGTTCTGCTATTTTCATCGGATGTCTACCATGTCGGTGGATTCCGCTCGCTCCCTATTACGTCCCGGACAGCATCAAGTCTTGCTTCAGGCGCCCGATAATCTTCATTCTAACTCTTTTCCCAACGACCAACCACTAACCACTAACCACTAACCACCAACGCGCAGCATCTTCTTCGCTTCCTCCAGCACCCGCTCACAGGCGGGCGCCACCGCGGCGGCCACCTGCTCGGAGAGCCCCTCATAATAGGCATCCTCAGTCAGGATTTCGACCCCCACAATCCGCAGGTCGTCAGGCAAACTGTTCAGGGAGGCGGACAGCATGATGGCGTCGATCACATTAAACCCGTGCAGGCAGAGCGGCAGAAAATCACGGGGGGGCAGCGATTTGCCGTCGAAAACATGGATCGTTCCCGGCCTTGAGCCGCTGCTCACCGCGTCGACGATGATCACCTTATGAACGCCCTCCCAGAGATCAAGCAGATTGAGGCCGGGTGTCCCGGCCTCAATCACTTTAACCTCTGGAGGAAGCTTCATCTCTTTTAGTTTCCTTGCCACATGCATCCCCACCGCATCGTCGGATGAATAGAGATTGCCGCAGCAGATAATGAGAAGCTCAGATTCCATTTAGTCCTCCCGGTGCAGATTTACCTTGATGGAGTGCGTTGCACAGGACTGGCACGGGTCATAGTTCCTGATCATCATCTCGCACTTCAGGGTCAGCTCTTCATCAGACAGGTCGAGCAGCTTAGGCACAAATTCCTGAAAGTCCTTCTCTAAATTATAGATGTTTCTAGAGGTGGGCGCCACTATATCCCACGACCGGCAAACTCCGTTCCTGTCGATCTTCCCGCCATGGCAGCAAATACCGCGGGCTGCCTCGGTGATCGCGTAGCCTTCGCCGGCTTTGATTTCGTATTTCGGTTCCTCATCTTTGGGCTCGCCGAGCTCGTCGATGAGAGCGATCGCCGTATCAATGGCATGTATCGTCTCCACAGCCCTGGCAATAATGCTTTGGAACGGGTTGAAGCTCGGTACGGAGAAACTGATTTCCCGCGCCGCCCCCCGGGCATCTGCCGAAAGCCGATCAAAGTTGTTGTTCACCCGCGCCAGAGGGCCTACGAATAGAGAATCCCTCCCCTTGATCAGCGCATGCTTGCAGTTGCAGCCCGGCACATGCTTTTCAATGATCCATTGCGGATATTCCCAATCCGGGGCGTCCAGGCCTTCGGTGGAAGTCAGCCGCCCCTCGTTGATCGGGTATTTTTCACTATCATAGAGGGAAACATGCTCGCACTTGCGCTCCAGATCCGGATAGGGGGGCTGAGAGGCTATTTTATCAGCCAGCTTCACCGTGGCAAAGGCAAATTCCTTCGCTTCCTTCAGCCGTTCCCGGAGCTTTTTCAGATCCGAAGCTGCGGGAACCGAGGTGAAACCGCCCACCACAGATGTTCTGTTCTGGATCTCATTCCCCTGGATGGTAGCGCTGATGTCGTTGCCCAGGCGCTTCAGGGCCAGGGCCTGCTTGACGACCGGAAGCAATTCCCCCTCCCCGGCCATGGCCAGAACACTCTCATAGCCGAGAAAGTCCGGCGCGGCCAGGCAGTAGACATGCAGGGTATGGCTCTGAATCCAGTCCCCATAGTGGAGCAGTTCTCTCAGCAGGGTTGTCTGGCTGCTCACTTTAACGCCCATCGCCCTCTCGACAGCCCTTATGGCGGCCAGGTGGTGGGCATGCGGGCAGATGCCGCAGATGCGCTGTACAATTTCAGGAACCTCGTCATATTTGCGGCCGACCATAAACGCCTCAAAGAACCTGGGGGGTTCCCACACCTCCCAGCGGGCTTTTTTGATTTCCCCGTTGGGGCCGATGATGATATCAATGGCGCCGTCCCCTTCGGTGCGGGCTATATAGTCGACAAATATTCTCCTGTCACTCATAACGCATCAGCTCCTTTACCAAACTCGGGTGTGTTCCCTGCATACTTGCGGAATTTACGCACTACGTCATCCTTTGATAAACCGAGTTCAGCAGCAAATGTCTTGGCCAGGGAAGCGGCATTGCAATCGCTGGCCGGGCCGCGGCAGCCTTCGCAGCCCCGGCCTACGCTGGGGCAGAGAGCATCGCAGCCGGCTGCAGTCACAGACCCCATACAGGGTACGCCCTTGGTGAGGAGCAGGCAGCTGTTCTCTTTCAGCTTGCACTCGTTGCAGACGCTGTGATAGCGGAAAAGCGGGCTGACCCCTTTCAGGGCGCTTTTAACCAGTTCGACAAATTCCCCTTTGTCCATGGGGCAGCCGCGCAAGTAGGCGTCCACTTTGACATAGTAGTCGATCCCCTGCGCCGGGAAGGACTTCAGGTCCCACAGCTCGCTGTAGACCCTCTCCTCCATCTCTCTTTGCGTCATGCCGCAATAATTCTTGATCGACGGCAGACCGCCGTGACAGGCACAGGCGCCCTGCGCCACCAAAATACTGCACTCTTCACGTATTTTTTTCAGTTCGAGAAGCTCTTTCGGGGAGGTCACCGCCCCCTCGACAAAGCCGATCGTATATGGACCCTCGAAGTTTTGGCGCTTGGCCATCACGAAATAGCGTATATCTATCGCGCCTACAACATCCAGCAGAACAGGCTCCAGGTTGAGCACCGAAAGCTGGCATCCGGCGCAGGAACTAAACTTAAAAAAAGCAACAGTTGGTTTCGCCACCTAGCACACCTCCTTAAAAGACCCCGCCGGGGAGGTCCTTGATATCAGCATATCTGAATACAGGGCCGTCCTGACAGACAAAGACAGGACCCATCTGGCAGTTACCGCACTTCTTGATCCCGCAGCTCATGCGGCGTTCCAGTGAAACAAAGATCTGCTCCGCGCTCCAGCCGCGCTTCAACAGGTCGAGCAAGGCGAACTTCATCATAATATCAGGGCCGCAGGTAACGACTACGGCGTTATCTTTGTCCACAGATATTTTGTTGAATAATGTGGTAACGACACCGATGTTGTGCCCCCATTCAACCCCCGGAGGGACCATGTCTACGGTAAGGTACAACCTGGTATCCGGCATTTTGCGCCACTCGTCATATTCATCGGTGAAAAGCATGCCGTCCGGCGTTCTGGAGCCGTACAGGATCTCAAACTTGCCGTACCGGTCACGCCGCGCTTGAATGTGCTTGATCACCGGACGCAGCGGAGCAAGTCCGATGCCGCCTGCGATGAGCAGCACATCCTTTCCTTCCATTTCATCAACCGGCCAGCCGAAACCAAAGGGGCCGCGGATACCGACCACATCCCCCACTTTCAGTTCAGCGAGAGCGTTGGTGACATTACCGACCGCGCGGATGGTGTGCTGGAAGGCGCCCTGCAGATCGGCAGAAGAGCTGATGGAAATAGCGGATTCTCCAATCCCGAAGACACTGATCATGTTGAAGACCCCGGGATCGTAGGTATAATTTTCCCGCACCTGGGGATCGGCAAAAGAGAAGGTATAGGTGCGCACATCGGGAGTCTGCTGTTTAACATCCTTGATCACAGCCTTATGCGGCTCCCAGGGGCTGACATCCGGGGTAACCTTCTTTTCAGGCGGGGTATACAGTTTGACGTTTTGCGTTGGCTGAGGATCCGCCTCGATACGAGCAACGATATCCACCGGGTCAATATGCTTGATACAGACGGACACACAACGGCCGCAGCCGACGCACCCCGGCGCCTCGAACTGCTGCTGGTAATAGGTAAGCTTATGGTACATGCGCTGTTTGATGCGCGCCTCCCGGTCCGGTACAAAGACATGATCAAGCGCTACCCGGGAGAATTCGTAAAACATGCAGGAATCCCAAAAACGCTGCCGCTCCCCCTTCTCCAGCGTCAAATCCACGTAGTCCTTGACCCCGAAGCAATAACAGGTGGGGCAAACACTAGTACAGGAACCGCAGGCCAGGCACTCATCCTTGACCTGCTGCCAAACCGGATGTTCATAGTTCTGATGAAGCAGCGTTCCCAGCCCATCGGCATTGATGCGCCTGGTAATCTTCTGCTGAGCGGCGCGCAGGGTTCTGTTTTTAGCAACAAAATCATCGTTCCCCGCGGCATGAAGACCGGCCGTCAGTTCTTTGCCCTTCTCGCTGCCGACATCCACAACGAACCTATCCCCGATGTCGGTCAGACAGAGGTCAAAGCCCAGATCAGCGGCAGGTCCGGTATTAAATGATGCGCAAAATCCATTTTTACATGGAGTTACACAGTTGAGGGCGATGATCAGCGTATTATCGCGGCGAGCCTTATAGTAAGAATCAGGGTATGTCTCAAGAAATACTTTATCCAGGCTCAGCAAGCCGTTAAGGTCGCAGGCGTGTATCCCAAAGAGGACCCGCTTCCCGACCTTTGCCGCTTCTTTGCCCTCGACAGCTCCTTCAAACTCAAAGAGCACTTCCCCCGGCATATGAATAAACTTTTTAGCCGGCGGCAGGATCGTAGTGTCGTAATCAAGGAATAATGCGCCTACGTCATCGATAGGCGCGAATGTATATTCGCTGCCCTTGGCGACCGGGCCTAACAACTCTGTCTCGTCTTTTTTCAGCTCGGCCATAAAGTCGCCTATCTCCGTTTTCCGGAGTACAAACGCTTCCACTTGCTTAGTACACCTCCCACAATATTCTTTTTTTATGCGGTGTGACTACCCTCCCATTAAACCCCCCTGGCGCACCCCCTTTGCTTTAGTTCTTGCAAACCCCACAGTTTACAGATTGGACACTCCCTCAGCTTTTATAGCCGGCGGAATTTTCGTCTTCCGGCATAAACCAGAAAGACCCTTTAGCCGAACCGCTGAGATACAGATGCAGAATTTTCGGCTTCGGCTAGGATTCTCTATATAGGTGTGTCAATGAAATAATTCTACGCCGGGGGAAAAACTCCTGCCCCTGCCGCAAAATATTTAAAACACAGGCCGCGTCATGCGTTCGCCGTTAAAAAAATCAGATGGAATGAATCATCCATCTGATTAGTTTAAAATTTAGTTTTTCAAAGGAGTTCGCCGGCCGGCTGCCGCGAGAGGGTAATACCTCGGGCAGCGAACGCTTGGACCTGTTTGAGAAGAGGCGGCGTCAGTTCAGCATCAGTTTAGCGCCTGATGCCAGAAGAATTATGCCCAGAGCCTTCAGCCATGTAAAAGGGACCTCGCGCAGGCCGAAGAGCCCGAAATGGTCGATGAGCAGAGCTGTAGATACCTGGCCGACGATGATGGCGGTGGTCGCTATGGAAACCCCCAATTTAGAGATGCTGGCCATAACGGTATACAGGATGACAATACTCAGCAAACCGCCGAGATAGGCATACCAGGGCGCCTCTCCCAGAGACGCCAAATTGCCCTTGCCAAGACGCAAAAGCAGCAACACCGCGATGGCGACCACACCGATCAGATGGACGACAAAGGTCGCCTCCAGCAAACCGACGGCCTTGCTTAAAAGGGTGTTGAGGGAACCCTGAAAAGCCATGCAAACTCCGGCGACAGCGCCGATCAAAAGAGGGATAAGAGCAAGTTTCATATTAGTTCTCCTTTGCAGATTTCTAGGCTGTCCTCCTGACGCTTGCTCCTCAGGCTCCTGTTTAAATTATCCGGGGACTCGTCGCGAAAAGCGCGGCGCCTGTGTGCCTGTGTGGCAGACGAAACGTCACCCTGCCACGCCCCTGCCACGGTTAGAGCATCTCCAGGATAATCCCCTGCAGCATGTCCGCCTCGCTTACTGTGATCAGAGGCGCCTGCAGATAAGTGAGGAGAGCCCAGAGGATTGTTGTGCCGGCTACTATGATGTCCGCTCTCTCCGGCTGCAGCCCGGGAACCTTTTTTCTTTCTTCACTATTTTTCACAGCCAGCGAGAACATTATTCTCTCCACAGAGTTTTTAGAAAGGGGGTATCCCTGAATCAGTTCGGGATCATAGACGCACAGGGCCTGATCCACGGCGGCCAGGGTGGTGATCGTTCCTCCTACCCCGATCAGCGCGGGATGAGGAACGCTCTTGATATGGTGCAGGATATGCCTCATCGGGTTGAGTATTTCTGAAAGGAGACGGGGCCGCTCAGTCAAACGCACAGCGCCGAGAGGGACGCTGCTGCAGTATAGCTCCCCATTCTGAGATAGATAGGTAAACTCAGTGCTCCCGCCGCCGATGTCGAGAACGGCGCCTGTCCCTTCAACATCTACAGCATGGCAGGCGCCGATATAATTCAGACGCGCCTCTTCCCGGCCGCTAATGATCTCCACCGCAAGGCCGGTTGTTTCCTTAACATAATTAAGAAAAAACGCCGCGTTAGCGGCTTCGCGGACAGCGCTGGTGGCGACTATCCGCAGGCGCGATACCTGGAGGTCGTTGATTAGAACAAGGTACTCCTTCAGTGCGGAGATCGTCCTCTCCATGGGAGCTTCTCGCAATAGACCGTTCTCTTCCGCTCCTTCTCCAATGCGGGTCGTCCTGAGAGTGGCCAAGACCTGAGAGACGGCAGCCTTATCTTCTAGATCGGCAATCAGCAAACGGCAGGAATTGGTACCGATGTCGACAGCCGCCACGCGTCGTTTCGTCAAAGAAGCCACACTCCCATGCTAATCAGCTAACACTTGATTTTCTTCCGGAGACGGCTGCACCCGTCCCGGAACCGCCCTGCGGATAGGCACCTCCCCGGGTTTGACCAACCCCAGTTCCTGCCGCGCCCTTTCCTCAACATAGGCGTCGCTGGAGTAATATTCAATTTCCTGAAGTATCGTCTGCTTTTTTGTCTGAAGCTCATCTGCCTGGCGCCGGTAGTCTTTTAACTGCCCTTCCAGTTTCCAGATTTTGAACTGAGTAGGAACAAGGAAAATACAGAGGGCAGCGCATACCAGTCCTAAGACGAGCAGGCGCTTTTTCCATGTCTTTTTTCGTCGTTTGCTTTCCAATACCCGCTTCTGACTGCGCTTCCCACTCACCTGCCGCTAAACCCCCTCTTCATCCTCTTCACCGAATAAACCGAGGTTTGTCGAGATAACAATAACGACCTCATATCCCTTACCGCGGGCTCTGCTCAGAAGGGTGGCCACAGTAGCCGTATTGACCCCCATTTGCCTGGCAATCTGCTCATTGCTGTTTCCGGTTTCTTTAAGAACGACCGCCTGTTTCTCCCGGAAACTCAGTTTTTCCGCCCCGCGAATCTCCAGCTGCACCTTGACTTCACCTTGCATCATGTCAACTTATCCACATTATGTGGACAGATTGTGGATAATATCATTACATATTCTCTACATATTCTCTTTTTATATAAAAACTCCTTCTCCAGCAAAATAGTTTTTTGGTAAATTAAAACCCCACCCATTTTTGCCGGGTGGGGCCTAATCAATGTTTTACAGCATAATACAAAAGCTGATTAACGTGATATCTCCTCCAGAGTCATTCCCTTTGTTTCAGGGCCGAGAATCAAGACGCTGAGAATGGCGACGACAAAGGCGATCACGCCTAAGTTAAAAACATTAAGGTTGCTGCTGACCCCCATCAGGATACCGGCGATAGTAGGCGCTAAAAGCGAGCCGAGACGCCCGATGGCGGAAGCGAAACCACAGCCCGTGGCCCGCGCCCGGGTGGGATACAATTCCGGAGTATAGGCGTATAGACAAGACCAAACCCCGAACAAGAAAAACTGCATAGCCAAACCCCAGGTAATCATCGCCGAAAATTCCACGGTAGATCCGTAAAAATAAGCGGTCACCGCCGCGCCGGCGACATAAGTGATCACTGTCGGCTTGCGCCCCCATCTGTCCACGAGGAAGGCGGCCAACAGAAAACCGGGGATGGCCCCCAGCGAAATGATGATCGTATAACCGGTAGATGATGTGATGCTGTAGCCCTTGTCCACCATCAAGGCGCTGACCCAGGTGGTAATCCCATAATAACCGAAGAGATAGAAGAACCATAACAGCCAGACCATCAATGTTCTCTTAAGGTACATCCCCTGCCAGAGCATACGGAAAGAATCCAGCATACCCTTCTTTGCAGAAGAAATGGCTTCCAGGTCCGTATTGATGGGCGGCAAGGGCTTGCCGGTGAGTTCCTGAACTTTTGTTTCAAACATGGTAACCACAGCGTCGGCTTCCTTATAGCGGCCCTTGATCTCATACCAGCGGGCAGATTCCGGCAGCCTTCTTCGCACCCAAAGCAGGTAAAGACCAGGGATTCCCTCGGCCACCAGAACCCAGCGCCATCCCCCGAGAGGCAGAATCAGCCAGGCGAGTATTCCCGCGGTGATGAATCCTAAGGGCCAAAATCCTTCCAACAGCGCCAGGTATCGCCCGCGATGCGAACTCGGAATAAGCTCGGAAAGCATCGACTGCGCGATGGGGTATTCCGCCCCCATGCCGAAACCGACAACGAAGCGAAGTATTACAAAAAATGTGACATTAGGGCTTAAAGCGCAGATAATACTGCCGAGCGACCAGATGATGATACTCCATTGGAAGATAATTTTCCTTCCAAATCTGTCTCCCATCATACCGGCCAGGGCTGCGCCGACGAACATGCCGATAAAGCTGGAACTGGCGACGAAACCTGAAGTCGCCGCGGTCAAACCGAAATACTCGCGTACCGGCGCCAAAAGGAAAGTCATCATGCCCAGGTCAATCGAATCAAAAAGCCAGGCTAAGGCGATTATTACGAACATATGGCGTTGAAAAGAGGTCATTGGCAGACGATCCAAACGGGCAGAAGCATTGACACCCTGTATACTTTGTGCCATGTGGCCTATCCCCCTTCTAAATATTTGTTAAAAAGGTACTAAGCTCGAATCCCTTCTGTTTGAGCTTGAATCTCCTCTAATGTTTTTCCCTTGGTCTCAACGCCGAAAATGCTCGTGGCGATCGCTCCCAGAACAAAAACAGCTGCTCCTATATTAAAAACGCCGCCGCTGCCGATATACGGAAGCAGATAGCCAAATAGGGTCGGTGCGATCAGCGCCGCAAATCTCCCTGCGGAAGACGTGGTGCCGCAGCCGGTGGAACGGATCTTGGTGGGAAAAGCCTCCGCAGCATAGGTGTAGATTAAAGACCACATGCCGAACATAAAGAACTGCATCAAACAACCGAAGAGGATCAACTGAGTAAAAGTTGTTGAGCTGCCGTAAAAGTAGCAAAAGACGGCGGCTAAGACCAGATAGGCGAATATCATCTTTTTCCTGCCCAAAGTCTCCACGAAATAAGTAGCGCATAAATAGCCGGGGATCGCCGGCAAATACATCAGCAAAACATACCCGTTGGATTTCACGATATCAAAGCCGGAGCTGACCAGCAAAGCTGAGATCCAGGAGTTTAAACCATAATGTCCAAAGAGTACGCAAAACCAGAGTGTCCATAAAGTCAGAGTCTTGCTCATCTGCCCTTTTTCAAACAACTGCGCAAATTTTGATTTTCCTGAAGTATCACGCACATCGGCGATCGGGTCGGGAATCTCCGGCAGGGGTTCACCGGTATGAGCGATCACTTTGTCTTCGAATTCCCCGATTACCTTTTTGGCTTCTTTAATATTCCCCGTCATCTCGTACCAGCGGGCTGATTCCGGGATCTTAAAATAAACGATAAAGAAGCAGAGGCCGCCGAGACCCTGTACAAGATAAACGATGCGCCAGTCGAAAAACATCAATAAGATCCAAGATATGGCGGCCGCGATGATACAGGCCGTAGGATAACCGCCTTCCAAGAGACAAATAGAACGGCCGCGGGTTTTGGCGGGAAATATCTCGGAAAGCATCGACTGCGTCATAGGAAATTGAGCGCCCATACCTACTCCAAGAGTAAAGCGCAAAACCCAGAAAAAAGTAATATTGGGCGTCCAAGCCAGTAGCAGGCTGGAAATACCCCAAATAGCTATAGAAACTAAAAGCATCTTTTTGCGGCCATATTTGTCGCCCAAATAGCCGGAAAGGCTGGCGCCGATGAACATGCCCAAAAACATGATGGAAGCGACCAGCCCCTTGACGGTGGAGGTCATTACAAATTCATTAGAAATGGAGGCCAAAGTAAAGGTCCCTGTGCCCAGGCCAATAGATCCGAGGATCCAGCATATTTCATGCATGAGCCAAAGCCGCCAATGAACGGCGGTGACGGGAATACGCTCAATGCGACCGGAAATATTGTCCTGGTTTTTAAGCGCTATTTCGGTCATAGTCCTTCTCCTTTTTGTAGTTTTGCCCAAAAATCCATAGTTCAGTACTTGCTTTTAAGCTAATGCCTGATAACCGAATCCAAACCCGTTCATAACTATCGCAATTTTTATGCCATAAA
>DHAA01000066.1 GCA_002397275.1 Thermacetogenium sp. UBA4966 | reverse complement strand
TTGTTTTTTTTGTTTTTTTTTTTTTTTGTTTTTTTTTTTTTGGGGGGGCGTTCTGGCCTTTTTCCTTGCCCAAAAACAAAACCGTGGCTGTCGCCGCGGGCGCCGTTTTAGAGGCTGTACTGCTGGCGGTTTATTTTTTTGCTTCTTCAAAACTGGAGGGAGCGATCGGCAAACTTCTCAGCGAGACATCTCTCTTTGAAATATTCAACGGGTTCTTATACCAGATCTTCGACTTAACCGGGATTCTCACCATCCTTCTGGTTATGATCGTATTTGTTTTTTTGACAATTCAGTCCTTTGAAAAGCGGAGGTGGAGTTAATGAAAATAAAGCTGCCTAAAATTAAAATAAATTCTGCCGACATAAAAGAAAGATGGCTCGGCTCTTTTCACGGTAAAAATTTCAGAATGGGCGGATACAGCCTTTTAGCCGGTTTCCTGGTGATCGCAGCCGCGGCGCTCCTCGTCGCGGGCGCCAAAAAACTGCCGACTAACTGGACGAAGCTGGATCTTACGGCAAATAACCTTTACAGCATTTCCGAAGAAACCAAAAAATTGGTTTCCGGCATCGAAGCCCCGGTCACGATCTATCACATCGTGCAGAGCGGACAGGAAGATGAGACGATCACCAACTTGCTGGAAAAGTATGAGGCTCTGAACAGCAAGATCACGGTTGAAAGCAAAGACCCTACGCTCTATCCTGATTTCGCCTCAAAATACACCGACGAAGAGGTCGGCGACAACAGCCTGGTCGTTGTGTGCGGAGAAAAAAGCAAGTATGTGAGCTACAGCGATATTTATTTGAGCAGCATGGATTATTCAACATATTCCTACACCTACGATTTTAACGGCGAAAGCGCGGTCACCGGCGCGCTCTCTTTTGTAACCAGTGACGATCATCCGCTTGTTTATCTATTGACTAATCACGGTGAAAAACTCTCTTCGGAAATGGAAAGCTCTATCGAGGGCGCCAACATGGTGTCGGCAGACCTGGATTTGCTGGCGCAAGCAGAGGTTCCGGCGGAGG
Organism: Thermacetogenium sp. UBA4966; assembly: GCA_002397275.1. Lineage (GTDB taxonomy): Bacteria > Bacillota > DSM-12270 > Thermacetogeniales > Thermacetogeniaceae > Syntrophaceticus. The sequence continues at coordinate 8,923 of DHAA01000066.1, read as the reverse complement.
CGGACACCGTGCTGATCGCCTCTCCGACAAAGGATATTTCCGCAGAGGAAAAAGCAAAGCTGGATTCTTATCTGGCCTCCGGCGGGAAGCTCATCTGTGTCACAGACGACACAGATGAAAATTTAACCAACCTCTCCTCGCTTATGAATAACTATGGCCTGCAGCCGGTGGATGGGATCATTGTGGAAGGCGACAGTTCCATGACTTTAAGCGGCTACCCCTATTATCTCCTGCCGACTATTGAGAGCAGCGAAATCACAGCTTCGCTTCTCGATCAGGGCTATCCGGTTCTAGCGCCGATGGCTCATGGAATCACCACAACAGAAAAAACTCCCGAAGGCGTGACGGTAACGCCTCTTCTGACAACTTCTGACGCCGCCTATTCCAAAGCGGACGGAGTCAATATGAAGACCCTGGAAAAAGAAGAAAACGACCCTGCAGGGCCATTCTACACCGGCGTTTCCGCTGAAAAAACAACGGATGATTCGGCTTCCAAAGTCGTCTGGTTCTCTTCTTCATCGATGTTCAGTACGGAAACAAACCAAATGGTCGGCGGAAGCAATCTGCAGCTCTTTGCCGATTCGCTTGGCTGGTTGATGGACATGGATACCTCTGCCGCGGCAATTTCAGCCAAGTCTCTCTCCTCCGGCAATCTGATCGTCTCCGAACAGGCGGCCGCGCTGTGGGGCGCCTTGTTAATCGGAGTGATCCCGGTGTGCTTTATTGCCAGAGGAATCATTGTTGTACACAGGAGGAAGAAAAGAATATGAAGGGCGCCTCCGCTCTTGACTGGACGGCGCCGCCTGATGTCTTAACAGTTAAGGCTTGGCCATCGGATAGGAAGATCACCGTACCGTCGGAATCTGTCCTGTATATCTTAACGCCGGCGCCGGTCAGCTTGTTTAGAGTTTCCTGGTGCGGATGACCGTATTGATTGCCTGCGCCAGCTGATATGACAGCATAGCCTGGAGATACCGACTTCAAAAAAGCCGCTGTGGTTGAGCTGCTGCTCCCATGGTGGCCCACTTTCAAGACATCTGCTCGCAGATTCGCGCCGCCGGCAAGCATCTCCTTTTCGGATTGTTCTTCGGCGTCTCCGGTTAATATGAAAGAAGTGCTGCCATACTGAATCTTAACTACCGCGGAATAGTTGTTGAGCCTTTCGTAACCGGAACCGCAGGGAGCAAGAAAAGAGGCATAGAGACCATCCTGCTCCATAATGTTTAATCCGGCACGGGCAGGGGTGATCTTTAATCCCTTTTTTTTGACGGATAAAAGCAGGTCTTCAAATAGTTTTGTGTTATGGGTTATTTTAGGCATATACACCCTTCCAATATCGAATTCTCTGATCACAGCCGCCATGCCGCCGATGTGATCCGCATGAGGATGGGTAGCCGCAAGGTAATCGATCCTTTTGACACCCTGCTGCTTTAAATACGAGACGACAGGCGCTCCGCTTTCATCAGGGCCGGCGTCAATAAGCATGGCGCGGTCATCCGGAAACTGAATCAAAATTGAGTCACCCTGCCCGACATCAAGGAAGTGTACAGTTAATTGACCGGGGCGATGGAGCGGGGCGACGGCGCCGCCGTCCAAATCCAAAACACCGCCACATCCCGCAGCGAGTAAAACAACTGCCAGTAAAAGGATGGCTGCCATCCATCTCTTAGTCTTCAAACAGTTCATCCGCTAACTTCATCACTATTTTTTTCCTCTCCTTTGTGCCCTGTTCATCAACATCAACAGCTATCCTCACCACATCCCCCTCCCTTACCTGTTGAGGGAAGAGAACTTTAGGAACGTTAAAAGTTTTTCCTTTAAACTCGACCACCGCCCAATCACCTTCGAAACGATCAATAATAAAAATAGCAATCACCTCTATCCGCATCTCACTGCAGTTATCATATCATAACAGATATGCCTTCAAAACCTACCATAAACACGTTGGATCAAAATTCGGGCAATCGCATGGCGGCCATCCTTTAATCCGGCATGATATCCCGAAACAAGGCGAACCCGGATGCCGGCAGATTCCCTTAACAACGCTGGCACAGCACGAATCATTTTTATCATAATAAGCGCATTTTCCGATGCAGAGTTCGCAGTTGCAGTTAATGCAGCACTTGCCATGGCATTCCTCAGCTGTATGCTCAGCCCCGGGGCAGTCAAAACGGACGCGCAATAGATCACCCCCATCATAAATATCCCCACATTGCGCACTGATCTTTTCCACATATATTTGCTGATTTCCTTTGGAATTGATTAATACTTGCGGCTCTTTTATCTTACCTGACAAGTGATTAGCGCTATAATTCTCACAAGGAAGCTAAAATAAAAAAATTCTATGTAGCTTTTCGAACCCTTGCGGGGTGTTGATCATGAAGGGGGAAAGCCGGATGGAATTACAGTCGCAGTGCACGGCGACAGAAGCAGTTGTCAGAAAATACGCGGATATGGTATTTCGGCTGGCGTTCGCACAGGTTCGCTCAAAAAGCGACGCAGACGATATATTTCAAGAAGTCTTTTTGCGTTATATCCGGAGAAACCCGTCTTTCGAGAGTGAAGAACACCGGAAAGCATGGCTTATCCGAGTGACCGTCAATTGCTCGAAAAAATTTTGGTCATCAGCATGGAAAAGAAAAGTAGTTCTATTAAAAGTGGCGCCGTTAGATGACTGTTTTTCTTTTTCGCTGCCTGAAGAAAATGAGCTTGACGAGGCGCTGAGAGAGCTTGCCCCCAAATACCGTTCAGTGGTACACCTGTTTTATTACGAAGGATATTCCGTAGAGCAAATTGCTAAAATTCTCGATCAAAAGCAATCTACCGTACGCACGCAGCTCACAAGAGCAAGGGCACAGCTTTACAAAATACTGAAAGGAGAAGTTTAATGTTTGAGAAAAGATATAAGAGTATGAACGAACAGATTATTCCTGATCAAGTTCTGGTCGACCATACTATAGAGCTTATTAACGAGAAAAGGGTAAATACCGGACCAAAAATCGCTCAGTTTTTGCGAAAACCGCTTGCTATTACCGCCATGCTATTGCTTTGCATCTTTATCGCCATGCCCGCGCTTGCGGCAGACGTACCGGCAATCTATGCGCTTATCTATTCGGTGTCGCCGGCCACGGCGCAATTCTTTATGCCGGTGCAGGAATCCTGCATGGATAACGGAATTAAAATGGAGGTTATAGCAACCTACATCCATGAGGACACGGCGGAGATATATATTGCGATGCAAGATTTCACCGCAGGCCGTGTTGACGAAACGACAGATTTGTTTGACAGCTATTCCATCCACCGCCCGTTTAACAGTTCTGCGCATTGTGAGCAAGTAAGCTATGACGAAGCGACGAAAACCGCTACATTCCTCATTACAATTACAGAATGGGGCGGCCATAAAATAGAGGGCAGCAAAATAACCTTTTCGGTTAGCAGCTTTATAAGCGACAAGCATGAATATGAAAACATACCGATAGAAATAGATTTAAGCAAGGCCGGCGGCGGACATAAGACAAAGACAGTGTCGATAACCGGCGCCGGCGGATTAAACTACGAAAAATACCAACAACTACTTAAGGATAGCGCGACGGTGCTTGTCCCATCTGCCGCGCTCTATTCTCCTGCTGCAGGCATTGATATAACAGGCATCGGTTATGTCGACGGCATGCTCCATATACAGACCGCGGTCAAGAATCCTCTCAAGAAAGACAATCACGGATATTTCTTTTTAAGAGATAGATATAGCCATGATAGAACGGACGATTACTCCATTTCATTTATTGAGTACGCGGAGCCTAATAACGAGGATACAAGGATATGCTATGATGAATATATATTTGATATTCCCCAGAGTGAACTAGCCGGCTGCGCCTTGTACGGCTCATTTTACACAAGCGGGCTTTATACCGAAGGAAATTGGCAGGTCACCTTTCCGCTGAAAACGCAGGATTATTGATGATCAATCCAGCTCAAATGCGCCTGTATACAGTTGATAGTATTTACCCCTCTCTTCAATAAGTTGCGCGTGGCTGCCCCGCTCAATGATGCGGCCACCCTCCAGCACCATAATTACATCTGAGTTCTGAACGGTCGACAGGCGATGGGCGATCACAAAGACCGTCCTCCCTTTCATCAATGCGTCCATGCCCTTTTGGACTATCGCCTCGGTCCGGGTATCTATCGAAGAAGTGGCCTCGTCCAAAATCATAACGGGCGGGTCGGCCACAGCGGCGCGGGCGATGGAAATGAGTTGCCGCTGGCCCTGTGAAAGGCCGCTGCCGTCGCCTTCCAGCACGGTGTTATATCCCTGCGGAAGCATACGGATAAAACCGTCGGCGTTGGCGAGCTTTGCGGCCGCGATGCACTCTTCATCCGTAGCGTCCAGCTTACCGTAGCGTATATTGTCCATGACCGTTCCCGTGAACAGGTTCACATCCTGCAAAACGACGCCTAGTGACCGGCGAAGGTCGGCTTTTTTTATTTTTTTGATGTTGATTCCGTCATAGAGGATTTTTCCGTCGCCAATATCATAAAACCTGTTGACGAGATTGGTGATCGTCGTTTTTCCGGCGCCGGTCGCCCCGACAAAAGCAACCTTTTGGCCGGGTTCTGCGTAAAGGGTGATGTTGTGCAGGACTGTCTTATTTTTCTCGTAGCCGAAGTCCACGTCGAAGAAACGGATGTCCCCCCGCAGCGGCGTGTAGGTCACGGTCCCGTTGCTGTGCGGATGCTTCCACGCCCATGTATTCGTCCTTTCCTCGCATTCCCGGACTTCATCGTTTTCTATTTTGGCGTTGACGAGCGTGACGTAGCCGTCGTCCTGCTCGCTTTCCTCGTCCATCAGTTCAAAAATCCTTGAGGCGCCGGCAAGCGCCATGACCACCATGTTGAACTGCATGGAAATCTGACCGATCGGGTTGATAAAACTGCGGGACAGGGTCAGGAAGGATACGATCGTACCGATGGTCATGGCCTGGACCCCGGTGAGACTCAAATTGGGAATCTCCGCTATGCCGGCCGCTCCCCCGATTATGGCGAGAAGCACATAGAGCAGATAACCCATATTGCCCACAACAGGCATCGTGACGTTGCCGTATGTGTTCGCCTCGGTCGCACAGTAACAGAGTTCGTCATTCCTTTTGTCAAAACCATCCTCAGCCTTCTTCTCATGACAGAATACTTTGACGACCTTCTGGCCGTTAATCATTTCTTCGATGTAACCGTTGACGCTGCCCAGCGCCTGCTGCTGCTTCATGAAGAAGGTTCCGCTTCGGCCAACCAGCGCCTTGATGATCATCAGTAAAACAAAAGCAAACACCGTAACGAAGGCGGTAAGGCCGACGCTGAGGTAAAGCATGGCCAGGAATGCCGCGGCCACAGAGAGAACGGCGGCGATCATCTGCGGCAAACTTATGGAAATCGCCTGACGCAGCGTGTCGGTGTCGTTGGTATAGCGGCTCATGACGTCGCCGTGAGTGTGCGTATCGAAATAACGGATCGGCAGGGTCTGCATATGCCTGAACATCTTGTCACGGATCTTTTTGAGCGTACCCTGCGCCACGACAACCATGGTCCTGCTGTAAAACAACGTAGAAAGCACGCCGACCACATAGACCAGGCCTATCAGAAAAATTGCTTGAATCAATTCTGTAAATACGGGATGCGTCTCTCCCAGCAACGGGACGATGTAATCGTCGATCAGGATCTGCAGGAACAAAGCGGACGCCGCTCCTGCGGCCGCGCTCAACAAAATACAGACGAGGACTAAAATCAAGCGAATTTTATATTCGGCCATATAGGAAAACAGCCTTTTGATCGTTCCCGGCTGGAAACGATGTACCCGCGGCTTACCGTGCTTTATATCTTCCTGCAGCGGCGTTTTACTCATGGAGGACACCTCCCCTATTCTGGGACTGATAGACTTCCCTGTAGATATCGCAGGTTTTAAGCAACTCCGCGTGCGTGCCGACCGCATCGATTTTGCCGTCCTCAAGCACGACAATCTTATCGGCGTCCTGAACCGATGAAACGCGCTGTGCGATAATGATTTTCGTCGTGTCTGGGATGTCACTCTGCAATGCCTGACGGATCAATTCGTCGGTTTTGGTGTCAACCGCGCTGGTGGAGTCGTCAAGGATCAAAATTTTGGGCTTTTTCAGTAGCGCCCGGGCGATACAAAGCCGCTGTTTCTGACCGCCGGAAACATTGGCGCCCCCCTGCTCGATATAGGTATCATATTGAGCGGAAAATTCCCGGATAAAACCGTCGGCCTGAGCAATCTCGCAGGCGCGGATCAGTTCTTCATCCGTGGCGCTTTCATTGCCCCAGCGTAGGTTCTCTTTGATTGTGCCGGAAAACAGCACATTCTTCTGCAGCACCATCGCCACCTGATTGCGGAGCGATTCGATATCGTAATCCCGCACATCGACGCCGCCGACGGTCACTTTTCCGCCGGCGACATCATAAAGCCGCGGAATAAGCTGGACGAGGCTCGATTTGGAAGAGCCGGTCCCGCCGAGAATGCCGACCATCTCTCCGGATTCAATGGAAAGGTTGATGCCGTCGAGGACCGGTTTGTCGGCTTTTTTAGCATACGTAAAAGTGACGTTTTCAAAAGTAATCGAAGCGTCTTCCACCGTGTATACCGGGTTTTCTCCGTTTTTCAGATCACTTTCCTCATTGAGGATTTCCACAATGCGCTCTGCCGAGGCGCGGGACATGATGACCATGACAAATACAAAAGAAATCATCATCAGGCTCATCAGCAACTGCATCGCATAGGTGATCAGGCTGGTCAATTCCCCCGTGGAAAGCCCGATCACCGGATCATTGCCCGCGGCTATGATCTCTTTGGCGCCAAACCAGGAAAGCAAAAGCATACAGGCGTAAAGGCAGAACTGCATCAGCGGCATATTGAACGACAGCCTTTTTTCCGCCTTGGAGAAATCCTGAAAGATGGATTGAGAAATGCCTTCGAACTTCTGTATTTCATGATCTTCGCGGATATACGATTTGACGACCCGGATGCCGTGCAGGTTTTCCTGAACGACATTGTTCAGCCTGTCATAAGTTTTGAATACCCGCATGAAAATCGGGTGCACATGCGACATGATCAGCCCCAAGCCAACGCCAAGCACCGGGATGGCGGCAAGAAAGATCAGCGACAGACGGGCGTCGATCCGAAAGGAAAAAATCAAGGCGAACACGATCATCACCGGAGCGCGTACCGCCAGGCGAACCAGCATCTGATAAGCGTTCTGTATATTTGTGACGTCGGTAGTGAGGCGTGTGATGATGCTTGCAGTTGAAAATTTATCAATGTTGGAAAAAGAAAATTTTTGCACGCTATAGAACATATCGCGGCGTAAGTTTCTGGCAAAGCCCGAAGAGGCAATCGCAGCATAACGTCCGGAAAGAAAGCCGGCCAGCAGGGAGATCATCGCAGCAACAACCAGGGCAAGCCCCATCCACAGAACATAGGACATATTCTTTTCATTGATCCCGTAATCGATCAGATAAGCCATCAGCGTGGGTATGATGATTTCAATTATTGATTCGAAGGTCACAAATACCGGGGAAAGGATGGATTCCTTTTTATACTGCCGTATGCTGGCAATCAGTTTTTTGAGCATTTACGGTTTTTCCTTTCTTGGTGTCTACAGGCAGCTTTTCATAAAACAATGCACTGGTATGATAATCCACTGGTATGATATTGTACAGATATATATATTCATATCGCGAGATTGTTTCCTGTGGAGACAGTCGCATCATGCAACAATGTCGGATATCAAACAATCGGTTTAAAAAAGTGACTATACAGTCAACTTTATAATTTATTGGATATTATTTTTCATCCTTTGAATGTAACTATAGAGATGTTCAAGTTCGTCCTCTGTAAATCCCCTTGTCAGAGTTTTTTCAAATTGATTTGCATTCTCTATCATCAGCTCGCTGATTTCCCATGCCTTTTCTGTCAGCGCTAACTTTTTTAATCTGGCGTCATGGGGGACGCTGCACCGCTTAATCAGTCCCTTTTTTTCCATCAATATGAGAACTTTTGAAGCAGTTGACCGAGTGATCGAAAATTGTTCCTCCAAATCTTTCTGATAAATTTCCTTATCTGCATTTTCAGCAAGAAAGCCGATAATCCAGCCGTTTGTACCGGTGATAGACTCTATTTGTTTTTTAAAGGAGGAATTTTCGATTTTACGCATTATGAGATTGTTTAGGGAGCGAAGTTCACACCCAATCGGTTTCTTTTCCATCATTATCCCCTGCTTTTTCTTACAGTAAGTTGCATATCGTACAGTACGACATGCAACATTATAAATCGCTGCGTTGCTGCTGTCAATAGCAAATTGCCGATATAGCAAATTGACGTTTCGAATAAAGAAAAAGAGCAACCGATTTCTCGATCGCACATATAATTGACTTAATTGATCATGAGAATTTATTCCGTAATTTAATTTTTAAATAATCAATATAATCCTTGCCCCACGTTTCCAGAGCGGATAAAACCGGAAGAAATTTCTGTCCCAGTTCGCTGAGGGAATACTCCACCTTTGGAGGTATCTGATTATACGCCTTACGAACAACCAGGCCATTTTCCACCATCATATGGAGCTGCTTTGATAAGGTGGCTTGAGTCATATTGGGCAGCGCTCTTTGCAGTTCATTGAAGCGCATTGTCTGAACGCTGAGATGGTACAAAATGAGCAAAGTCCATTTGCCGGATAATATCTTCTGTGCCGTTGTATAGGGGCAAATCCCAAATAAGTCCTTTTCCATACTTCTCCATTAGTATCCATTTTAATACTTACTATATGAAAAAATCGTACTTGTAATTCTTATTGTAGTTTATATAATTGTATCATTGAGGGTATTGCAAGTCAACAATAATGTTACCTCTCACTCAATTTGA
>DHAA01000064.1 GCA_002397275.1 Thermacetogenium sp. UBA4966 | reverse complement strand
GCAGACAGCTCTTCCCTGACGGCAAACGGCTGTTTTGGCGAACTAGGCGTGCCACAGGAACCCCACAGGGGCACGCCGCTTCACAGCGCCGGCAGCCGCTGCACAAACCCAGGAATTTGAGCAATTCCCCCGCGACAGGGGAAAACCCCTCTCTCCCGGCAGACCTGATCCGCGCCATATCCGGCCCCAGGAGCTTTGGTCCGGGAAATTCCGGAGCATAAGCCGCCACAGGGCAGGCGCTCTGGCAGATAGAGCACTTGACGCAGTGTTCAAGCAATTTTGACAACTCATTGTTCATTGCTCAGCCATCCTCCCAGCCTCAACCGCCGCCCTGTAGCCGGTAGCGACAGCCACGCCGGCGCCGCTCCCCTCGCTGAAGGGGTCGTATCCGGCTAATATCCTTCCGGCGCAGAAGACATTCTCCAGGATAACTTGGCCGTCGGCAGCCAGCGGTTGCATCCGCCGGTTAACACGCACGCCTGTCTGGAAAACAGACGCCTGGCGCCGGAAGCCGGATGCCGGAAAGTTAAAAACCGCCTCCGATGCCCTCTCCCGCTCCAGCAAAATTCCTCCTCCTAAAATCCCACCGCTAGCCAGGATAAAATTTTTGCCCCCGATAGAGAGCGGGCTCCCCGGCGTAGCGACGATGATACGCCTGCACATCCGCCCTTGGATATCAGCTGATACCACAGGAAACCCCTGCAGCAAATCGCCCCCGCCACGCCGGATCCTTGCGGCAAGGGATGCCGCCAGGCGCATCCCCGGCAGCGAGGGGGGAAGGGCAGGCGCCTCGAACACACTTACCCCTAAAGATTTTTCAAGCCCCCGCTTAACCGTCAGGTGTTGATCTAAGCCCAGTACCGCTGGGAAGGCTGCGGCCGCAAAACCCCGCGTCCTTCCGCTCAGCTCCTCAGCCAACAGCCGCCAGCTTCTTTCCAGGCGAAGTGCGATCTCCACGCTGTTATTACAAATTCTGCCTCCATCCCCTTCTCCCCCTTGCAGACAGCACGTGTCAACCTCCGTCGCCTGCCACCGATAACCCACCCTGTTCATGCCCTCTGCCATCAGTTCGGCAGAAAAATCCCGGTAACCCTTGAAACCCACCGCCAGCACAGGGCCTTCGGTTGCCGCGGCCAGCTGCCCCTCCGGGAGCAGGCAGGCTCTGCGCCGGCCTCCAAGAGCGGTCGGGATGCGAAAATTTCTAAAGCCGCTCTGATGGTAATAGGGACATGCTCCCTTAATCTGCTCAACGAAGAAAGCCAATGCCTCACGGATCTCCTCTTCGCTGAGGAGGGCATAGGGATGAGCGGGCTTTTCAGCGACAAGGCGCCTCAAGGCAAGCCAGGGATTATCATCGCCGCCGCAAATATCAAGACAGCCGCTCATCACCTCCATAGCGCCGGCGCCGGCAGCGACGACAATGGTTTTTTGACCCTGCTGTAAAGCTTTGAGAGCAGTTGTCATCCCCGCCAAGCCGGCGCCAATAACCACTAAATCATAATTCATCATCGCCGCCCCCAAGCTGTAAATTCTGCAGGTAGATCCCCCGGGCTAACTCCAGCTGCCTGGCTTGATCCCCCTGCAGGGCTTCTCCTCTCCTCTGCCGCGCCCTGAACGCCCTGCGCATGAACTCCCGACACCCTGCATAGGAGAGCAGCTTTTCCCGGTAGAGAAGCAAGGCGCCGCGGTAAATGCAGGTTGTCCCCTGACAGGGTCCGTGGGCAAGGCGGGCGCCGCGCAGCAGCGCCTCCGGCGTCAGGCGAGCCAGGCGGCGAACAGCCTGAAGAAAAGTTTCTTTATCCAGCAGCTCACATTCACAGACCAGGGGAGCGCTCTTTCCTTCTATTGAATCAGGGGGGACCGGCGCAAGAGTCGTGAGCGCAGGCAGACAGGTATCCTTTGTTCTGCACCGCTCGGACACCCCCAGCTTAGCGGCGACAAGATCCGCCGCCTGCTCCGCCATCAAGCGGTAGGTGGTCAGCTTCCCCCCCACTACAGAGCAAAAGCCATGGATACCGTCGGCCTCTTCGTGGTCGACGACCGCAAAGCCCCGGGAGGCCCCCCTACCCGCCCCTTCCCCCGGGTCGTATATCGGACGCACGCCGGCGAAGGAGCGCAAAACGCGGCGCCCGGCCAGCCCCGGGATCAATTCCTCTCCCCGATCAAGAAGCGCTTTTATCTCATCACCCGTGGGTTCAGGGTTATCCGGAGTGAGAGCCGGGAGATCGGTGGTGCCCAGGAGAGAAACAGTTTTAGCCGGAACCAGGATATCCCCATCACCGGGAGGGCGCAGACGGTTGATCACATGATCGCACAACCGCTGGGAATAAACCAGCAGCGTCCCTTTCCCGTAAGCGAGCTGTAAATGGGACCCGGCTGTGGCCGCTACCTGTCCCGCCCAGGGGCCTGCCGCGTTGACCACCACCTCTGCATTTACAGAATAAATCTCACCTGTTTCTATATCCTTCAGGACCGCCCCCCGCACTCTCCGCCCCTCTACCAGCAGCTTTTCCACCCGGACGCCGGTCAATACTTTCGCTCCGCGCCGAATAGCTCCCTGAGCATTGATCATCACCAGATCAAATGGATCTATAGAGGCGTCGGGGACCAGAAAGACTCTCCTCACATTCCTGCTGAGAAGCGGTTCCAGGCGATGCGCCTCGCTCAAATCTATTTCCCGGAAAGGAATCCCCGCAGATGTGGCAGCCTCAGCCCAGCGCTCCGCATAAACCGGGGCATCCCCCTCTAAATGAACAAAAAAACCGCCGGTCTCCTCGACAGCCGCCGCGGCAACCCGGCGCAGAATCTGGTTTTCCCGATAGCATTCCCGGGCGACGCTGCGGTCCCGGACCACATAACGCCCCCCGCTGTGCAGCAACCCATGACAGCGTCCTGTGGTCCCATAGGCCAATTCCCGCTGCTCCACAAGAAGGGCATCGATCCCCCGCAGGGTGAGATCCCAGAGGATACCCGCCCCGGTGGCGCCCCCGCCGATCACCAATACCGCTGTTTTCATCCCGTCCTCCGTCTCATTATGGCGATCCTATTTCCTTACATCATACAACAGATAATCATCGTTGGTATAGACTTTTATCATCTGCACTGTTTGATCGAGTTCCCCAGCGTCAGGCAAAGCCTCTCGACTATAAAATGTTTTGCCGTTAATCTTATCCTCTAAGAGAACCAAACAGCCCTTCTGGTTTCTGAGATTTTCCGCCTGAACCCCGAGGCCGTAGAGAGGGGTTATGCCGTTTTCATAAGTATTGATCAGAAAAGGATAGCGCTGCATCAGTGTGCAGGCGAATACCTTGCTGCCGGGGGCGGTCGACGCCAAAAAGTCGCTGGCCAGATACTGGCCCTCATCCTTCTGCCAGTAAGGGACGTTATCTTCGTATCCTAAAGCACTCTGAAAAGGATATTTATTGCCAATTAAATAGTCTGGTTTTTTGACAAGATTAGCTGATATGAAATTAAGGATCAAGCAAATCGCCACGACTTTTATCACTATTTGTCCCGGGCGAAATTTGACGAGTCTCGGTACATAATACAAAAAATAAGCCATGGCTGCCGCTAACAAAATTAAAGCCGCGGCATACGGCCTGAAAGGATTCAGGGGACTGTTCAGCCTGTTCACCAAACAATAAGCCAATAGAACAGAGTATGCCGTGAAAAAGACGGACAGCTTTTTATTACTTCCTCCGTTTTTAACGACTGCTCCAAAATAATAAATATATGTAATCCACCACAAACCCCAGATCAAATATGTCCCCCAGGTAACGAACCCCGAATGAACATATCCAAACGTTTTGGCCTGGGCCTCGGCTATCGACAATATTTCACCAAGATAATGATAAACGCCGGCGGCAGCCCCGGCAACCGGATAGCCAATATAATGCAGAAAAGCGAGCGATAAGAGGAAAAACAGTCCCGCTGTAAGACAAGAGCTTGCAGGCGCTCGCCATTTAGTAAGTTTTTTGACGAGCAGATAGAGAAGCCCGAAGCCAACTATCGCCGCGGCTCCCAGTAAGAGAAGCAGAATGGATTTGATGATGACGCCGCCATACTCAGGCGCCATCGCCTTTCCCGCGGCGTTAAACAGCAATTGGGCAAACTGCGCCGACAAAGGAGCAAATCCTTTGCTGATATAGAGCAGGTAGACCGCATAAAAAGCTATGAACATAACATAAAGCCCTATGGATACGGAATTAATGGCCAGCCAATCCAAATCCCTTTTCCACAGGAACCAGACAAATACCGCGCAGAGCGCCCCTGTGAAAACGAGCAGTGCATAGAAATTACACACAAAAGACGTCGTCGCCAATCCCGCCAGGAGGATTAGGGCCGCGAAGACCCCCGAGCGCGCGGTCTTCCTGTTCAAGATCAGCAGCAAGGCGGTTACTGTAAAGAGAATGAGCACACCCATGGTCTGCGTGCGGAACTCCTGCCCCAGGATAAGCGCTATGTGTTCCCAGCCGTAAAGCATGGCGGCCAGGAGGCCTGTGCGCTGCTCGTGCAATCTGCTGACGACCAGGTAAACGGCAACGACGATCAGAATATTCAAAAAAGGAGGAATAACCGCGGCAAGGGTTACAATGTCTAAATTGCCGGCCAGAGAAAGCAGCCGAAATAATATGTACAAACCCACAAAATTGAGGGAAAGCTGCTGCACATTCTCAAATAAAATCTTCCCCGCATCGGTAAATAGCTTCCAGTAGGTGAAAATATGGTTGTGCGGGTCTGTGAAGCCCACAGGCGCCCCTGCCTGCAGGTAATAGATGTACTGCAGAGCGAACAAAGGGATCAGCAACAGTGTGAGCGACTGCCTCTGCGTCAGCGAGCGCCTTGCACTGAAGATGTAAAAAAGCGCCGGGCCAACCATCAGAAAGACGCTGACCGGTAAAAGTCCGGCAAGCCCGCTTAAGCCCCGGGCATTCACCAAAAACAGCAGCGTCCCCATCAGGGTTAATAAAAGACTTAATAAATAATAATTAATACTGAATTTGCTCTGCTCTTGCAAAACGACAACTCCATTTCCAAGGTGGGAACCCAACTCCCCCGCTCCGCGCATCGTTATCTTTTCTCTATAGTTTATACAAATTCCTGCAGAAAACATATTATATTCGGCGCTCCCCACCGGCGCCTTTTATGAAGTTTTGCCACCCTGTGTTCCATTGGCCGCGTTGGTGTATAATAAAAACTGTTCAAAAACAATGCTTCACCATCAGATGGATGAAAATAGCAACAAATTGCTTTCAGGGGTAGTAGCCGTCTGGATTCCAGCGAGGCGACCATTATGGAGTTCCGGGTAACGGCATCAGGCGTAGCGAAGCTGCCGGATATTTTGGAGGTCGGAAGCAGGAGGTCGGATGTCGGAAATAGGAACAGCGGCAGAGCCGCCCGGAAAATGGAAGTTGGAGGCCGGAGGTTGGAGGTCATCTCACATCCAGGCATAATAGGGAGCGAGCGGAATCCACCGACATGGTAGACATCCAATGAAAATAGCAGAACCTTACTTTCAGGTAGATACTAAATATATACTATGACAGGGAAGTGCAGCAGATGAAACGGATAGCACAAGACAAAATTCGCAACCTGGCCATTATCGCCCATGTGGACCACGGGAAGACCACTTTGGTGGACGGAATGCTTAAGCAGAGCGGCGTCTTTCATGAGAAACAGGTGGTAGAGGAAAGAGTTCTCGACAGCGGTGAATTGGAGCGGGAGAGGGGCATTACGATCATGGCCAAAAACACCGCCATCTTTTATAACGGCTATAAGCTGAATATTGTAGATACTCCCGGCCATGCCGACTTCGGGGGGGAAGTGGAGCGCATCGTGCAGATGGTGGACGGGGTTCTGCTGCTGGTAGACGCTTTTGAAGGGCCGATGCCCCAGACGCGCTTCGTCCTGAAAAAAGCGCTGAGCGCAAAGCTCGTCCCCATAGTGGTGATCAACAAGATCGACCGCCCCCACGCCCGTCCGGAAGAAGTGCTCGACGAAATTCTGGAGCTCTTCATTGAACTCGACGCCAATGATCAGCAGTTGGAATTCCCGGTGGTATACAGCGACGCCCGCCAGGGAACCGCCTCCCTGGATTATCACGCCGAGGGTAAAGACTTAAAACCGCTCTTTGACCTGATCATCAAGGAGATACCGGCGCCTGCAGGGGATCCCGATGCTCCTCTGCAACTGCTCGTCTCCATGATCGACTACGATCCCTACCTGGGACGGCAAGCTGTAGGGCGTATCCGGCGGGGATGCATCCACAATAAACAGGAGGTGGCTGTGCTCGGAGCAACCGAAGAAAGCCGGCATGCACGCCTGTCCGGCCTCTATATATTTGAGGGGCTGAAAAAGGTCCCTATAGAGAGCGCGGTCACCGGGGAAATCGTCGTTGCGGCCGGGCTGGATGATATCAACGCCGGCAGCACCATTGCGGATCCGGAACACCCGGAATCCCTGGGCTTTGTGCATATCGACGAGCCGACGGTGTCCATCTCTTTCCTGGTTAACAAAAGTCCCTTTTCCGGACGAGAAGGAAACTCCGCCACCTCCCGTAAACTGAGCGAGCGGCTCTTCCGAGAAGCGGAGTCCGACGTCAGCTTGCGCGTACAAGAAACCGATTCCCCGGATCAATTTCTGGTCGCCGGGCGCGGCGAACTGCACCTTTCCATCCTTATTGAAAAAATGCGCCGCGAGGGGTATGAGTTTGAAGTATCACAGCCGCAGGTAATCCAGCGGGAAATAGAGGGAGTCAAGCAGGAACCGGTGGAGGATCTGCTGGTGGAAGTACCGGAAGAATATGTGGGAGTTGTGATGGAGCGCCTTGGCCCCCGCAGAAGCGAGATGATCAACATGGGAAAGAAAAAAGACGGCATGGTGCGCTTGGAGTATTATATCCCTACCCGGGGCCTCTTCGGATTCCGTTCGGAGTTGATGACCGACACCAGGGGAACCGGAATCATGTACCACTCTTTTCACCATTATGCGCCTTACTGCGGAGAGATACACACACGCTCCCGGGGGTCTCTGGTCGCCTGGGAAGATGGGGTAACAACCGGGTACGGGCTGGAAAACGCCCAGGAACGGGGAGAAATGATCGTGGGTTTAGGGACCCCTGTTTACCAGGGGATGGTGATAGGAGAACACTCCCGCCCCGGGGATCTGTCTATCAATGTCTGCAAAAAGAAGCGCCTGACGAATATGCGCAGCTCAACTGCGGATATCGCAGTCAAGCTCACACCCCACAGGGAGATGAGCCTGGAGCAGTGCCTCGAGTTTATCGCGGACGACGAACTGCTGGAGATAACCCCCAAATCCCTGCGCATGCGCAAAAAATCACGCGAACAGCGCTTCTCCTGAAAATACGGCTGCTAATAAAAACGCGCCAAGCGTACGCGCCGCGCGATCACCGGAACCCGTCCCACAGCCCGGTCTAGGCGAACTGGCTGTTGTAGATGTCTGCATAAAAGCCGCCCTTTGCCAATAGCTCCGCGTGGGTTCCGGTTTCAGTCAGGCTGCCGTTACGCATGACCAGTATCATATCCGCCTCACGAACGGTAGACAGCCTGTGGGCGATAACGAAGCTGGTTCTTCCTTTCATCAGACTGCCCATCCCCTTTTGAATAAGCAGTTCGGTCCTTGTACCCACATTGCTTGTGGCCTCATCGAGGATCAGGATCGCCGGGTCTGCTAAAATAGCCCGGGCGATGGTCAGCAACTGCTTTTGCCCCTGTGAAATATTGGAGGCCTCTTCATTGAGCATCGTGTCATAGCCATCGGGGAGCGTCCTGATAAAGTGGTCGGCATAAGCCGCCTTCGCCGCCCGCACGATCTCCTCTTCTGCAGCCCCCTCCCTGCCGTAGGCTATGTTTTCCCTGATCGTTCCGTTAAACAGCCAGGTATCCTGAAGCACCATGCCGAAGACACTTCGCAGTTCCCCGCGCTTGAACTCTTTGATATCAACGCCGTCGATAGTAATTCTCCCGGCGCCGATTTCATAAAAGCGCATCAAAAGATTGACCAACGTTGTTTTGCCTGCGCCGGTCGGCCCTACGATAGCGATCGTCCGCCCTTTTTGGACATCGATACTCATATCGTCAATAACAGTGACGCCTTCCGTGTAACCGAATTTCACATTTTGCAGGCGCACATCACCCCTGATGGAGCCGGCGGCCTTAGCCTCGGTGCTGTCCGGCGCCTCTTCAGGCTGATCGAGCACCTCGAAAACACGCTCCGCGGAGGCGATAATCGACTGCAGAATATTCGCTATGCCGGCGGTTTCGGAGATAGGCCGTGTAAACTGCTTAGAATATTGAATAAATGCCTGCACATCCCCAATGGTTATCGCCCCTTTCATCACATAGACGCCGCCGACCACACAGACGAGCACATACCCCATGTTATTGATCAGGTTCATCAGAGGCATGATAATCCCAGAGATAAATTCTGCTTTCCAGCCTGCTTCGTAGAGATTCTCGTTGATGTCGCTGAACTTGCCGATTGAACGCCGCTCCCACCCGAAGGCCTTAATTATCTGGTGGCCTGTATACATCTCCTCCACATGGCCGTTGAGCTCACCCAAAACCCTCTGCTGGCGAACAAAGTATTTTTGTGAACGGGAGGTGACGAATTTGATCACACCCAAGGAGAGGGGAA
>DHAA01000043.1:18225-38470 GCA_002397275.1 Thermacetogenium sp. UBA4966 | reverse complement strand
CATATACTGACCCCCCTTTACTGATCAGTATATCATGAATGGTCCATTATTGTAAATACCAAAGATTTATATCTGCACCCGCCGGTCAGCCAGAAAAGCCCCGTGCTCTCGCTTTCGTCGCAGATGATCTTAATCTGTCTGAACAGCTCCGGCGCATACTGCACTTCGGCAATCATGATCGGCGGCTTATAGGTCTGGAAAAACAGAACGGGATCTGACTTCGCAAGGTTTCTGGCCATCAGATTATCCAGCGTGACGTAAGTTCTGTTTTCTCCCTGAGCCAAATGCCTGAGCATGGTCGTTTTGCCGACCTGCCTGGCGCCCGTTACAAGCACCGCCTTGAAAAAAGAACTCATACGGGTAAATTTGCGTTCCAGGCTCCTGCGGATGTACTCCATAGCGCGCCTCCAACTATCAGGATAATATAAATTATACCTTATATTATCCTTAATTATTGGCCCGTAGACATTTGCAATTGGTCGAATAGATACCTGCTGTCAAGCGATTATTTTAGGCCGGCTTTCACGACGCTTATGCATGAAAAAGGATGCCGTTTCACAACAGCATCCTCACAGGCTCTTCAATATACACTTGTTTATCCTATTGGAGCAGACCGTCGATCTATTGCGGTAAAATTTGATGTTTAGACGGTAAAATTCCCGTTGCTCCTGGTGGGAACAACGGGAATTGTTTTTGCGGGCTCCTGTCAGTGATGATGCTCGAAAACCCTGACCGCGGAGAAGTCGGCTTTGTTGAAGCGGCTGACACAGAGTGCCAGGAACAGAACTCCAACCACCGCAATCATGGCCAATCCAAAAGAGGGCATGATGACGACGCCCTGGATATCGAAGGCAACCCCCGCCTCAATCAGCTGCGCCGCAGACAATCCCTCCATCTTCAGGGAAATATATCTGAACAGAGAGGTTGTGTAGGTCAGGGGATTGATATAGACCAGGGGCAGCAGAAAGTGAGGCATAGCGGTGGTGGGAATGTAAGCTCCCGACAGGAATGTCAGCGGCATGACGAAGATAAACACGAGCACCTGAAAGGTGGTTGAGTTCTTGGCGACCGTGGCCAGATAGAGGCCGATTGAGCTGAAGGCGATGCCTACCAGAATCATTACGCCGATCATCTCAATAAAATGGAGAGCGTCGATCTGGAGCCCCATGAACAGCCCAATAATGACCATGATGATCCCCTGCAGCAGCGCGATGGCGGAGGCGGAGAGGATTTGGCCGATGGAAATCTGCCACCTGGAAATGGGGGCGACGAGGATCTCCCGCATAAAGCCGCTGGCGATATCCTCGATGATGTTCATGCAATTGTTGAGCGCTGTTTGAAAGACGGACATAATGATGATACCGGAGATCAGGTAATTGATCGGGTTGGCCATGCCGATGGCCGCTGATTTCATCACGAATGAAAAGATGAACAGAAATAATACACCCATCAAGATGTTGGAGAAGAACCGCAGTTTGTCACGGTAAAAATTTTTCAGGTTCCTGATGATGATCGCTGTTATGGAGCGCATCAGTCTCTCACCTCCCTGCCTGTGACGGCGAGGAATACCTCGTTGAGTGTTCCCTTATTAATTTCCAGATCGGTAATTGACTCCCGGAATGAAGCTATGATCTCCAGCATGGCATCCAGCGGAATGGAATCGACGATGAACATGCCGTCCTCGTTATGAGACGATATGTCATGACGCCCCAGATAATCTCTCAGGGCGGCTCGACGTGTGGTGCGGATGCGCATGGCAGAGGAAGTATACTCTTGCTTGAGATTGAAAGGGGCGTCGAACGCCACCAGTCGCCCATGGTCAATGATCGCTACCTTCTGGCAGATCTCGGCTTCCTCCATATTATGAGTGGTAAGGAATACGGTAAGGCCGCTCTGCTCTTGCAGCTTTTTAATATAATTCCAGATAGTGGCTCTGGTTTGCGGATCAAGTCCTGCGGTCGGCTCGTCAAGAAAGAGCACTCTCGGAGAGTGCGCCAAACCTCTGGCGATCTCCACCCGTCTCTTCATACCCCCGGAAAGGCTTTCCACCGGAGCCCTTTGCCACTTTTGCAGGTCAACCAGCTCCAGAACGAAATTGATTCTGTCCCTTACCTCGTTCTTCGGCACCAGATAGAAGTCGCAGTGCAGCTTGATATTTTCCTCTACGGTCAACTTGCCGTCCAGTGTTGATTCCTGAAAGACAATGCCGATTTCATCCCTGACCTTAGCCTTCTCCCTGGCGACATCGTAGCCGTTGATGGTCAGCCTTCCCTCCGTTTTATCCAGTATGGTGCAGAGCGTATTGATGGTGGTGCTTTTCCCCGCCCCGTTGGGACCGAGAAAACCGAAGATCGTTCCCTCCTCCACAGTGAAAGAGATGTCGTTTACCGCCGCGAAGTCCCCATATTTTTTGGTGAAGTTGCTTACCTCGATGATATGGCCCATAGCGAACCCTCCTTGATGTTTGCTCAGCGCTATTTTAACTGCAAGGATTAAAAAAACCTGATCCTGTTTATAAAAGAAATATAAAAAAAGGCGGCGATGACAACGGGGAGGGCGGCGGCTGGTTTTTCAAGCCTGTTTATAGATTTTTTATAGTTGCATTATTTTTGTTTTAAAATACTCAGTTATAATAGCCGATAGTCCCCCCGATGAGCAGTGAGTTTTCGAGTTATAGTTTTACTGCTGAAAATAATCCGTAATAAGATAAGCCTGATTTGGCGCAGGATTAATGGTGTCGCGGCTTTTCGTGATATGATAAAGAAGGCAAAAGGCAATGATAAAATCAGGGTGATGGTCATGAGAAATTTTGATGCTTGGCAGCGGCGCTGTAAGGAAATATATGAGCGGTTCAGGCGGTTTCATAACAGTCGTCGTCAGCGTCATTGGCGGCAGGAGGAGCGGCATCATCTTCATCAGGCGTACGACCGGCACCAAACAGGGCTTGGCGAACGGCACATGGAATTGAACAAATACCATCAGCAGATCAGATACTTTCGTCCGGGGATCCTGATCCTCAACCTTGCTATTTGGTATTTCGTGTACAGATTTGCCGGATTTAAAGCGCTCAGCGTCGTTTTTGCGATCTTAATCAGTATGGGGGGCCTTGTGCAGTTCTTCTACTTGATGCGCTTGGAAAAAAGGATTCTTAAACCGATCAGCAAGCTTAAAGAGGGTGTGGAGGAGATTGCCAGGGGGAATTATGATGTAAGAGTGGAGCGCGTAGTTACCAATGAAATCGGGCTCTTGGTCGACTCCTTTAATAAAATGACTCAGCAGCTCCAGGAAAGTGAAAAAGTGAAGGCCGAGTACGAGGAAAACAGGAAGATGCTGATCGCCAATATCTCTCATGATCTAAAGACCCCGATCACTTCGATTCAGGGGTATATTGAGGCGATTCTGGATGGCACGGTGGCCGCTTCAGGCAATATAGATCGCTATCTGCAGATTATCTATCGCAATTCCGCATATATTAATAAGCTGGTCGATGATTTGTTTCTTTTTTCTAAACTGGATATGCAGAAGCTCGATTTTCAATTTGAGACAATCAATTTCGGGGATTTTATGGATGATTTAATGGAAGAGTTCAAGTTTGATTTTGAAGAAAAAAAGTGGGGATTTAAATATAGCAACCGGCTGCTGCGTGATTATTTGGTGAGGGTGGATCGCAAAAGAATCAATCAGGTTTTTAAGAATATTATTGAAAATGCCGTTAAATACGGATTGGGAAAGGACCTGGAGATAGTGGTGGAGGTGTATGCGCGGGATCGCTCTGTTGTCGCCGCTATCCGGGACAACGGGCCGGGCATTTCCTCCGCTCAACTGCCCCATATTTTCGACAGGTTCTATCGAATTGACAGCGAACGGAAAAAGGACTTGAGGAGCACGGGGCTGGGGCTCTCCATAGCCAGGGAGTTGGTGGCTGCCCATGGGGGGGAGATTACCGTTTCCAGCCTGCTGAACCAGGGTTCTTGTTTCTCCGTCAGGCTTCCATTTTTCAGTGGTGAAGGGGATGAACCAGATGAAGAAGGTTCTGATCATTGAAGATGATAACAACATCGCCGAATTGGAACGGGATTATTTAAAGTTGAACGGCTTTGGGACCGATATTGAGGAAGACGGGGAGGATGGACTGCGCAAGGCGCTGAGCGGAGCATACGATGTGGTGATCGTGGATTTAATGCTGCCCGGCAGGGATGGCTATCAAATCATCAAGGCGATCCGCAAGCGGGCGGAAATTCCGGTGATAGTAGTCTCGGCCAGAAGCGAAGATATCGACAAAATCAGAGGGCTTGACTGCGGAGCGGATGATTATCTGACCAAGCCCTTCAGCCCCTCCGAACTGGTTGCCAGGGTCAAATCCCATATCGGCCGTTATGAAAGACTGAAGGGCAAGCAGGTTTCCAGGGAGATCGTCAGCCGCCGCGGGCTGGAGATCGACACAGCGTCCCATAAGGTGCTGGTTAGAGGCAGCGAGGTGGCGCTGACCGCCAAAGAGTATGAATTGTTGTTTTTTCTCGCCTCCAACCCAAATATTGTTTTCAGCAAACAGCATATTTTTGATACTATCTGGGGTAGTGATTACTATGGAGATATAGCGACGGTTGCCGTGCACATCCAGAAGATCAGGAAAAAGATCGAGAGGGATCCGTCGAATCCGGAACTGATTGAAACCCTGTGGGGCACCGGTTACCGGTTTAATGCCTGACGCTTTTTATTCTTCTTTAAGCGGCAAGTATCCGGAGATAATGGCCCGGGTGATGCAGTCTGCCATTTTTATAACCTGGCTGAGCCGCGTGTTCTGCAAAACTAGATATTCCATGTAACCCCCGATGTTGACCACTCCGGAAAAAAAGATATCCCCCACAGGGGGCAGCATTTTGTGCACACCGGCGCCCGGCTGCAGGGCGCCCGGTCCCATATTGATTGATCCCACATTTTGAAGTTGACCCAGACAGGCGTCTACGGCAATAATAAGTGGGTGAGGGTAATTTTTTTCGATCTCTTGGATCTTTTCCCTCAGGTTAACCGCATGTACCGGCTGTTCAAGGGTACCGTAAACAGGGAGCAGCCCCGGCGCCAGTTCGTTGAGGCGGGCGCCCACAAGGGGCCCCAAGCTGTCTCCGGTGGAGCGATCGGTGCCTATGCCCAGGAACACCGGCCGGCGGTTCCCTGAAGGGTTTAATGAGCGCAGCAGCGCGGACAGCAGATCCGCCAGTTTCCGCGCCGCGTTTGCATCATGTACGAAAACGCGAAGTTCCTGCCCGCTGGGGGGCGTAGGCGCCGTTTGGATAATCTTTTCACTGAATAACATTCTTTCTCCTCCCGATAGTCGCCAGTTCTTTTAAATGATATGGCGAAATGAGGGGTATTATACTCTTGCCGGCAACCAAAAAAGGGTATACTTTCTCTAAGTATTTATAACCCGTAGCGGGGAGTTTTAAACTTGGGTATAGTATAAGTGACTGGAGGTAATCCCTGTGGAAAAAGAACAATTGCTGCGGCAGCTGCCCGCGGTTCATGAATTGGTGAGCAGTTGCGAGAAGGCGGAATGCCCTCCGCATCTGCTCACCGCGGCCGCCCGCGATGTTTTGTCGCGCTGGCGGGCAGCCATTCTCCATGAAGAATCATCACCGCCGGATCTCGCCTCCCTGGCTGCGGAAACGGCGGCTCTGGCAAAAAAGAGGATGAAAACGAGTTTGCGTCCTGTAATCAACGCCACCGGCGTGGTCCTGCACACCAACCTGGGGCGGGCGCCCTTGAGCGGCGCCGCGGTGGCTGCTGTGACCGACATGGCGAGGGGGTATTGCAGCCTGGAGATGGACATGGAAACCGGAGAGCGGGGAGAGCGCTGCAGCCATGTGGAGGGTCTTCTGCGGCGGCTGACCGGAGCGGAAGCGGCGCTTGTTGTCAACAACAACGCCGGCGCAGTTCTCCTTGCTCTTCATGGACTGGCCCGGGGGAAAGAGGTTGTTGTCGCCCGCGGTGAACTGGTAGAGATCGGCGGCTCTTTCCGTATTCCGGAGATTATGTCCCAAAGCGGAGCTGTGCTGAGGGAGGTGGGAACTACCAACCGCACCTATCCCCGGGACTATGAGAGCGCTGTCGGACCTGAAACGGCGTTAATTCTCAAGGTGCATCCCAGCAACTTTCGGGTGCTTGGTTTCACCAGAGAGGTCAGGCGGCAGGAACTGGTGGCGCTCGGTCGGAAACACCGGATTCCCGTCATGGAGGACCTGGGCAGCGGTGTTTTTGTCGACCTGCGGCAGTATGGCCTAGAACACGAACCGACGGTTCAGGAGACGCTGGAGGCCGGAGTTGATCTGGTAACTATCAGCGGGGATAAGCTGCTGGGAGGGCCTCAGTGCGGAATCATCCTGGGCCGGGCTGAGTTGGTGCGAGTATTGAAAGCCGATCCCCTGCTGCGGGTGCTGAGAGCGGATAAGATGTCCCTGGCGGCCCTGGAGGCTACCCTGCGGTCATACCTGGCGGAAGAGGCGCAGAGCACGATCCCTGTGCTGCGCATGCTCTCCGTATCTGTGGAGGAGCTTGAGAAAAAGGCCTCTGCATTGAAGGAGATGCTGGCAGAGAGGCTGCAGGACAGCTGCGATATGCTGATTAAACCGGGGATTTCCCGGGCGGGAGGGGGCGCGCTGCCCCTGGCGGATCTGCCGACCGCCCTGGTTGTCGTCTACCCCAAAAAGGTTACCCCGGCAGCCCTTGCGGAGGGGCTTCGCCAGGGAGATCCTCCTGTGATCGTACGTCTGCAGGAGGATGGGGTTCTCATTGACCCCCGCACACTGTTGCCCGGGGATGAGGAGAGACTGGTCAAGGCGGTGCAGATGGTGGTTGGTGGTTAGTGGTTGGTGGTTGGGAAAATAGAACGGCTGGATTCCAGTGAAGCGACTTGCACAGTCTGCCGTCCCGGTGATCTAGGAGAAGAGGGTGATTTTGAATGGATTCGTTTATCATAATCGGAACTGCCGGTCATGTGGATCACGGCAAAACGGAGCTGGTCAAAGCCTTAACCGGCGTCGATACCGATCGCTTAAAGGAGGAGAAGGAGCGGGGAATCTCCATTGAACTGGGATTTGCGCCTCTGCGCTTCCCCGGAGGCATTACCGCGGGGATCGTGGATGTTCCCGGGCATGAGCGCTTTGTCAAAAACATGCTGGCCGGAGCGGGAGGAATTGACCTCGTTATCTTTGTTGTCGCCGCAGATGAAGGCGTGATGCCGCAGACGAGGGAACACCTGGATATCCTTGAACTGCTGCATATCCAGAAGGCAGTCGTTGTACTCACCAAAGCCGACCTGGTAGATGACGAGGAGTGGCTGATGATGGTGGAGGATGATGTGCGGGAACTCCTTGCCCCCACCAGGTTTGCCGAGGCGCCTATTATCCCTGCCTCTGTTGTGACCGGCGAGGGCTTGGAGCGAGTGCGCTCAGTTTTAGAAAAAATGGTGCAGGATGTAGCGCCGAAGCCGTGGGGGGGCGAGGCGCGTCTGCCGGTGGACAGAGTCTTCACCATCACCGGGTTTGGCACAGTGGCTACCGGCACTTTGTTCAGCGGCCAGATCCATACCGGAGACACGCTGCAGATCCAGCCTTCGGGACTGAAAGGCCGGGTGCGCTCACTGCAGGTACACGGCAATAAGGTAGACGAAGCCCTGGCCGGGCAGCGGACGGCGGTGAATCTGACCGGGATAGATCTGGATAAGCTGACGAGGGGGGACGTGCTTGTTACTCCCGGGGCGTTTCCGGTGGCACACCGGCTGACAGTCTCTTTACACCTGCTGAAGAGGGCGCCTCGCCTTCTCAAAAACTGGCAGCGCGTCCGCTTTCACCTGGGAACGAAAGAGGCTCTGGGCAGGGTGCGGCTTCTGGACCGGGAGGAGCTGCATCCCGGCGATACGGCGCCTGTACAGCTGGAAATGGAGGAACCTGTCGTAGCCGCGGTACACGACCGTTTTGTGATCAGATACTACTCGCCGGTCACCACTATCGGCGGGGGAGAGGTTATCGAGGTCGGGGGAAGGCGTCACAAGCGTTTCCAGGAGGAGCTGCTCACCGGGCTGGAACGCAAACTCACCGGCACCCCCGCCATGAAGGTCGCCGAAGAACTGCGTTCGGCCAAAATGCCTGTGGCTATGAGCGAGCTGGCCGGCAAGGCAGGCTTCAGTGAGGGCGATATGCGCCTGATCCTCAAAGAATTGGAGGAAGCCGGAGAGATCAAGGTGATCCTCTCTTCCGCCAAAGACATCTTCGTTGTTCCCGCCTCCTTACAGGTAAAATGGACAAAAGAGGTCAAGGAAGCCCTGGCCAAATACCAGGAGCAGTTTCCGCTGCGCGCCGGTTACCCTAAGGAGGAACTGCGCACCCGCCTATGGAAGTTGTTGCCTGCGAAGCTTTTTCAGGCCCTGCTGGACAGATGGGTTGAACAGGGTGAAATCATTGTCAACGGCCAGAATGTCACGCTTGCGGGATACAGAGCCGCTCCCTCCGGGGAGCAGCAGGAACAGATTGAAAAAATGTGTCGAAATATGGCGGAAACTCCTTTTTCACCCCCCGCGGCAGGAGAGATCCTGGATATGCTGGGCAATAACATTGATCTGCTGCAGTACTGCCTGCAGCAGGGGTTGTTGGTCAGGGTGGGAGAAGATCTTTACTTCCTGCAGGAGGCGGTGGCCAAAGCCTGGGAACTCTTAGAGAAACACCTGAAAGAGAAAGGGGAAGTGACGATAGGAGAGGCCAGGGATATACTGGGGTCCTCCAGACGCTTCTGCCTCCCTTTGCTGGAGTATTTCGATAAGATGAAAAAAACACGCCGCAGCGGTGATAAAAGGGTGCTGTTAGAATAAAATAAATAGTTTTTAAAAAGGGTTTTTTGATTATTTGACGAATAAATTTTGAATACCGTTTTCGCCGAGACCTCCCGGGCGCCTGAGGAGGTAGTTTTAATAAAAGGGGGGATTGCAGCAAAAAAGGGGGGGCTTTTCCGGCCTGAGGCAAGAAGCCGGCCGGTTAAAGAAGGCAAATATTTGCTTTGTCAAGCAGCGGGAAAGGGTGTATCTTAATTTATGAGAAAGGGAAATTGGAGGGGATGTTCAGTATGAAGGCGATGAGCAAATGGAATAAGTCCGTCGCCCTCCTGACCGCTTTGATCCTTGTTTTAGGCGTCTTCGCGGCAGGATGTGGTGGTAATGAGGAGAGCGATGCGATAAAAATTGGGGTTAACTATGAGTTGTCCGGAAACGTCGCCACCTATGGTACAAGCTGTAAGAACGGCATTATGCTGGCCTTTGAGGAGATCAACAAAAATGACGGCGTTTTAGGCAAACAGATAGAAGGCGTTGTTCAGGATAACAAATCCCAGAACAGAGAAGCGCGCAATGTCGCCGAAAAGCTTGTCTCTGAAGGTGTCGTAGCTGTCATCGGGCCTGCTACCACCGGCAACGTGCAGGCGGAGGAGCCGGTGCTGACCAAGGCCAAGATCCCGCTGCTGGCTACCGCGGCAACTGCTCCTGAAGTTACCTATGATGAGAAAACCAAAAAGGTGCGGGATTATGTTTTCCGTGTCTGCATCATTGACCCGGACCAGTCTCAGGTTATGGCCAACTATATTTTCGATGAGCTGAAGCTGAAAACCGGTTCGATTCTAGTGGACAAAGGCAATGACTACAGCGTGGGCCTGGGAAAAACCTTCAAGGAGTACTTCACCGCTAAGGGCGGCAAGATAGTTGCTGAAGAGGGTTTTGTTGATACAGATACCGCGTTCAAGCCGCAGCTGACCAGCATTTCTTCCAAGAAGCCTGATTTTATCTATATCCCTGCTTACTACAACCAGGTAGGGCTGATTATCAAGCAGGCCCGGGAACTGGGTGTCAATCTGCCTATCATGGGCGCCGACGGCTGGGACTCCCCGAAATTAGTGGACCTGGCTACCGCGGATAGCCTTAACAAATGTTATTTTACCAACCATTATTCTGTCGAAGACCCTGCGGAACGCATTCAGAATTTTGTCAAGGCTTACCAGGAGAAGTATGACTCCACTCCCGATGCCTTTGCCGCTCTGGGCTATGACGCCGGATATTTGATGGCCGAGGCTATTAAACAAGCCGGGAGCCCCGACCCTGAAAAGATTCAGCAGGCCATAGCCGATATAAAGGGTTTTGAAGGGGTTACCGGGAAGCTGTCTTATGACGAGAAACACAACCCGATCAAAGAGGTTTCCATCATCGAGATGGCCAACGGCAAACAGAAACTGATCAAGAAAATGCTGCCCGAGCATTAAGGCGGGCGGTTTGCAGGTTAAAAGGGAAGGACGGTTCCTTCCTTTTTTTCCTGTATAAATAAGATGCAAAAACGGAGGTGAGCAGATGCAGGACCTGCTGCAGCAGTTACTCAACGGTTTATCCCAGGGTAGTATTTATGCGTTAATCGCTGTGGGCTATACGATGATCTACGGTATTATCCAATTGATCAACTTCGCTCACGGCGATGTGATTATGGTGGGCGCCTATGTGGCCCTCGGCGCGGCTCTCATGGGTTTTGGTTTTATCCCCAGCTTATTGATGGCGATGATCGCTTGCGCTATTCTGGGGGTGGTGATCGAGCGGGTGGCTTACCGAAAGGTGCGGCCTGTGAGCAGGCTTGCCGCTCTGACCAGCGCCATAGGTGTTTCGCTTTTTCTGGAGTATATCATGATGTATTTTCTGGGGGCCGATATCCGGACTTATCCTCCCGGGATACTTGTCGGGCGGACATACTCTTTGGGAGGGGTTTTGATTACCAATAAAGACCTGCTGGTTTTGGGAACCACGCTGGTGCTGGTGGTCATTTTGCAGTATATTATCTTTAGAACCCGGACCGGAAAAGCGATGCGCGCGGTGTCCTATGACGGGCAGGCGGCGCAATTGATGGGTGTCAATGTGAATAATACCGTTGCCATTACCTTTTTTATCGGTTCCGCGATGGCCGCCGCGGCCGGCATACTCTATGGTATTTATTTTAACTCAGTTCAGCCCTTAATGGGGCTTATGCCTGGATTGAAGGCGTTTATCGCCGCGGTCCTCGGAGGGATCGGCAGTATCCCCGGCGCTATGCTGGGCGGTATTCTGCTGGGAATGACCGAATCACTGGTCGCCGGTTTCGGCGGTTCCATGTACAGGGATGCGGTCGCCTTTATCATCCTGATCCTTATTCTGTTGATTAAACCTACCGGGCTACTTGGTAAAGGCGTTCAAGAGAAAGTGTAGGTGAAAGATGATCTTGAAAAAATATTCTACTTCCATAACAATTTGTCTGGCGCTGGCTTTGTTCTTCACTATTGTTCAACTGGGGATCAGCGGAGGATTAATATCCGGATACTGGGTAACCAACCTTTATCTGATGGGGATCAACATTATTCTGGCCGCCAGCCTCAACCTGATCAACGGCTTTACAGGAGAGTTTTCCCTTGGCCATGCCGGTTTTATGGCTGTAGGCGCCTTTACCGGAGGCATTGTCACCGCTAACCTGGGGCTGCCTTTTCCTCTGGCCGTGGCCGCCGGAATGCTGGCCGCGGCTATAGCCGGAGTGATTGTGGGGCTGCCGACGTTGAGGCTGCGGGGGGATTACCTGGCGATCGCCACCCTGGGCTTTGGAGAGATTGTACGGGTAGTGCTGATGAATATAGATTATGTGGGAGGGGCTTCCGGGCTGATGGGGATTCCCGAAGTGGTAAGCTGGCCGGTGATTTTTATCAGCGTGGTGCTTTCACTGCTGCTGATCAGAAACTTTATTTGTTCATCACACGGACGCGCCTGCCTGGCGGTGAGGGAAAATGACGTGGCCGCTCAGATGATGGGGGTTAATATCACCTATTATAAGGTGCTGGCCTTTGTGATCGGCGCGGCTCTGGCAGGGCTTGCCGGAGTACTGTACGCCCACTACTACTCGATCATCCAGCCTAAAGAGTTCAGCTTCATGCTGACCTTCGATGTGCTGGTGATGGTCATGGTCGGCGGTCTGGGGAGTCTGACCGGTTCCGTTGTCGGGGCTGTGCTGCTCACCATTGCCTCTGCTTTTTTGCAGGCGATCCCGGAACTGCGGATGGTGCTTTACGCGGTGCTGCTGATCGCCGCGGCTGTCTTCCGCCCGCAGGGCTTGTTTGGCGAGAAGGAAGTTACCCTGCAGACCTTTAAACGGTGGGGGGGTGTCTTCAGTGGCCTTGCTGGACATAAACAAGCTGACTAAAAACTTTGGCGGGCTTGTCGCTCTCAACAACTTTGATCTTCATTTAGAGCAGGGAGCGCTGGTGGGTTTGATCGGGCCCAACGGCGCGGGGAAAACCACCGTTTTCAACCTGTTATCGGGCTTCTATCAGCCCAGCGGCGGAGAGATCATCTTTGACGGCAAAAACCTGAAGGGCAAGCACCCCCATCAGATAACCAAAATGGGGATGGCCCGCACCTTTCAAAACATTCGCCTCTTTGGCAACCTGTCTGTGCTGGATAATGTAAAAATTGCCTATCAGTCGGTGGTCAACTATGGGTTGCTGCCCGCTTTCCTGCGCATACCGCCTTTCTCCCGCCGGGAAGAGCAGATCGAAAAGGCTGCTCTGAACTTTTTGGAGATCTTCGATTTAAGGAAATATGCAGGGGAGAAGGCTAGAAATTTGCCTTATGGAGAACAGCGCCGCCTGGAGATTACCAGGGCTTTGGCCACCAACCCCCGGCTCTTGCTCCTTGACGAGCCCGCCGCGGGGATGAACCCCCAGGAAACGCATGAACTGCTTTCCCTGGTCAGACGGATACGGGATGAATTCAAACTGACCATCATTTTGATCGAGCATGACATGTCGTTGGTGATGGGGCTTTGCGAGAGGGTGCTTGTCCTGGACTACGGTTCTCTCATTGCCGAGGGGTCGCCCAAAGAGATCCAGCAGAATCCCCGCGTCATCGAAGCCTACCTAGGGGACGAGGAGGTGGCGGTATGGGAGGAGTAGCGCCGCTGCTGCAATTGGATGACCTCCATGTCCATTATGGCGCCATTTGGGCTTTGAAAGGAATCAACCTCACGGTAGGCGAAGGGGAGATCGTCAGCCTGATCGGGGCTAACGGCGCCGGGAAAAGCACTACGCTGAGGGCGATCTCTGGGGTTGTCACAGCCTCCTCGGGAAGGATTTGCTTTCATGAAGAGGATATTACAAAAGTACCGGCTCACGATATCGTAAAAAAAGGAATTGCCCAGGTGCCTGAGGGCCGCCGTGTTTTTGCCAATCTCTCCGTTTTGGAGAACCTGGAGATGGGGGCCTATATCAGAAGAGACACCAAGGGGATCAAGCAGGATCTAGAGGATGTCTTGGATCGCTTTCCCCGGCTGAGGGAGCGTATCGGCCAGGTTGCCGGAACACTGAGCGGCGGCGAGCAGCAGATGCTGGCCATCGGGCGAGCCCTGATGACGCGGCCGAAACTGATGCTGCTCGACGAGCCCTCGATGGGATTGGCGCCCCTTTTGGTCAAAGAAATTTTCTCCATCATTGAGGAAATTAACCGGGAGGGGACGACCATACTCCTGGTGGAGCAGAACGCCCGCATGGCCCTGCAGATTGCCGACAGGGCTTACGTTCTGGAGACAGGGAGGATCGTCCTGGATGGTCCGGCAAAAGAGCTGGCCAGGCAGGAAGAGGTCAAAAAGGCATACCTCGGCGGCTAGATCATCTCCTTCTTCTGCAGCCGGGACTGAACAGCATACAAGTTAAAGTTAATTTTTAAGGGGGCGGTTTTAATGCGTGTGCGTGATAAGATGACTCCCAATCCGGTAACCATTAGCCCGCAGACTACTATTGCCGAGGCGTTGGCCATGATGAGGGAAGGCGCCTTCCGGCGTCTGCCGGTCATTGATCGGGGGAAGCTGGTGGGGATCGTTACGGATAGGGATTTAAGCGAGGTTTCCCCCTCCCCTGCTACATCTTTGAGTGTTTTTGAATTAAATTACCTGTTGTCCCGCACCAAGATCGGAACCGTCGTCAAAAAGCAGCAGGTGATCTCCATTTCACCAGACGACTACCTGGAGAAGGCCGCTCTGATCATGCGTGATCACGGGATTGGGGCGATACCGGTCCTGGAAGAGAACAAACTGGTGGGAATTATCACAGAAAGCGATATCTTCGAATCTTTTATAGAGATGATGGGACTGAGAGAACAGGGAACCAGGTTGGAGCTGGAACTGGATGACAAGCCGGGGATGCTGGTTAAAGTTTCGGAAATCGTCTGGAAGAACGGCGGAGACATCTCACACCTGGCGGTTTTTCACGAGAAAGCGGCCAAAGCGGATCTTGTGATGCAGCTGCGCGCCAATGATGTCGATGCTATTGTGAAAACCCTGGAGGCCGAGGGGATCGTTGTGCGCTCCGCTTCCTGGAAAGGGCACGCCTAGGGGTGGTTGGTGGTTAGTGGTTGGTCGTTGGTAGTTTAGTGGTTAGTGGTTATGCGGGGGCGCATTTTTGCGCTGTTGCGCTGCTGGACGCCGGATGTCGAATGTGGTAGAATAATGTCCTTAGTGGGGGCGGCTTGTGCCTGGTGGTGCGCCTGGACTTCAAATCCAGTGGGAGGCATGGCTGACATGTCTTCGGTGGGTTCGATTCCCACACGCTCCCGCCAATTTAAAGAAATCGTTGATATTATCGTATTTTATCAAAAATATCTTCAAAAATTTAGTAATGATTTTTTCCTTAAAATTCCTCAAACACCTCCTCAAAAATAGTAGGTCTTGTGTGGTTTTTAAATAGCCGTTTATGTCTGATATCTTGTGCCACTCTAGTGCCATTTTTATTGTATCATGCTCTCCTCTTCTGCAGGGGGGCTTTTTTATTTTCTTTTATGTATTTCACAAAAAGATTATGTGTTTATTATCGAAATAGTTTATAATAATACTAATAGTACTATCATAGAACTACCTAGGGTACACAACAGACATGTATAGATATAAACTTGATGAGTATGTGACGCAGTACTGGTTATAAAAGAAATTATAAAAAGGAAAGGAGTAAGATCAGAACCAATGGACATAATCTCCAAAGTGCTTTCGATTGTGATTATTGACCTTGCCCTGTCTGGTGACAATGCTGCTGTAATTGGGTTAGCCATTAGAAACCTGCCTGATTCCCAGAGGAAATGGGCGGCGATTATCGGGACAGGCGGGGCCCTTGTTTTGAGAATAATATTTACAATCCTGGCTGCATTATTGCTTAGTATTAATTATATCAGCTTCATTGGCGGTATCATTTTGATTTTTATCACATGGAAGCTGATCAAGGAGGATGACGGCGGAGAAAATTCAGAAGTCGGCGCCTCTACAAAATTTCTGAGCGCTGTTGGTACAATAATAATCGCTGATCTCTCCATGGCTTTTGACAATGTGATGGGCGTGGCCGGAGCGGCTGAAGGCCATGTTCCGCTGATCATCTTTGGGCTGTTGGTCAGCATCCCTATCCTGATCATCGGCAGCACCTGGTTGGCAAAAGTTATGAAGAAATATCCAATTATCATTTATATCGGCGCCGGCGTTCTTGTCCATACGGCTTTAAAAATGATTATCAACGATAAAGGCATTGCCTTGATGAATCATCTTGGCGGCGCCCTATCTGCAGCAATCCCCATAATTCTAGGTTTATTATTAGTTTTGGGCGGATATATTAAGATCAAAAGACAGGAGAATAACTATGCCGCCAAAAAAGCCAACTGAAACATACAGTTTTTACATCAGCCTTTAATCTTTTAACAGCTCGTCAAAAATAAAAAGCGTTTCCCTTTCATGGGAGGCGCTTCTTGTTGCTAAGGCAGAAACCAAATTAAAGATGCCATCCGCCTCAATATGATGCTATAATAGGGCTATCGATAGGGCTATCGATCGCCTGCCCCCTTATGATGAAATTCGCTTAATCTGCGGCAACCATCCGGCGATGAATAATAGAGAAATCCATAACGCTA
This sequence comes from Thermacetogenium sp. UBA4966, assembly GCA_002397275.1. Classification (GTDB taxonomy): domain Bacteria; phylum Bacillota; class DSM-12270; order Thermacetogeniales; family Thermacetogeniaceae; genus Syntrophaceticus. Next base: position 22,497 of record DHAA01000043.1, on the reverse strand, counting down.
AGTGAGAACGACGGCGTAAGGTAGTAAGGAGGCTATTATGCGGAGGAAACGGTTTATACAATTGCTTGTTTTAGTGCTCGCTTTGCTACTCCTGGGAAAGGCTTTAGATATTTGGTCAAATTTCATGTGGTTCTCTTCCCTCGGATACGATACGGCGTTCTGGACGTTGTTCTTGACGCGCTTTACGGTGGGGGTCGTTGTATTTATCGTTTTCTTCGCCTTCTTTCAGGCAAATTTTATGTATTTCCGCCGTTCCCTCCCCCCCTATCAGATTACCGACAATATCGGCGCCCGGATTTATGAGGTTCTTATCAACCCTCTAAGACGCCTTTTTTTGTCTAAAGCCGGAAAGTACCTTCTCAGCTGCGCCGGCGCGCTGCTGGCTTTGCTCTTTGCCGCGGCGATCAGTTCTCAGTGGGAGGTATTTCAAAAATTTTTCTATGCCGTGCCCTTTGGCCGGACGGATCCTATCCTGGGCAAAGACGCCGGTTTTTATATCTTTAAGCTTCCCTTTTACGAATTACTGCAGTCGTCCCTCTTTACCGCGGTCGCCTTGATGCTTATCCTCTGCGGGCTGCTCTATTTTCTGCTCGCTTCCGGTGAATTTCTGAAAGGGGGCTGGCGCGCCTTTTCCCCTGCCAAGCTGCATTTAGCTTCACTTATCGCCGGCCTGCTGGTTTTAAAGGCTTGGGATTACTACCTTTCCATTTACAGACTGCTCACCGGGGGGGATGGGGCGTTTTTCGGAGCGGGCTTCACCGATGTTCACGCCCGTATCCCCGCCCTGAAGATTTTGGCTGTGATCGCTTTATTGGCTGCTCTCCTGGCCTTCGTCAGCCTTTTGCGCGGGAAGGTGCTTCCCGTCGCTACCGGCGTGGGAATGCTGCTTGTCGCCTCGCTGCTTTTAAGCGGTCTTTTCCCTTTTATTGTTCAGAAATTTCAGGTAGAGCCGAATGAGTTCAGCAGCGAAAAGGAGTATATCGAGTACAACATTGCGGCCACCCGCTACGCTTATGGCTTGGAGGGGGTCAAGTCGGTCAGCGTGATCACAGATGAGGCGAGCGGCGAAGCAGGGGAGGAGATCGTTGAAAAAAACCGGACTACACTGGACAATATTCGCCTCTGGGATTTCCGCCCCATCCAGCAGGTGTATAACCAGATGCAGCAGCTGCGCCGCTATTACAGCTTTCAGGGAGTGAACGTAGATCGCTACCGCTTTGGCGACGACTACCGTCAGGTGATGATCTCCGTCAGGGAATTGAATCAGGATAAGCTGTCTGAACGTGCCCGCACCTGGGTGAACCGCCGCCTTCAGTATACCCATGGTTACGGCGCGGTGGTCAGCCCGGTGAACGAAGTGACCGCCGAGGGCCGCCCTTTGTATCTGCTGGATAACATTCCGCCGCAAGCGGCGTTTTCCGAGATCAAGGTTGACCGTCCGGAAATTTATTTTGGCGAACTGACCGACAACATTGTTGTCGTCAACACCAAAATCGGGGAGTTCGATTACCCGGCGGGGGAGAAGAATATTTACTGCAATTATCAAGGCAATGGCGGGGTGCGGCTGACGCCTTTGCGCCGTCTCCTCTATGCCCTGCAATTTAAGGATATGCGGCTGTTGTTGAGTTCAGATATTACGTCCGCAAGCCGTATCCTCTACCAGCGCACTGTGCAGGATGCCGCACGGCTGGCGCCCTATCTCCAGTTTGACAGCGACCCCTATCCGGTTGTGGCGGATGGACGCATTTTTTGGATTATGGACGCCTATACGGTGGCCGACTCTTACCCTTACTCCGATCTGCGGGAAGGGATCAACTATACCCGTAATTCGGTGAAGGTGGTCGTGGATGCCTATAATGGCGAATATGCCTTTTACGTCAGCGACCCGGAGGACCCTGTCATCGGCGTCTACAATAAGATCTATCCCGACTTGTATCGCCCTCTGTCCGAGATGCCTGCCTCGCTGAGGGAACACCTGCGCTACCCGGTGGACCTGTTTAAGTTTCAAGCCGCGGTTTTTGCCGAGTATCATGTCCAGGATGCGCGGGTTTTCTATAATCGAGAGGACGAATGGGCGATCCCCCACGAAAAATTCTCCGACGACAGCCAGGAGCTCGAGCCTTACTACACCATGATGAAACTTTCCGGAGGAGAAGAGGAAGAGTTTGTGCTGATCCTTCCCTATACGCCGGTGAACCGTGAAAATGCGGTGGCCTGGTTTGCGGCGCGCTGTGATGGGGAGCAATATGGCGAGATGGTGGTCGACGTCTTTCCCAAAGACATACATGCCTACGGCCCGATGCAGGTAGAGGCCAGTATCGATCAGGACAGCGATATCTCCAGCCAGCTGACCCTTTGGAACCAGCATGGGTCTCAGGTGATCCGGGGCAACATGATCACCGTACCCCTGGCCGGCAAGCTTCTCTATGTGGAGCCCCTTTTCCTGCAGGCAAAGGAGAGCGCGATGCCTGAACTGATCCGTGTGGTTGCTTTCTATGACGGAAGGGTGGTTATGGAAAGGGACCTTTGGAGCGCCCTGAATAAACTGTTCGGTGTGGAGCAGGACGCCTCTGAGGAGACGGACACCCAACCGGATGATACTGAGACGGCCCCGGAAAGTGTGAGCGGCCTCGCCAAGAAGGCCAAGCAGCTCTTTGAAGAGGCAGATAAGGCCCTCAAGGCCGGTGATTGGGCGGGATACGGCAAGGCCATCGACGAACTGGGCAAGGTGCTGCAAGAGATGACTAAGGAATAAAAATTTCGATTGCAAATTATCCGAGTATTTGTTACCCTATTTGTATATACAACAATATTAAAAATTAGGTGTTGGAGCATGCAGGGAGAAATTGTTGACAAGAATTCGATCTTACCAATATATTATCAATTATTTAAGCATTTTGAGAAGCAGATCAGAGGAAAGCAGCTGCAGCCTGGAGATGCTTTGCCTACCGAGATGGAGATAGCCGCCCGTTTCGGCATCAGCCGTATGACCGTGCGCAGGGCTATTTCCGAACTTGTTTCCGCAGGCATGGTCTACACCCAAAAGGGCAAGGGCACATTTGTAGCCAGCCCGCGCTTAGACAGCGTTGTTTTTAACCTCAACAACTTTTATGATGAAATTAGGCAGAAGGGCATGAAGCCTCACTCAGAACTGCTGGAGGCCAGGATAATCAAGGCGGACGAAAAACTGGGCAGGAGATTGGGCATAGAGGTCAACACCAGGTGCCTTTATTTCAGAATTGTGATCACAGCTGACGGCGAGCCGCTTGCCTACGAGACAAAATACACGGTATACGCTAAACGAACCCCTATTTTAGAATCAGAATTGAAGGATCCTTCATTATCCACATTGGCTGCCGCCCATAGCGATGCCACCCCGTCAAGCTCGAAGAAAGTGCTGATGGTTTCCAAAACCACTGAGGAAGAGGCCCAAGTGCTGGGCGTTTCCCCCGGTACGCCGGTTTTTCTCATGATCCAAACTATTTTTGATGACGACAGTAAAATCATTGCCTGGGGGAAATCCCTTTATCGCGGAGACCGCTACAAGCTGACCAGTTACGAGGGATGGAATGTAGAAGATATTAAAAACAGCTGAGAGGAGCATCATTTATGGACGATGACTTAATCAGCGCTATGGCTAATCTGGAAGAAGAAAAGGCGCTGGCTCTTGTCAGGAATAAAATTAAGGCCGGCGAAACTGCTTTTGAAATTGTCGAGCAGTGTAGACAAGGGGTAGAGATCGTAGGGAAGAGGTACAGTGAGGGCAGCTACTACCTTTCCGACCTGATCATGTCTGAAGCCATTTTAAAAGAGGTTATGGAGCTTATTGAACACCATTTCCTTACAAACGGCACGGAAACCAACGGTATTCAGGTGATTATGGGAACCATTGAAGGGGATATCCATGATCTGGGCAAGAATATAGTCATCTATCTCCTGCGCTCCTCAGGATATCGCGTCTACGACCTGGGGGTCGATGTGCCCCCGGAAAAATTCGTCGAGGCGATCAAAGAAACAGGGGCAAACATTGTCGGAATTTGCGTGCTGCTTACTTTCTGTATCGGCTATGTCAAAAAACTGGTCGATCTGCTGGCGGAAGTCGGCCTGCGGAACAAGGTGAAAATAATCCTGGGAGGCTACCCTGTGGACGAGCAGGTTAAGGAATATACGGGGGTAGATTTTGTTTCCAATAATGCTGTGTTAGCATTGGATATTTTTGAGCGGGTTGCTCGGGAAAGTGACGATATCAGACGAGATTGATAGCAGACAAGA
>DHAA01000043.1:0-17994 GCA_002397275.1 Thermacetogenium sp. UBA4966 | reverse complement strand
TTTTTAAGAGATTTTCAGTCCTCCAGATCCCCGGCGCGATGCGCCTGCAGGTATTTGCGGGCCAGGCGGTCGTTCCCTGCTAAAAGGTCTGCCGTAATTAAGGCGGTCATAATCTGCTTATCCAGCGGATCCAGAATGGCGGCATCCATTTTGCAGACTGTACATATCGCTAAGAAGTATCTGTTGAGCAGATGCCTATGTGGAAGGGAGTGAGAAACGTTGCTCAGACCGGACACGGTTTTAGCCTGGAATTCACTCTTTATCCTGACCAGGCTTTGAAAAAAAATATCTGCGTTGCGGCTGTCTACAGCAACAGGCAGCACCAGGGGGTCGATATAGAGATTATTCGGAGCAAAGCTGTTTTTCGCCAGGATGTCGAACAATTTTTCGGTAATCCTGAGCCTCTCATCAACGGTTTTTGGTATTCCCTGGTCATCTGTCGTCAAAGCGATAACGAGGCAGTCATATTCCAGGGCAAGAGGGAGGATATCTTTGCAGCGGTTTTTCTCCAAGGAGATGGAGTTAATCATAGCCCGTCCCTTTTGTATGGACTCTAACCCCCTTTTAATGGCCGCCGGATTGGTGCTGTCGATGCACAGAGGCGTATTGACCGCCTCTTGAACCGTTTCCACGACCCACTGCATATCTTCCACTTCATCTTCCATCGCGGTATTGATATCTAAGAAGTCTGCTCCCGCTTCCGCCTGCTCCCGGGCCAGCCTCTGAATAAAAATCCGATCCTTGTCTTTGATAGCCTGGCGTATCTGAGGAATCGTACTGTTCAGCTTCTCTCCAATGATCAGCAAGTGCAACTCTCCTCTCATGAAACTGCCTCCCTCATGCATATAACGGCTGATAATATATGGCGTTGCGGCAGCTAAAGGACAAAATTGCGGCAGATTTTATAAGCGCCATGAGGGAGGCAATCCTTTTAACTAATAGACGCCGTACTCTTTAGTGAAGTCGATCATGGCCCTCAGGTTTTCGATTTTTGCATCCTCAACCCCCACTGAAGAATCCATGATGAAGCCGCCGTCTTTCCCTACGACGTCGATCAGTTTCTTGCAGTAGGCCTTCACTTCATCAGGGTTGCCCAGGCACAACATCGATATGGGGACGTTGCCCCGCAGGCAGACGCGATCCCCCAGGATCTCTTTCGCTTTAAAGATATCGGTCTTTTCCATGTGATAGATTACTTTGCCCGCGGGCACATCCCTCATGATTTCCAGGCGCGAGGTGTGATCCGCTTCCACGAAGAGCGACGGATTCATTCCCTGGTCGATCAAGCCGAGCATTAATTTCCTTAAGCTGGGCCAGTAAAACGTCTTAAACTGTTCTTCAGACATAAAAGCGTCCGAGCCCTTATGCAGAGGAATAAAAATCCGCGGGTTGCCGGTCTTTTTGCCGTCCGCGACCCCCATTTCAATCATCCACGGGGTAAGCACATCGAGGGCTTTCAGCAGCTTTTCAGGGCGGCGGTACATGTCCAGCATGATCCCGTGGGTGCCTCTGAAGAAATCTCCCAGAGTATCGAAGGGCGCCTGAGTGCAGCCTCCGTCCCTTCCCGGGAAGCCCCTCTTTGCCATCTCCTGGCCAAATTTTTTAGCATAAGCCGCCGCCTTGAAGCACGCTTCTCCCGCTTTTTTCAGTGCCTCCAGCGCCTGCTGTCCCTCTTCGGTTCCAAAGGGCGCAAAGCCGAAAGGCATTCCAAAGAAGTAGCTGATCAGATATTTGAGGGGCACAATATTCGCTAACCCTTTTAGATTTGTGCAGACGCGCGGCCAGTATTTCCTGATTATCCAGTCGGTGGGGTCGGCGATAAAATGATCGTATTCTTCCGGCGGCATGTATTCGCCCTCGACAAACTGATAAGGCAGGTTAGCGCTCAAAGCCCTGCCCGCCCAGCGGAGTTGCGTAAAGCCAAGCGCATCAAGTGTATGGCCGATGACACGTGTACTGAAGGGGCTTTCGGTGACGTCAGGTCCAAAGTCTTCATGTGCTTTGATCGAGGCGCGCATCGCCTTTTCATGATCATACATGTACTCTTCGCAAGTCATGCCCGTATAACGGGCGGGGAAAAATCCCCACTGAACCGTCACCGGAACACGATCCGGAACCCTGAGGGCAACCGCGTCTTCATATCTCTTCAATCTTTCTTGATATAATTCTTCAGGACTCTTGGACATGGTATAACCTCCTTTTCCAATTTAAATTAAATCAGGCGTTGACCCATTTTTTGGCAAGGACTACGCCTTCCTGGGCGTCTTTGGCAAAGGCGTCGGCGCCGGTAAAAGCAGCTACGTTCTCGTCGATGGGGCAGCCGCCGATCACAATCTTGACCTGATCCCTCAGCCCGGCGTCCTGGAGAGCATCGACGGTTTTTTTCATGGAGTCGAAAGCGAGAGTCAACAGAGCGCTCATCCCCACTATATCGGGCTGATGCTCTTTTACTGCTTCAACAAACTTTTCAGGCCGCGCGTCGACCCCGATGTCGAATACCTGGAAACCGTTGGCTTCCATTAAGAAGGTTACAATATTTTTCCCAATATCGTGAATGTCCCCTTCCACCGTACCGATCACCATTTTCCCAACGTAGCTGGTTTCTACTTCTTTCGTTAACTTCGCTCTGACAATTTCCGATACCTGCTGTAAAATCTCTCCGCTCATCAGCAAATCAGGAATAAAATACTTACCGGCTTCAAACCTCTTGCCAACGATTTCTGTTGCTTGTTTACATTGGTCCAGAATCACCAAAGGGTCGGTTTCCGTCTCCAGCAGTTCCCTTGTCGCCTGGAGCGCTTCGTTTTCCTTGAGGTCGGCAATGAGATCGACTAATCTGTCTGCCATATCATATCATCCCTTTCGTTTTTTTGGCTATGCATCCGCCATTATTTTATTGCTTCTTTTAGCCAAAATCACAGCTGCAATGCAGCTTAAGACCAGAACCACCAATTGTATTCCCATAGCCGTCTGGAACGCCTGGATCTTATCAGCGCCATTCTGCAGTATAAATCCCCATATCTGCTGGAATGCACCGGCGCCTAAAATCCATGCGGCGCCATTGGCGACTCCGTAAACAGTTCCGTAAATTCCGGAAGGCGTGACGTTGCGCAGGAAAACAAAACCGGCTACGACCGCCCAGAACTGAACAAAACCGATCAGAGCGAAAATAATATAGACAGCCGGCAGGCTGAGCGACTGCATACCGAATGTTATAACAAGCCAGACCGCGGTGAAAACGAAACTTCCGGAGATCATGCCGGTTTTAGGCTTGACAAACCCGCTGAACAAACTGCCGAAGATCATGCATATTGCTGAAACCATCAGGATATTGGCGATCAGATTTTCGTTGAAGCCGTAAACAGTCTGTAAAAAGACGCCCCCCCACAGAGCGCAGAGCACCTGCCCTGAACTATTGACACCTATAAAAAAGAGGACGACCAGCCATGTTTCCGGACGGGTTACGGCTGTTTTCAGATTATCCCACCCCGAAGTTTTTGGTTTTGCCGACGCAGGAACAGAATTCCCGGTCTCCCCAGGGGATGGCGCCTTCGCATCCTGAGGGCTGTCCACCACGAAATAAGCCAGGACCAGTATTACCACCGATATCAAACCGATAATCTCAAAGGATATCCTCCAGCCGACAGAGTTCATTAACATAACCAACGGTCGGGTCGCCAGAACGCTTCCCATCACGCCCCAGCCCATGAAGGAACCCCATAATTTGCCGAACTGCTTCCTGTCGAACCACTCGGCAAGCAGCTTGGCGCCGGAAGCGGAAAATCCTGAAATACCCACCGCCACTAAAATGCGGCTGATTACCAGAACCAAATAAGAGTGCGAAACCCCAAACAGAAGAGCTCCTGCAGAGGTTATAACAAGGCAGGTCAGAAGAACTTTGCGCGGTCCCCAGGTATCATTGAGAGTGCCGACAGGAAATTGCATGAGAGCATAGGTCCACATGAAAATCAATCCGATAAAACCGAAGCTTACCGATGTTAATCCGAAATCTCTGATTAACTGATCCCCCATAACAGCAACTGCGGGTCTGTGAAAATTAGTTAACATATAAATGAGAAATGCAAGGATAGTTACTGCCAGGCGCTTATCAATTTTCATCTTTTTACTCTCCTTTCTATCCGTTCATTCTCTGCCGCAGCCATGGAGCCGAGTTGCCTGCCATCCTTCCTATCTATATGTATATACATAAATACTATAACCAGTATAAATGTTATTATGATGTATAGACAACAATAAAAAAACACATTGACCGCCTGTTTTTCAATATAATCCGGCATATTTCTTTTAATTGCTATTTCTTACTTAGAATATCAAACTAATTGGCGGCGACTTCTCACATCCAGTCATAATAGGGAGCGAGCGGAATCCACCAGCTTGGTGAACCACCCCGGAATAGACACAAGACGTGGTTGGTGGTTGGCGCGGCTGTATTTATCTGCGCCCGGATTTATGATATGATGCGCAAGAAGATGTTTTTGGAGGCGATGCTCAATGCAAAACTCCCGGGAGCGGGTAAAAGCGGCTGTCAACCGCCAACACTCTGACCAAATCCCCAAAGGAGAACTGTGCATTGGAGACGACCTGGTCGGGGAGATTATGCGCTGCGGCACGGTCGGCTTTGAGGAAAGGGCTGCCTTTGCCGGGGAATTGGGGCTGGATCTCGTCTGCCTGGCGCCGGATTATCCGGCCGGCAAAAGCATTCCGGAGAGGCTGGATGACGCCATCCCTGATCTGGGAAAATGGGTTGCGGAAACCCCGCTCTTTACCTTTGCCTTGCTCGACGGCGCCTTCGGGTGGGGGATGCAGACCCTGGGGTATGCAGATTTTCTGACCCTTCCCCAGAGATCACCCGCCTCTCTCCAAGAACTGCTCGAGCGTGTGGAAAGGCTGAACATCGATCTGATCAAACGGCTTATTGGTCGGGGAATCGACGGGATCATCCTGGCGGAGGACATCGCCTATCAGCGGGGTCTGTTGGTCAATCCTCAAATACTGAGAGAATATTTTTTCCCATCGCTGACCGGACAGGTGCGGGAAGCGGCTGCTCATGTCCCGGTTTTTTTTCATTCTGACGGTAATTACGCCGAGGTTATTCCTGATTTAATAAGGTGTGGCTTCCGGGGGCTGCAGTGCTTTGAGCGCAGCGCGGGCATGGCCCCTTTACAGCTGCGCGAACAGTATCCCGAACTGTGTGTCTGGGGAACCATGGAAGTCGCAGATCTGGAACAAGCCGACAACCCGGTTCATTTAGATAAACTGCTCTCCGAAATACATGCCCTGGCCTCCGGCGGCGGGTTTATCCTGGGAACAACCTGCGGCCTGTTCCAGGGAATCAATCTGAACGGCTTGGCCGCCATCTATAACCGCCTCTAATGCTTAAAACTCCCCTTCCCGCATAAAGATATAAAACGTAACTTTATCAGCGAGGAGGGATTCCCTTGGAACCGATGGAGGCGCTGCAAACCCTGATCTTTATGTCTGTGGTGGTCGAAGCCTTGACGGCAATTTTCAGGCGCTTTATCAGCGGCAGGGCGTCGGAAATTGTGACGATACTGGTGGGGATTACCCTTTGTTTTGCCTATGACATAGGTATTTTTACAATTTTGGGCCTGCAGACTAAATACTCGTTTGTAGACTATATTATCTCCGGCGTTATTATATCTCAAGGGTCGCATGCCCTGTCGGAGCTTTTTAAACTGCGGCAGAAAAATAGTTCCAATGGCCATAAACAATAACGACTAATAATAACATCACGACTAATAATAACCATTTGACAAATTACCATATTTAGGTTAAGCTGTCCTCGCAGCATAACCGGCTGCCGGTTTAACAGCCGGTGATCCGAGGAGGGGATACAAATGAATTTGGTCGACGGCTTTTTCTTTCTTATTCTGGCCTGGGGGGCGTTTCGTGGCTTCAGCTGCGGTCTGATATCGATGGTTTGCCATTTTGGCGGATTTCTGGTCGGGGTTTGGCTGGCCGGTCTTTACTATATTCCGGTGGCTAAATTTCTGGGTGTTCGTCTGGGGCTCAAAGGCCTCTTGTCGAAGGCTCTCCTCCCCCTTTGCGCCGGAGGTATTCCCGCCGGAGAGTTTCCCCAACTGGCCTCAGATGCGGGGTCCGCCTCATCCGCTTTCCCGCCCTCTCTCTGGGAGCCTGTGCAGGCTATTCAGAGCGGCATTAGTGGGGTGACCACCGCGCAGCTGATGGCGGACAGCCTGATCAAGCTGATCGCTTTTTTCCTCGTATTTGCAGTGGCATCGGGTTTGCTGGGGGCCATTCTGGAACTGCTGGCCAAGATTCTGACCGGGCTCGCGCACTTGGCGCTGCTGGGCGGGGTCAACCGGGTGGGAGGGTTGGCGGTCGGACTCGCCATGAATGGTTTGTTTCTGATAGTAGCCGTAGGGATGATTACACCGCTCTTATACAGTTTCGGCCTTGGTTTGGGGGGGGAGGGATGGCGCACGGTTTTGATCGGCAATTGGGAATCTTCAGCGCTGGTGCCTTATTTTAATAAGAGCTGGGATGTGGCCTCACAGGTTCTGGCGAATTTCTTTCTCATGGTTTAGAAGTTAGCAGATACAATAAATATTTTATAAAAGAGAGGAGATATGCAGTTCAGGCAATAATATATACAATGACCGTGTTAAACGGGATGTCGCCGGTGTTTTTCCGGCGCCCGGCATCCTGAATCCGGCGATTTCAGACGTCCGGCATCCGATGTTTTTTCCGAACGTTCGACATCCGGCGAGTTCAGGCATCCGACATCCGGCATCCGACTTCTAAATAAGGCAGGTGATCAGCTATGCAGAGCACGAAAAACCAGATCAAGCTAACGCATCACGCTCGTTTTTCCGGGTGAGCAGCCAAACTGGGACCGGGGGTCCTGGATGAACTGCTCAAAGACATGAAGGGGTTCGAACACCCGGATCTGCTGGTCGGCTGCGGCGTTCCAGATGACGCCGGGGTTTTCCGGGTGCGTCCGGATTTGGCCCTGGTGCAAACAGTGGACTTTTTTACGCCGGTTGTGGACGACCCCTATCAGTTCGGACAAATCGCGGCTGCCAACGCCCTCAGCGACATCTATACGATGGGGGCAAAACCGATCACCGCTCTTAACCTCGTGGCTTTCCCGGTATGCAAGCTGGGAACAGATACCCTCAAGGCCATACTGCAGGGGGGGAGCGATAAAGTCGCCGAATCCGGGGCGGTTTTGCTGGGAGGGCATTCGGTGGAGGATGAAGAGCCGAAGTACGGGCTTGCGGTTACCGGAACCGTACACCCGGACAAGCTTATAACGAACAGCGGCGCTGTTGAAGGGGACCGGCTGGTGCTGACAAAACCATTGGGTACCGGCGTCCTGGTTACAGCGCTGAAAGGAGGGCTTCTTTCCCCTGATGAAGAAGACGCCCTGGCCGGAGGGATGGCTGCTCTGAACGCCGCGGCCGCTAAAGTTATGTGCCGTGTGGGGGTGCATGCCTGTACCGATATCACCGGGTTTGGCCTTCTGGGACATCTGCGGGAAATGGCGGTAAACAGCGGCGCGGACGCTGAGGTTGATCTCGCCTCAGTGCCTTTTCTGCCCAGGGCGGAGGAACTGGCGGAGGAAGGGCTGCTCCCCGCGGGGGCTTACAGGAACCGTGAGCATATAGAGGAGCATATAGAAATCCGCGGGAAGGCTGTCCAAGCTTCGCTGGATCTTCTTTTTGACCCCCAGACTTCAGGGGGGCTGCTTATCTCCGTTCCCGCAGAACGGAGCGAACAGCTTTTGGCCGAACTGCGCCGGGCGGAGGCCGCGGACGCTAGAGTCATCGGCTGCATTCACGGCAGCGGCAGCGGACAGATTCTGGTCAAAGGTGTATAAACGGAATTGACTCAACTTGAGCGGGGGGCGCTTTCTGTGCTGAATTTCATTGATATACCTGCGAATATAGCAGGGCATGCCAGAGTCGCCCTGCATATAGTGTTTATTATTGTGACGATCGCCGTTATCGGCAAGATCAGCGTCCGCCTGATCGAGGCGCTGATGCGCCCCGAACGGTTGCCCGGCGCCTGGGATGAACGCCGGGTGAATACCCTACGCGGCCTGATCAGGAGTCTGCTCAAATACAGCCTCTATTTTATCGGCGGCGTGATGGTGCTTGACGAATTGGGTATCCCTACTACATCTATTTTAGCCGGAGCGGGGATCCTCGGCCTGGCTGTGGGCTTTGGGGCGCAGAACCTGGTGCGGGATGTGATTACCGGGTTTTTCATCCTTTTTGAAGATCAATTTTCCGTAGGCGATTATGTTTCCTTTGCAGGGGTTACCGGTACCGTACAGGAGATGGGGCTGCGCGTAACGAGGGTCCGCTCCTGGACCGGTGAGATCCATATCATTCCCAACGGGAAGATCGATCAGGTAACAAATTTTTCTCGCGCCGGGATGGGCGTAGTCCTGGATGTAGAAATTGCCTATGAAGCCGACCTGGATCAGACAATAGAGCTGATCAACGGCGTCTGCCGTGAAATGGCCCGGGAAAAGTCCGATCAGGTAATAGATGAACCACAGGCGCTGGGTGTCACCGATTTGGGCAGTTCCGGTGTAACCATACAGGTATTCGGCATGGTTACACCTGCGCAGCAGGCGCCTTTCGGCAGGGAACTGCGCAAAAGGATAAAAGAGGCTTTTGAGCGAGAAGGGATAGAGATCCCTTACCCGCGCCGAGTGGTTATCAACAGGCGGCAGAAGGGAGAGAAAGAGAATGGCCCCGCGGCGCTATAATCTTGGAGATGTAGTCGGCATGAAGAAACAGCACCCTTGCGGGAGCAACGAATGGGAGATCCTGCGTATCGGGATAGACTTTCGTCTCCGCTGCCTGAAATGCGGAAGAATGATCATGTTGCCCAGGGAGAAGTTTGAAAAAAGCGTCAGAACCCTTATCAGATCAGGGGAAGAGAGAGCAACAGAAGATAAGAAGGGTGGTTTTGATAAATGAATACGTTAGAAGCGATCCGTACGAGAAGAAGCACGCGCTGTTACCAACAGAAACCTGTGGAAGCGGATAAGGTCGAGCAGTTGATACTCGCCGCGAACAATGCGCCCAAGGCAGGAACGATCCATATCTCTGCCGTGGAAAATAAGGAAGCGTTAAAGTCCTTGAACAGCGCCGCAAAAGAGGCCATGCTCAACTCAGGCAACGAGTTTTTAGTCGGCCGCGCCTCCCTTGACGGCTATGAGCCTTTGTATGGAGCGCCGCTGCTGTTTATGATTTCAGCGCCGCAAGGAGCGCCTTATAACGTGGCGAACGCCTCCTGCGCCGCTGCCAATATAACTATTGCGGCGACCGATCTGGGGCTTGGCTCTTGTTATGTAATTTCCCCGATACTGGGAGCGAAGGCCAAGCCGGAACTTACCGCTCAAATGGGCGTCCCTGAAAACTTCGAAATTGTTTGCGGAGTCCTTGTCGGTTATGCGGCGGGGGATGCCTTCGCTACGCCTAAGTCCACTGTGGATAACGTGAATTACTGTAAATAAGGCCCGGCTGGGTTCCAGTGAGAAGCCAAATCGTCGCTTGTTTTCAGGGTTTGCCGATGGTATAATTTATAAGATGTCCCTGCCCCTACGGGGGCCGCTAGTCCGAAGGGAGGTGGAAAATTTGCGATCATACGAGACCCTCTTTGTCCTAAAACCGGATCTGGATGAGGAGACGACCACCGCGGCTATCGATAAGCTGACCGAATTGATTCAGCAGAACGAAGGCGCTGTGGAGCAGGTCAACCGCTGGGGGAAAAAGCGTTTGGCCTACGAAATCAAAGACTATCGCGAGGGTTACTATACCCTGGTTCTATTCCAGGGAGAGCCGGATACAGCCAAAGAGCTGGACCGGGTGATGCGTCTCAGCGATGGGGTGCTGCGTCATATCGTGATCCGGCGTGATGCCGTGTAGAGTAAGACAAAGGGGAGGAGAAAACCTTGTTTCTTAACCGGGTAATCTTGATTGGTCGTAGTACCCGGGAACCTGAACTGAGGTTCACCAGTACCGGGACGGCTGTGGCCAACTTTACCATAGCTGTGGATCGTCCATACCTGAACGCTCAGGGTGAACGCGATACGGATTTTATCAGGATTGTTGCTTGGAGGAAGCTGGCGGAGACCTGTGCCAACTATATGGGGAAAGGGCGGCTGATTGCAGTAGAGGGACGGCTGCAGGTACGCAACTATCAGGCCGCTGACGGGCAAAACCGTACAGCCTCAGAGATCGTAGCCGATACGGTCCGCTTTTTGGAGCGCTCCCGAGAAGGAGCGGCAGCAAACCCGCCGGCAGGCCCGGGAGCAGGACCGGGAGCAGGCTCGGGACCCCAGGAACCAGAACCAGGATTTCCTGAAAACCCCTTTGGGGCTGACGAATTCAACCCGGAGGATCCGCCATTCTAAGTTCTGCCAGGAGGTGTTATTTTGAGGCGCGAACGCGGGAAAAAAAGAAAAAAAGTCTGCAGTTTTTGTGTCGAGCATACGACTCACATTGATTATAAAGATGGTCATAAACTCCGAAAATATATCAGCGAGCGGGGGAAGATCCTGCCGCGGCGAATTACCGGAAACTGCGCCTTCCATCAGCGCATGTTGACCAGAGCCGTCAAGCAGGCGCGTAATGTGGCTCTGCTACCGTTTACTTTGGATTAATGTAATTGTTCGGCTGCAGAAAGGCAATATTAAAACAAGGGAGCTGAGGGCTCCCTTTTCTTATTCGGAATATTATCCATAATGCGGAATCAAAATACTAAGAAAGAGTTTTACTTTGTGCAGGAATCAGGCCTCAAGATGCCGAAAGTAAAGCAAAAATGAAGGCGGGGATCGTGGTGGACGTTAATTTTTACCGAAATTACAAGCGCAAGTTCTTCATCGGACTGGGTGTGCTGCTTGCCTTGACCTGCCTGGCTCTGGCCAAATACAATACCATACTGGGTATTTTCGGTTTTTTTACAACACTGGCAGGGCTGTACGCCTTTTCCTACATGGATAAGCAGGAACAATCCGCCCTGGAACGGGAAATCAGAGAAGAGCTTCTCTCTGTGGAAAGCGAGCGGCCTCCATCCCCTGAAGAGACGCCCGCGTCTGATTTCGCTCTCTTATTTCTGCAGGTGGATGATTATGACGAGGTTTTTCAGGAATTGACAGATGAGCAGCGCCCGCTGCTGGTTGCCGCGGCAGACAAGTTTCTGCGGGAATGGGCAGAGGAATGCAAGGCCTATCTGCATAAGGACGGCAGAGATCGTTACACTGTTCTTCTCCCCACAACAGAGCTGGAAGAACTGGAAAGCAAAGACTTTTCTGTTCTCGACGGCATTCGCCAGGTCAAAGTAGGCAATCACATACCGGTGACCCTGAGCATCGGCGCCGCTAAAGGGGCGAAGGGAGTCCCCGCGGAGCTCGGCCGGCTTGCCCGGCAGGCGCTGGAACTCAGCCTGGAGAGGGGAGGCGACCAAGCTGTTGTTAAAAGCCCGGAACACACCTGGTTTTATGGGGGGCGCACCGAAGCTGTGGGCAAACGCAGCAAGGTACGCGTCCGGGTTACCGCGGTGGAGCTCGCCGGGCTGATCCGGCATGCAAAAAATGTGGTTATTATGGGGCATTCCCGGATGGATTTCGATGTTTTAGGGGCGGCTTTGGGGTGTGCGGAAATTGTACGCCGGCACGGCAAAAAAGCCTGGATTCTGATAGATCGTCCCGGGGGAGCGGTCAATAAGCTGGCCGACCTCATCGATGAGCGCCATCCCGGGCTGCTCTGTGAAAAAGGCGCTCTGACAATGGAAGTTTCCTCGCAGACACTGCTGCTGCTTGTCGACGTACACAGGCCGCAGATGGTTCCTGACCCTACGCTTTTAAGCCGCGCCGGCTATATCGCGGTGCTCGACCACCACAGGCGCGGGGAGCAGTTCCTGGAGCGCTGCAATCTTTCCTATATCATCCCCGGCGCCTCCTCCACGAGCGAGTTGGTGACGGAATTATCGCATTATTTCCCGGAAGATATCCGCTTTTCACCGCTGGCGGCCACAGCCCTGATGATCGGTTTGATCGTCGATACCAAGAGGTTTACCTTTTCCACGAGCGCCCGCACCTTTCGCACCGCGGCCCAGCTGAGGGATGCCGGAGCGGATCAATTGCTGATCCGGGAGCTGTTTACCGACAGTTTGCCGGTCATGCTCTACAGGGCGCGCATCCTGCAAAGTATAGAATTGGTTTTTGACAGGTTCGCGGTGGCAGGGTATGATCAAGCGATGGATGACGCCCGTGTAGCCGCCTCCCGGGCGGCGGATACAATGCTGGAGATTGCAGGAGTTGCCGCTTCCTTTGCCTTTTATCCCTTTGAGGGAGGGGTCGGGGCGAGCGCCCGTTCCGCCGGGGTTGTTAATGTTCACCGCATCATGGAGAAGATGGGGGGAGGGGGACACTTTTCCGTCGCCGCCGTCCAATTAGCGGGGGTTACTATGGAAGAGGCCCGTTCCCGGTTGCTGGAGATATTGTCGGAGGAGCAGGAGGAGGAATTGAAGTGAAAGTTGTTCTGCGTGCAGATGTAAAGAAACTAGGGTCGAAGGGGGATATCGTCGACGTTGCCGAGGGATACGCCCGCAACTACTTGATCCCCAACGGCTTGGCCATACCCGGCTCCAAAGGGGTCTTAAAAAACGTGTCCTTCGTGCGGGACAGCCGCGCCAAAAAAGACGCCCGCCAGGAGCAAAACGCCCAGGAGCTGGCGGCCCGCCTGCAGGATATGACCGTAACCGTCAAAGCCAAGGCAGGAGAGGGAGGAAAGCTTTATGGGGCGGTTACCAGCCGGGATGTGGCCGCGGAGTTGGAGCGCACCCTGGCTCTGAAAATAAACCGGCGCAAGATTGAGCTTGCGGAACCGATCAAGAAACCAGGACGCTACCCGGTCCTGATTCGCCTGTACCCGGGTGTGCAGGCGGAGATCACAGTAAATGTAGAAACCAGTTGACGGCAAACGTTGACAGAAAAGATCAGGTCGTGAGAGGAGATGCCAAATGGCCGGGGAATGCAAGAATGAATGCAAGAATGATCGGGAATCGCTGAACGTTAACGACAGAGAGATCAAGAGAAACGAGATCAAAAGCCGAATTGCCGCTCTTTATCAGGTGTTCGGTGAAATATACGGTTCTGAAAAAATGGTGCTGCGGGCGAGCAAACTCGGAGTCCTCAGGCAGATACGCTCCAACAGGCTTGGGGAGCGGGTTCTGGCCCTGCAGAAGTTGATTCAAGGGGATCCCACCCTGGAAAAGCCGCCGCGGCTTCAAGAGATCCCGCAGATCCTGGATGACCTTGAGGACGCCCTGGCTCAGGTTGTGGCGCGGCGTCTGGTAGAAGAGGACCTGGAAAGAAAGATTACCGAAAAGGTACAGGAGCGCCAGACGCAGTATCTGAATGATATGAAGGCGCAGCTGCTTAAAGAGAAAGGCGCCGCTGAGAACGCGGCGACCCTCAAAAAACTGGCAATTTTCGAAAAAATGAAACAGGTGCACCTCAACGCCTCGGTAAACGAAATCCTCCGTCCGCAGTCGGTGACCGAGATCATCGGCCAGGAACGGCCTTTGAGGGCGTTGATAGCCAAGCTGGCCGCTCCTTATCCGCAGCATATACTGCTTTACGGGCCGCCCGGCGTGGGCAAGACCTCCGCGGCGCGTATCGCTTTACAGCATGTTAAGGAGATGACAGGCAGCATCTTTCAGGATAACGCCCCCTTCATCGAGGTGGACGGCGCCACGCTGCGCTGGGATCCCAGGGATATTACCAACCCTCTCACCGGTTCGGTGCACGACCCTATTTACCAGGGCGCCCGGCGGGATCTGGCGGAAAGCGGAGTTCCCGAACCGAAGGTCGGCCTGGTGACCGAGGCCCATGGGGGGGTCTTGTTCATCGATGAGATCGGGGATGTGGATCCCATTCTGCAAAATAAACTGCTCAAGGTGCTGGAGGACAAGAAGGTATTCTTTGAGTCCTCATATTACGATCCCGGCGACCCCTCGATACCGGAATATATCAAAAAGCTTTTTGACGAGGGAGCCCCTGCGGACTTTATCCTGATCGGAGCGACCACCCGGGACCCGCGGGAGATCAATCCCGCCTTCCGTTCCCGGTGCGCGGAGATTTTCTTCGACTGCCTGACCCCTCTGGATATCCAAAAGGTCCTGCGTCAGGCGGCGCGCAAGCTGGGGGTTTCCCTGAGCAGCGGCCTTGTCGAGACGATCAGCGAATACACCGTGGAGGCGCGCAAAGCCACCAATATCCTGGTGGATGCCTACTCGGCCGCCTACTATCGCCGGCAAAAATCAAGAGGGATGAAGAATATCAAGATCACCTTTGAAGACCTGCAGCAAGTCCTTCAGGTGAGCAGGCTGACCCCGTATGTGACGACACATGCGGAGCCGCGAGGCGAGATAGGCCGCGTCTTCGGCCTGGCGGTCGCCGGTTTTCTGGGGACGATCATCGAGATCGAGGCCATCGCCTTTCCGGCTAAAAAATCACAGCGGGGAACCGTCCGCTTCAACGATGCCGCCGGCGCTATGGTCAAGGATTCGGTTTTTAATGCCCTTGCCGTTTACAGAAGCATTACCGGCAAGGATGCCGCGGACTTTGATATCCATGTCAACATCGTCGGCGGGGGAATGGTAGAGGGCCCCTCCGCGGGGGCGGCGATTTTCCTCGCCGTCTACAGCGCCCTGGAGGGGATCCTCCTGCGCCAGGACGTGGCGGTCACAGGGGAGCTTTCCATTCAGGGGCGGGTGCGCGGCGTCGGCGGGGTTATCGAAAAGATCTACGGCGCCCGCCAGGTGGGGATCAAAAAAGTGCTCGTTCCCCAGGAGAACATACGGGAACTGTCCGCAGAGATGTGGGGGGTTGCGGTGGTCAGCATCGATAAGATCAGCGAGGCCTTTACCCATATTCTCTTTTCCGACAGCGCGGCCGGCGAAAACTGATGGAATTTAGTGATCGTACCCCTCCCCATAACCTCGAGGCAGAGCAGGCGGTTCTGGGAGCGCTGCTCCTGGCGCCGGACAGTTTCGCGGTGGTCTCGGAAGTTTTATGGCCGGAAAGCTTTTATGGGGAAGGGCACCGCGAGATCTACCTTACACTCAAAGAAATGGCTGAATCCGGCCGCCCCATCGACCTGTTGACCGTCACAGAGGAGCTGCAGCGTCGCGAGACACTGGATAGGGTTGGGGGGCCGGTTTATCTGGCTGAACTGGCCGGATCTGTTCCTACCGCGGTTAACGTCGGTTATTATGCGGGTATAGTGGCCGAAAAGGGCCTGCTGCGCAGCCTGATCAACTCCTGCACACAGCTGGCGGCCCGCGGCTACGACGAAGCGGTGGAGTGCGAGGCCCTGCTCAATGACGCGGAGCGCATGATCATGGGCTTGAGCCAGAAGCGCATCAGCAGGAGCTATCGCTCTATCCGCGAACTACTGGTAGAGACACTGGAAAAGATCGAAGTGCTCTCCCAGAAAAAGGGGAGCGTTACCGGACTTCCCACCGGGTTCAGCGACCTGGATACCTATACCTCCGGGTTTCAGCCCAGCGACCTCATTCTGCTGGCCGCCAGGCCATCGATGGGCAAAACGGCTTTGGGTCTCAACATCGTCCAGTATATGGCGGTGAAGCATCAGATCCCGGTGGCTGTTTTCAGTTTGGAAATGTCGGGGGACCAGGTTGCCCAAAGGTTCCTCTCCGCCGAATCCCTGGTCGATCAGCAGCGGCTGCGCACCGGATATCTGGTGGAGGATGACTGGCCGCGCCTGCTAAAGGCGGCTACAAGGCTCTCCGAGGCGCCTATCTTCGTCGACGACACCCCGGCGATCACCCTGCTGGAACTGCGCAGCAAGGCGCGCCGCCTCAAGCTGGAACACGGCATCGGCATGCTGATGATCGATTACCTGCAGCTGATGCAGAGCGGCAGGCGCTCGGAAAACCGCGTCCAGGAGATCTCCGAGATCTCCCGCTACCTCAAGTCCCTGGCCCGGGAACTGGATATCCCGGTACTCGCTCTTTCTCAGCTCAGCCGTGCGGTGGAGCAGCGGGGAGGGGACCGCAGGCCGATGCTCTCCGATCTGCGGGAGAGCGGCAGCCTGGAGCAGGATTCCGATGTCGTGATGTTCATCTATCGCGACGAATACTATAATGAAGATTCCGAAGAAAAAGGAGTAGCGGATATTATTATTGCCAAACAGCGCAACGGCCCCACAGGGACACTTCAGTTGGCCTTCCTCAAGGAATTTACCAAATTCGTCAACCTGGAGAAAAGAGAACCCCCGGAGGAGTAGAAGAACACCCTTCAGCGTACCTATTTAAAATAGACGCAAACTCAACGTTAAAAGAAGGGGACGAGAGCATTTTTCTAGAAAAACCTAATGGGTAGATTGCAGGATGTCATGAATATCCGCTATGATAAGAAAAAGCGCCATGAGAATAATGTTCAAGCAGAGTTCAGTACCCGATCGGGAGGACGATTATGAAGAAGTACGACTGCATCATCGTTGGCGCCGGGCCTGCAGGAATCTTCTGCGCTTTGGAGTTGGCGAGACTGAAAAAAGATATAAAGATATTGATATTGGAAAAAGGGCGCGATCTGCGGGACAGGGCCTGTCCATCCCGGGAGAAGAAGGCCCCTTGTTTCGGCTGCGCCTCCTGCGCCGTTGTTTCCGGGTGGGGGGGCGCCGGGGCATTCAGCGACGGAAAGCTGGCCTATTCCACAGAGGTGGGAGGGATGCTCGGCTCTTACCTGAGCAAGAGCGATTTCCAGGAAGGCATCGATTATGTGCATAAGGTCTATTTGGAGTTTGGAGCGCCGGAGCAGCTTTACGGCTTAGCGAATCCGGATGGGATCGACATGCTGCAGAAGAAGGCCGCTCTCGCCGGAATGCGCCTTGTCCAAGCGCCGATCAGGCACCTAGGCACCGGGCGCACCCAGGATGTTTTGCAGCAGATGCAGAATTATCTTGTAGAGCGGGGTGTAGAGATCAAAACCGATACCGCTGTCGGCGCCATCATAATTAACGGCGGGGCTGTACAGGGAGTACTCGCCGCGGATGGGGAAGAGCTGGCGGCAGATTACGTGGTCTGCGCCCCCGGCCGCTATGGATCCGAGTGGCTGGGGAAGGAGGCAGAGCGCCTAGGGCTGGAAATGGCTATCAATCCGGTGGATATCGGCCTCAGAGTGGAACTGCCGGCAGTGGTCATGGAAAAGATTACCGATCTGACCTACGAGGGAAAATTCATCTTCACCTCTCCCACCTTTGAGGACCGGGTGCGTACCTTTTGCATGAACCCCTATGGCGAAGTGGTCATGGAGAATACAGACGGCCTGGTTACGGTCAATGGGCATACACACGCGGATTACAGAACCGAAAACACCAACTTTGCCCTGCTCGTCAGCAAAACCTTCACAGAGCCCTTTAAACAGCCCATCGCTTACGGAAAATATGTGGCCAGCCTGGCCAATATGCTGGCGGGCGGAGTGATGGTGCAGCGGCTGGGCGATTTGATGAAGGGCCGCCGCTCAACAGCGGAGCGTATCGACAAAGGGATGGTCATACCCACGCTCCAAGAGGCGATACCTGGAGATCTCTCACTGGTGTTTCCCTACCGCCACTTCCTGGCCATCCTGGAGATGCTGAAAGCCCTGGATCAGGTGGCGCCGGGTGTTTACTCCCCCCATACGCTGCTCTACGGCGTTGAGGTGAAATTTTATTCATCCCGTTTGGATGTGTCCCGCGCCCTGGAGACCAGGCGCCGCAACTTATTTGTGGCCGGAGACGGCGCCGGCATCACCCGCGGCCTGGCGCAGGCTTCTCTGAGTGGGGTCGTCGTCGGGCGTGAAATTGCCAAGCGCGCCGTTTAAGCGCCATGCGCGCAAAATGCATATTGCTATTGCCATCGTCGCCGCTGCCTGACCGGACAACTTTTTTCAACTACCGC
>DHAA01000045.1 GCA_002397275.1 Thermacetogenium sp. UBA4966 | reverse complement strand
CTATTCAGCAAGCCCTAATTAAGAAAGAGGAGGAATATAAGTATGTCTCAGAAAACAACTATGTTAGAAAAGGTTAGGATTCTTGATACGACTTTACGAGATGGAGCGCAAACACCATATATTAGTATGAATTCCCTTCAAAAATATATTATTGCCAAGGCGTTGGCTTTTGTCGGAGTGGATGTGATTGAGGTTGGTTTTGCTGGTAACGATCTAGAACTTGACGGTATGCAAAGAATGGCGAAACTCGGTAACCGGGACTATGTTAAATCAGATGATGTGCCAATCATATGTTGCTTTACGAAAGCACTTGAACCAGGAAAGGGAAATAATAATTATATTCAAAGAGCTTTGGATTGTCTGTCTAACGCGGATCCAGATAAACGTATGGTTCATCTGTTTGTGGGAACATCAAGCAGACTAATGAATTATCGTTACCAACAAAAAGAATCGGAAGCTATTCAGAGTGTAAAAGACAGCATTTCCTACGCTAGGAATATAATTGGACACCTTGGATATATTGAGTTTTCCCCCGAAGATGCCATGCGTGCAGATTTCGACTTTCTGGTTGAAATAGTTGATGTGGCAATAAATTCTGGTGCAGATGTGATTAATATTACTGATACAACTGGTTTTGCCACTCCTGATACTTACTATAATAAGGTACAGACGTTAATAAAGAGGTTGACTAGGACGAAAAACGTAATTTTCAGCGCTCATGTACACAATGATAGTGGAAATGCAGTGGCAACAACGCTAAAGGGGGTTACCGCGGGCATTAGACAAATTGAAGGAACGCTGCTTCAACTTGGAGAACGCGCAGGGAATACAGATTGGATGACAGCGGTTACTAATTTGTGTATCCTTCAAGACCATTATAATGTCGATGTTAATCATATTAAGACAGAATACTTTTGTCAGCTTTCTAAACTTGTTAGTGAAATAATTGAACAACCAATACCATTAACTGCTCCTGTTGTCGGGCAGAATGCTTTTGCTGAAAGCTTCGGGATACATGTCGAAGGTGTACTTAAAGATCAAAAAACCTACTTTATTATTCCGCCCTCTTTAGTTGGACAAAAACAGTCTATAGTACTAGGGCAAACAACAGGGCCTGAAGCAGTCGCCGATTTTTTAGCAAAGGAAGGCTATGGATTTTTGGAAGTAGATTATACGCGTGATCAATTACTGGAACTGACATCTAAAATTCAATCGTATTGTACGGAAAATGAGTACATATCTGAAACGGAAACAAAATTGCTTGTTGAACATTATCTTCAGAAGAAACCTCTTCAAAGCCAAATTTACTTGGATGATTTTGAAATAAAGGCAACTACAAATAATTTCAAAGTAAAAATGTCATTAGTAACGGATAAGGGGCAACGGAAACAGGGAGAAGGTGAGGATAGCGGGTTAATACCTGCTATTATCAATACAATAAGTAATATATTAGGACTTGGGAGCTTAACTTGTACGGCATGCCATACTGAAAGCAAGTATCACTATCTGACCAATAGTCCCTTTGATTTAATCAATGATCTCGAACTAAACAGCCAAGAGAAGATAATTGCGCATAAATTACTGGAAGAGAAAAGCAAACCATATGCAAAGAGCTTCGTCGAAATATATTACTGTAAAGAAAAGTATCAAGGGAAGGGTAGGGCGTCAAATACTCTTTATGCCACATTAAAAGCAATAATTAATGCAGTTGATGCCATATATAGGTTGCCCTAGGTAAATTGCTCAATTCAAAAAAAATGGAAGGGATAAACTGAACGATGTTGTACTATATAATGTAATCAGATGATTGATATGCAAATCACACAAGTCACAGTCAGAATAGCCGGACACTCTTTTTGCTGAGAAATAAAGAGAAGGAGGGCTATCTATGGGAGATAAAGGCGGTATCCCCTTTCAGCAAAACCTGGATATTATTCAGCCGCTGCTGGAGAATTTAAGCACCGTTTATCAGAGTTGGATTAAATATGTAAGCCGTTCAGGGGCCTATATTTGTACGCCTGTCAATAAACAGCAATGCAACTTCTGCCGTTTGATACGCGATCACCCGTTAGGCTATCAGCGCTGCCGGGAAACAGCCGAAAAGTGTGGTTATCTCGACCCAAAAAAGCATCATTTGTTCCCTTGTCATGCTGGCTTGTATGTTCTCGCCGTTCCTCTGCAAGGAGAACAAGGAAGTGTTGGCGCCTTGGCGACAGGAGAGCTTAAAATAAACGGTATCCAAGATGCAGAACGGGTTTTACAAAACGTCGCTGATTTGAATTTGTCCGAGGAGCGGCTGTTGGCTTATTATGAGGAAATACCGGTAAAAAGCCGCGAAAATATGCTGGCGCTCGGTGAAACGCTTTACGCTGTCAGCAATTGCTTTTTAAAGTTAGGCGCCGCCGAGGCCAGAATCCAGCAAACGGAAAGAGAAAAAGAGTTGCTGAACTCAGAGTTGCGCGCACTCAGCTATCAGATTAATCCTCATTTTCTGTTTAATACTCTCAATACGATTCAGATGTTATCTGTCATAGAAGGAGCGAAAAAAACGCCGGATATCATTAACGCCTTGAGTAGTTTGCTGCGAGCCAGGCTCAATGCCGGCGATCCACTGACTTCTGTAAAAGAGGAAATGGATGTTATTATCAATCTCCTGACTATCCACAAAGCACGTTTTGAAGACAGGTTTCAGGCCGTAACGGATATCCCTGCGATTATATTAGCTGCCCGGATACCTGCGCTATCACTGCAGCCGCTGGTGGAAAACGCGCTGACCCACGGATTGGAGCCCTATGACGGGATCGGGCGCCTAGAATTGTGGGCAGAAGTTGAGGGGAAAGATTTAATATTCCATGTAAAAGATAACGGAGTTGGTATGAATCTCCAGGAGTGCGCAAAAATAGCCGGAAATCTCGTTCGAGAAGAAACATCTGGTGAAATGAACGCAATCGGGATCGCTAATATCCATAAGCGTTGCCGCTCTCTCTTTGGAGACGGCTATGGGGTTGGCATTAAAAGCGAAAAGAACCAGGGGACGGAAGCGACGCTCCGGGTTCCATTTGAAGTATGAGGATGTGAGGAAGTGAAGATTTTATTAGCAGATGATGAACCTATCGTCCGCCGCGGACTCAGAGAGATGATTAAAAACTTCAATTTTTCTTTCGACGCCGTTCTGGATGCGGGTACAGGACGGGAAGCGGCAGCCTTGACAGAGCGGTTTCGGCCGGAGATAGTTCTGCTGGATATCAAAATGCCCGGTCAGGACGGTCTTGCCGCCGCCCAGGAAATTAAGCGGGTAAATCCTCCAACCGAAATTATCTTTTTGACGGCGTACGCATATTTCAATTACGCTCAGGAGGCGGTGCGTTGCGGTGCAAAAGATTATCTTGTCAAGCCTGTACACCCGAAAGATCTAAGGCAAGTGATCAGCGGTTGTGTTGAGGAGATATCAGGATCTCGTTCAACAGCGACCGGTTCTCAAAACGGTTTGACCAGATCCCAGCAGTTTGTCAAATTTGCGGTCGAGTATATTGCGAAGAATTATATGAAACCGCTTACGCTGGAGCAAGCGGCACGGGAGGTTCACCTCAGCCCGGCCTATTTTTCCTGCCTGTTCAGCCGGGAGCAGGGACA
>DHAA01000080.1 GCA_002397275.1 Thermacetogenium sp. UBA4966 | reverse complement strand
AGCAATGATCAGTATGGAGCGTTAAAAAACGAAGACTGGCACGGTTATTGCGTAGTTAAATAAATGATTGCCGGATTCAAAAAAAGTGATGAGGTGAGTACTATGCGGGAACACCTTGAGTGTATAGACAGCGTTGACCCTAAATTAGCGCAAGTAATACGCCAGGAACTCAAGAGACAAAACAACAATATTGAGCTGATCGCTTCGGAGAACTTTACAAGCCCGGCTGTGATGGAAGCTCAAGGAACAGTACTGACCAATAAGTATGCAGAGGGGTATCCTGACAAGCGTTACTATGGAGGATGCGAGTTTGTCGACCAGGCGGAGGAGTTGGCCAGAGAGAGAGCGAAGCAGCTATTTGGAGCAGAGCATGTAAATGTTCAGCCTCATTCCGGGTCGCAGGCCAATCAAGCGGTTTATTTTGCCGCCCTAAGCCCCGGCGATCTGGTGCTGGGGATGGATCTTTCCCACGGCGGCCACTTGACCCATGGGAGCCCTGTTAATCTCTCGGGAAAATACTATAACTTTGTTCATTATGGCGTTGGCCGGGGAACCGGGACCATAGATTATGAAGAGGTCAGGGAACTGGCAATTAAGCACATGCCTAAAATGATTGTAGCGGGCGCCAGCGCTTATCCCAGGATTATTGATTTTGAGGCGTTTAGAGAAATTGCCGATCAGGTGGGGGCCCTGTTAATGGTAGACATGGCTCACATCGCCGGTTTAGTGGCCGCGGGGCTGCATCCCTCTCCCGTACCCTATGCGGATTTTGTAACAACGACGACACATAAAACCCTGAGGGGCCCCCGAGGGGGCATTATTCTCTGCAAAGAGAAGTTCGCCGCGGCTGTCGATAAAGCGATCTTCCCTGGAATCCAGGGAGGCCCGCTGATGCATGTCATCGCCGCCAAGGCTGTGGCTTTGCAGGAGGCTCTGCAGCCGGAATTTGCCGCCTACCAGAGAAATGTCGTCGCCAATGCCGCGGTACTGGCGGAAGGTCTTGTGCACTATGGTTTTAATCTTGTTTCCGGGGGAACAGATAATCATATGATGCTGGTTGATCTGCGCAACAAACACATTACCGGAAAAGAGGCTGAGAAACGCCTTGATGAGATCGGGGTTACCGTCAACAAGAATGCGGTTCCCTTTGATACGGAAAAGCCGTTTGTGACCAGCGGCATTCGCATCGGCGCCCCGGCTGTCACCACCCGCGGGTTTGATACGGAAGCGATGCGGGATGTGGCGGATATTATAAATCTCGCCCTTACCGAAGAAGATAATGGGGATGAAGCGCGCCGGCGGGTGCGCGGTCTCTGTGAACGGTTTCCCTTATACAGAGAATGCAGAGAGCCGGCATTGCGGCGCTGATAGCCGCGATTGCAAAACTACGCTGCTTATGAGGTGAATTGATTTGAATAATGTCATCGGTTTACGCTGCATACACTGCGGAAAAGAGCTTTCGGCAAAGCCCGGTTTGTATACCTGCCCGGCTTGCGGCCCCAGGGACGGCATTTTAGATGTCGTCTATGACTACGTAAAAATAAAGAGAAGCGTGCCTCTGGAGCGTGTCGTGCACTCCAAAGATTATTCTCTTTTTCGCTATCTGCCTTTTCTGCCGGTTGAACCCTCTACGCCCCGCCCTCAATTGCGGGTGGGGCTATCCCCCCTGTACAGGGCGGCGAACCTGGGCGAAGCGTTGTGCCTGAATCACCTTTATGTTAAAGATGATGGGCAGAATCCCACTGCTTCACTAAAGGATCGCGCCTCTGTTATCGCCGTTATGAAAGCGGTGGAAGAGAAGATGACCACCATAGCCTGCTCCTCTACAGGGAACGCCGCTTCCTCTTTAGCAGGAAATGCCGCGGCCATGGGGCTGAAGACCTTTATCTTCGTTCCCGGACGGGCGCCGCAGGGCAAGGTAGCACAGCTGCTGATCTTCGGTGCGAATGTAATCAGTGTCCAGGGTTCTTACAGCGATGCCTTTCAGCTGTCGGCGCAGGCCATCGAGCGGTGGGGCTGGTATAACAGAAACGCTGCCGTCAATCCTTATCTGGTGGAGGGAAAAAAGACGGTTGCCCTGGAAATAGCCGAGCAGCTCGACTGGAAAGCGCCTGACTGGGTGGCCGTCTCCGTAGGGGACGGGTGTATCATCTCCGGAGTATGGAAGGGGTTTCAGGACCTGTACAAGGTCGGCTGGATTGATAAGCTGCCGAAACTGCTCGGGGTACAGTCCTCCGGCTGTAGCCCGCTGGCTGATGCCGTTCAGGAAAATAGGCCCTGGCATCCGGTAGAGGAGAACACGATTGCCGACAGCATCGCGGTGGGGGTGCCGCGCAATGCGGAAAAAGCCCTGCGCGCGGTGCGGGAATCGCACGGAACCATGGTAGCGGTGAGCGATGAAGAGATCCTCGGCGCCATGCGGCTGCTGGGCAGAAGCAGCGGCATATTCGGAGAGCCCGCGGGCGTAACCGGTCTGGCCGGTCTGAGGACTCTTGTGAAACAGGGGAGGATCGGAAGCGAGGAGAGGGTTGTGGCTATCGTTACCGGCAACGGACTCAAGGATGTGAAAAATGCCATCAACGCAGCAGGAGAACCGATTAAAGTTGAACCGTCGATGGAGCGGCTGGTCGTTGAACTGAAAAAGCTGCAGTTGCCATAATTAACCTTATATCAGCGGGGCGTGCTACTCTTAATTTTACAAGAAGATCTTTCTTTGACTGGAGGTAGAATTTGTGGACAGAATACCGTTTGGCCCAACCTATTCAGAAATGCTCAATCCG
Source organism: Thermacetogenium sp. UBA4966 (assembly GCA_002397275.1). Taxonomy (GTDB): domain Bacteria; phylum Bacillota; class DSM-12270; order Thermacetogeniales; family Thermacetogeniaceae; genus Syntrophaceticus. The sequence continues at coordinate 14,147 of DHAA01000080.1, read as the reverse complement.
GAACTTATACCGGCGGAAATACGTAAGAAGGCTTTAAAGGCAAAGAAAACAGATGAGTTAGATCCGCTTAATCTGTTCAATATTACCTGGAAGGATGAGAACAACAGGGTTCGCAAAATTGTTTTACCCAAGGAATTAACCAGAACCGAAGCAAACATCGTTGTCCTCCTCGGGAAGGAGTTTCCCTCCGGATCTCATAAAGTCGGTCCAGCTTATGCAACGCTGATTGAAGGATGCGTCGACGGCAGCATCCTTCCAGGTAAACATACTATTCTCGGCCCTTCCACCGGGAATTTCGGCATCGGAGTCGCTTATATCTGCAAATTGATGGGGTATGAGGCAGTGATCATCATGCCGGACAATATGAGCAAGGAACGCTATGACCGCATCCGCAAATACGGAGCGAAACTCGACCTCACGCCCGGCACAGAGTCAGATGTGATCCTCACTCTGCAGCGAACCTATGAGCTGAAAAAGAATCCTAAAAACCGGCCTCTCGCCCAGTTTGAATTGATGCCTAATTACCGCTTCCATCGTTATGTCACAGGGAATTCGGCGATTGAAGCCGTTCAGGGGATCGGCAACGGCCGCATCGCTTGTTTTACTTCCGCTCCGGGGTCCGCGGGAACCCTGGCGGCAGGGGATGAGATCAAAAAGGCGTTCCCTGAGGCGAAAGTGGTGGCTCTGGAACCATATGAGTGTTCCACGCTCACTACCGGAGGGCGCGGCCAGCACAGGATCGAGGGTATCGGGGATAAAATGTGCACCCTGATTCACAATGTTTTAAACACAGACTTTGTTGCTCTGCTCAGGGATGAAGATACTGTACAGGGTCTGAAGGTGATTGAGGACGGCGCGGATGTTCTGGCGGAAAAAGGCGTTCCTCGGGAAAAAGCAGTCGCGCTGCGAGGGCTGTTCGGGGTTTCCGGCATCTGCAATATCCTGGGCGCTATCAAAATGGCGCATTATCTGAAGTTAGGCCCCGAAGACAATGTAGTCACTATCGCTACCGACGGCATAGACCGCTATCCTTCTGTACTCAAAGACCTGGAAAGGCGCTACCTGGAGGTCGAGCCCTTTGTACTCAAACGCTGGGCCGGAGATATTTTCTTTAGGATTGATAGAGAACACATCTACGATTTTAGAAAAATGGAGGATAAGGAACAGCTCTTCCGGCAGAAAGAAAAGGATTGGCTGCCCTTCGGCTATAGTCAGGAGTATTTGGACAGCATGCGCCGCTCGGAGTTCTGGGAGAAGGAGTATGCGCTGGTCAAGGATTATGATCGGAAGATTGAGGACATGAGATAAGAGAGGATTTAACGCTGAGGGAGCGAATGAAATAAATGTCGTAAATTGTCGTTTATTGTTAGGTTAACTATGACAGGGAAAGGAGGGCTATGATGAGCATCGATTGGGAAAAGATTGCACTAAAAGCCGAAGAAAACAAAAAAAATATAGTTAAATTTCTGAGAGACATGATTGCCATACCGAGTGAAAGCAGCCAAGAAAAGAGGGTTGTTCAGCGGATAGGGGAAGAAATGGAAAAAGTCGGTTTTGATAGGGTAGAGACCGACCCCATGGGAAATATCCTTGGCTATATCGGAAAAGGAAAACATCTGATCGCTATGGACGCGCATATAGACACGGTTGGCATCGGCGACAGAAATTTATGGAATTTTGATCCCTATGAGGGCTTCGAGGATGAGGAATACGTCGGGGGCAGAGGAGCAAGCGATCAAAAGGGCGGGATGGCGTCTGCCGTCTATGCCGGCAAGATCATCAAAGAACTTGGTCTGGAAGATGATTATACTCTTGTGGTCACCGGGACCGTGCAGGAGGAGGACTGTGACGGGCTCTGCTGGCAGTACATTCTTAATGAAGACAAGCTGAAGCCTGAATTTGTGCTGAGCACAGAACCCACCGGATGCAGGATCTATCGAGGTCATCGCGGCCGCATGGAGATTAAGGTGAAAACACAAGGTATGAGCTGCCATGGCTCCGCTCCGGAACGAGGAGAAAACGCAATCTTTAAGATGGCGCCTATCCTGATGGAATTAAGAGCTTTACATGCGAACTTGCAAGACGATGATTTTTTGGGCAAGGGTTCCTTGACAGTATCAGAAGTGTTCTTTACCTCTCCCTCCCGCTGTGCCGTCGCGGACAGCTGCACCATTTCAGTTGACCGGAGGTTGACCGCGGGTGAGGATCGTGATTTAGCCCTGGGGCAGATCAGGAATTTGCCTGCGGTGAAAGAGGCCAAGGCTGAAGTTTCCATGTATGACTATAGCAGGCCGGCATATACAGGGCTGGCTTATCCGACCGAGTCTTATTTTCCGGTATGGACTCTGGATCAAGACCATCCGGTTTGCGTAACCCTGACAGAATCGTATAAAAGATTGTTTAATGAAGACCCTGTGATAGATAAATGGACATTTTCTACAAATGGGGTTTCCATTGCCGGGATGTTTAACATTCCTTGCATCGGATTTGGGCCTGGCCATGAGGAATTTGCCCACGCGCCGAATGAGAAAACCATTAAAAGTGAATTAGTAAAAGCGGCGGCGATGTATGTGGTTATCCCAAAGCTATATGTGGAGAGATAAGCGGGCAGATAAAAGCTTAATGGCGCCTGTTTAGCTAGATCGGGACGCCATCCGAAAGCGAGGAACCAGCCGGCCTCAGTAGATACACTTTATAAACTAAGGAGGGAGTATGACATGCAAACAATTTTCAGAGGGAAACATTTAATAGATTTTCAGAATTGGACTAAAGAAGAAATTGATACCGTGCTGGATGTTTCTTTTGACTTGAAGAGAAAATTTGCTATGGGAGTTCCAACCCCATATTTACGGGATAAAACGGTTTTTTTGATGTTTTTTGAACAGTCTACCAGGACAAGGAATTCAATGGAAGCAGGGATTACCCAGCTTGGCGGGCATGGTAACTATTTGGACACCAGCAATATGCAGATCGCGCACGGCGAGGCGCCTAAGGATACGGCAGTTATTCTATCGAGATTCGGGCATGCCATTGCCTGCAGAAATTGTTTTTGGGAGATAGGAAACAAATATATAACAGAAATGGCAAAATGGTCATCCGCGCCTGTGATTAATATGCAGTGTGACCTCTATCATCCGCTGCAGGCTATTGCCGATCTGATGACCATGCAGGAAAAGCTGGTCAGCCTGAGGAGAGCTAAGGTATCTATTATCTGGGCTTATGCCACCTCCCATAAAAAACCGATATCTGTTCCTGTCTCCCAGGTTTTGCTGTTTCCTAGATATGGCATGGATGTTACCCTGGCCTATCCGAAGGGGTATGAGCTTCCTGACTGGGTTATAGAAAAAGCCCGGGGAAATGCGGAGCGAAACGGGGGTTCGCTGACAATTACTCATGATATGGAAGAGGCTTACCGAGATGCCGATGTAGTTATCCCTAAGAACTGGGGAAGCTGGGTCAGCAACCAGAGTACGGAAGTAGTGGATGATTTGCTGGAAAGCTATAAGGGATGGAAATGCACGGAAAAGATGATGGAACTGGCGGGTAAAGACGTCGTTTATATGCATGCCCTGCCTGCAGATAGAGGGAACGAGGTTGAGGATTCAGTTATCGACGGGCCGCATTCGGTTGTCTATGATGAGGCTGAAAACAGGCTGCATACGGCAAAAGCGGTGATGACTTTGACAATGGGTGGTAAGTAAAGATGGGTAAACTTGCTGTTCTGGCCATAGGCGGTAATTCGCTGATCAAGAATGCGCAGCATAGGGGTATAGAGGATCAGTACAAAGCTGTTTGTGAGACAGCGGTACATATCACAGATATTATTGCAGATGGTCATGATGTGATCATCACTCATGGCAACGGCCCTCAGGTCGGATTTATTCTGCGCAGGTCTGAAATAGCACAGGAAGCGGCTAAAATGCATTATGTGCCGCTGGTGAACTGTGTGGCGGATACTCAGGGGTCCATAGGCTACCAGATACAGCAGGCCCTGGACAATGAGTTTATCAAACGGAGGATCAACAAAAAAGCGGTAACTGTCGTTACTCAGGTCGAGGTTGATAAAGATGATCCCTCGTTTGGGCAACCGACCAAACCCATCGGCGGTTTTTATAGCGAAGAGCAGATGGAGAGATTAGAGAAGCAGTATCCGCAATGGGTCTTCGTCAATGATGCCGGCAGAGGGTACAGGCGTGTTGTGCCGTCCCCCCTGCCCAGAAGGATTATCGAAGAAGAGGAGATTGAGTTCCTGGTCAAGAGCGGCTTCTGTGTTATTGCTGCGGGCGGCGGAGGAATTCCGGTCTTGAGAGATGAGCGGGGGATACTGACAGGGGTTGACGCTGTTATCGATAAGGATTATGCTTCTGCTCTTCTGGCTACACGGCTGCAAGCGGATATGTTTATCATCTCTACTGCTGTGGAAAAAGTTTATATGAATTATGGGAAACCTGATGCCCGGCCGCTGGAGCGGCTGAAAGTTGCCGAGGCAAAAAAATTGATGGAAGAGGGACAGTTCGCGCCGGGCAGTATGCTGCCAAAGGTCGAAGCAATATTAAAGTTTCTCGAAAATGGCGGCAAAGAGGGTATTATCACCTCTCCGGAGCACCTGTGCGAAGCCGTGAAGGGAGAAACCGGGACGCGGATTTCCGTTTAATCAATTCTGATCATCTGTTTTGCCGATTCTCGGTCAATATGGAAGGGGATGCTGTCTGTGGAGTTCCAAGTTAACAACAAGGTGTATTCTATCGAATACCCTCAAGGAACCCTGCTAAAATATTTGCGAGAAGAGCTTGGCTTGATGGGGAGCAAGAATGGCTGTAATGAAGGGCATTGCGGCAGTTGCACAGCGATTGTGAACGGCAAAGCGCGCAGGTCTTGCGTTACTAAATTGTCTCGGCTGGACGGAGCAAAGGTAGAGACTATCGAGAATTTAAGCGCAGACGGTAAGCTTCATCCCATACAGTTGGCTTTTATCCAAGAGGGGGCCTTTCAGTGCGGTTTCTGTACACCGGGCATGATCATGTCGGCCAAGGCCCTGCTGGATTGTAATTTGGCTCCCACTGAAGAAGAAATACGCCAGGCGCTGAAACACAATTTTTGCCGTTGTACGGGGTATGTAAGCATTATCAGGGCTATTCGCCTGGCTGCCGGGTGGCTCAAGGACCCTGCGGCAATGCCCGAGCTTCCAGAAGCGACAGGCGTCGATGTCGTTGGCGTTTCGGTACCCAGGGTAGACGCTGTGGCCAAGGTGACCGGAGCTCCAATTTTTGCCGATGACCTGTCCCGGGAGAATATGCTGTATGGAAAATTGGTTCACGGAAACGAACCCTATGCCGAAGTAGTTGAGGTTGATACCGCTGAAGCGGCGGCCTTTCCCGGCGTGGCGTCTGTTTTAACCGCGCAGGATATACCGGGCGAGAACATTTTCGGCAATATCATTCAGAATCAGCCTGTTTTAGCCGGCGATGTCGTTCGTTATATCGGCGACCCTGTGGCGGTTGTTTACGCGGAAACCGAACAACAGGCTGCTGCGGCGGCAGAACTTGTCAGGGTTAAACTGAAGCCGCTGCAAGGTATTTTCTCCGCGGAGGATGCCCTGCAAGAGGGGGCTCCCCAGCTTCATCCGAAGGGGAATATTCTCAATCATGTCACTGTCAGAAAAGGCGATGTGGCAAAGGGCTTTGCCGAGTCGAATCTGATCATTGAGGATACCTACTATACACAGTGTACGGAACACGCTTACCTTGAACCCGAATCTGCTCTTGCGGAAATTGATGACAGCGGCAAGATCACCGTTTGGACGGGCAGTCAAAGTTCTCATGCCTTTCGCAAAGAAATTGCCAGAGCACTTGGTTTTCCCGAGGAAAAGGTGCGGGTTATCTTCACCGCCACCGGCGGCGCTTTCGGCGGCAAGGAGGAACCGGTGGTGCAGATTCATGCCGCTCTGGGCGCTTTGAAAACCGGCCGCCCGGTCAAAATGACTGTAACCAGGCGAGAATCGCTCATGAAATCTACCAAGCGCCACCCGGAAAAAATCCATATTAAGCATGGCGTATCTAAGGACGGAAGGCTGCTTGCCGTGGAGGCCAAGATTCTGGCGGATACCGGACCGTATGCCTCTTTGGGTATGCCGGTGATCTTCCGGTCCACAGCCTTTGCCACCGGCCCCTATGTGGTTCCTAACGTCTACTCCGACGGTATAGGGGCTTATACCAACAATGCCATTGGCGGGGCTTTCCGTGGTTTTGGAAGCACACAGATCACTGTTGCTTATGAGATTCAAATGGATCGCCTGGCGCGGAAGCTGGGTATGGATCCTATAGAATTCCGGCTGAAAAACGCCCTTAGGGCAGGTGATACAACGGGAACCGGTCATCTGCTGGAGGAGCCGACACCTTATGTGGAAACACTGCTGGCGGTGAAAGAAGCGCTGAGCCGGCTTGATCTGCCTCCCTCTGATCAGCGCTGGAAAATAGGCGTCGGCATCGCCAGTTCTTACAAAAATGTGGGACTGGGGACAGGGCTGCCTGACGGGGCGGGAGCAACTGTGGAACTGACAGCCGACGGAAAAGTATTGGTGCTGACTGGGGCAAGCGAGGTGGGTCAGGGCTCCGACACGATTATGTCGCAGATAGCGGCGGATGCCGGAGGGTTTCCTTTTAGCGTCGTCACCCTGCTCTCCAGCGATACGGAGCGTTGCCTGAACGCAGGGATGACGACCGCTTCGCGCCAGACCTATGTTTCCGGCAATGCCATTTATTATGCGGCCGCTCAATTAAGCGAGCGGATAAAGGGATTTCTTGCTGAACAATGGAGTAGCTCAGAGAAAGAAATTACTTTTGACAAAAATGGCGCGGTTTCCGGGGAGCACACCATCCCTTACAAGGAGCTTTATCGGTTAATGGCAGATAAGGGATTGCCGACAAGGGCCGAGTACTACTACGAACCTCCGGCTACTTACCCGCTTCCCGAGTGTTCAGACCATAAACCGGGTGATGACCCGAACAAATACCATCTCCATTTTGCTTACTGTTACGGGACGCATGCCGCGGTTGTGCAGGTAGACGTGGAGACCGGCAGGGTTAAGGTGCTCAAAGTCATAGCTGCCCATGAGGTAGGCACAGCCATTCACCCCCTCAATGTGCGGGCTCAAGTCGAGGGCAGCGTGGTGATGGGTATAGGATACGGCCTGATGGAGGAGTACAAATTGGAAAAAGGCCGGGTTGTTACAGATACATTAAAGAAAATAAATTTTCCCTATGTCGATGCTGTTCCTGAAATTGAAGTAATTGTCGTGGAACAGGCCGATCCCGACGGTCCCTTTGGAGCAAAGGGGCTGGGTGAACTTCCGGTTAATCCCGTCGCACCGGCTATTTTAAATGGTATTTATGACGCGGTGGGCGTGCGGTTGACAGAAATACCCGCCACTCCGGATCGGGTGCTGAAAGCCATTCAAGAAAAAACTGAGTAAAGGGAGATGTCACATGGCTAAATTGAGCGTAAATATCTGCGGTATCGAATTTCGCAACCCGGTTATGCCGGCGGCCGGCCCTCCTGTTAGAAACGGCGCCATGGCCAAGGCGGCGGCTGCAGGAGGGGCAGGGGGAATAGTGACCAAGACGGTTTCAGTGGTTCCTGCAGATGTGCCCCGGCCCTGTATGGCTGAGGTGAAGGGCGGGTTTTTAAATGCTGAGCTTTGGTCGGAACTGCCTAAAGAACAGTGGCTGGAGCATGAGTATCAAGAGGCCCAAGAGACAGGACTCCCTTTGATTATCGGTATTGGTTATACCGCCGACCAGATTAAAGAGATGTCCAGACTTGTCAAACCGTTTGCGGATGCTCTGGAACTGTCCACCCACTATGTGGGTAATGATATATCGCCGATCACAGGCGCCGTCAAGGCTGCCAAAGATGGTGCTGATGTACCTGTGTTTGTTAAATTGTCACCGCACAACAACATCCAGGAGATTGCCCTGGCTGTGGAGGAGAGCGGCGCGGACGGTCTCGTCATGATCAACTCCTTTGGACCATGCCTCGGCATTGATATCGAGACAGGACGCCTTTATATGGGGAGCAAGGACGGCTATGGATGGCTGAGCGGTTCCGCTATCAGACCGCTGGCTCTGCGCTGTGTTTTTGACGCCGCCAGGGCTGTGAAAATTCCCATCTTTGGCGTGGGAGGCATCAGCTCCGGCCGGGACGCCGCGGAAATGCTCATGGCCGGCGCCTCCGCGGTGCAGATCTGTACCTCCGCCATCATTAAGGGGCCCGGAGTGTATGGGAAGATCGCCGCGCAACTGAATGATTTTCTGGACTCACACGGCTATGATGCTGTGGATGATATCAAGGGATTGGCCGTTAAGAAGTTTGCAGAACATGAATTCAGAACTTCACCTAAGGTTCCGGTGGTGGATGAGGAACTTTGCCGGCTCTGCAGTATTTGTGAAACCAGTTGTCCCTATCAGGCCATTAGCAGAACGAATGTATTAAAGATCGATGAAAAGGAGTGCTTCGGCTGCGGTCTGTGCGTTTCCAGATGCCCGCAACGCGCCTTGACCATTTCGGTGTAATGTAAGGGTTGTTTTTTGGTACAGATAGAGGAATCCGATCTTTTTATGCAGCAAAGGGCAGATGGTTATTGATGCCCGATGGCCGCAGGGAACAAAGTACTGTCATCTGCACAATTTTTAGTAATAAAGACCTTTATTTATAATAGCAACAAACAAAAGGTTGCTGATAAAACGTAATTGTTCGGGGGTGTGGTTTATGAAAAGATGAGGTAATGATTGATGAGATAGTTAATTTCCTGAGAGATTTACAGAGAGGCGCTAACTGTTCGATGAGTGAGGAACATACAAAGCACGGGAAGAGTTATATGGCTATTGTCAGTTTTAATGTTACATAAAACAGTACACATTGAAACAAAAGGGGGTAATTAGTGAGTTGAGCGAAAACAGCAGCGAGCTTAATCTTATTGTCGGCGTTGACGAAAAAATTGATTTGGGAAAAGCATTTATTCTTGGTTTACAACATGTACTGGCCATGGATATATACGTACTACCGATTATTATCGCCGCTTTACTGGGTATGGATATTGCGAATACGGCTCTCTTTATTTCCATGACCTTTTTTGCTGCAGGTGTCGCTACAATAATTCAAACTGGCTGGGGCATGAAATTGCCTGTCATGCAAGGTCCCTCTTATGTCCCCATCGGTGCGTTGGCAGCGATTGGTAAAACTCTCGGTTTGGGCGCCATGGTGGGCAGTCTGATTCCAGGAGCCATCATAATTGGGCTGTTGGGTTACCCATTCAAGATATTGGGCAAGATCATTAAAAAATTTATTCCTCCGGTTGTGGCAGGAACAGTAATTGTGGTGGTCGGGATTACCCTGATGACAATTGCCATGAATAATATATTTGGTGCAGAGGGAAACGTGGGGCACAATGTGTTGGTATCCAGCGTCTCTGCCATTATGATGGTTGTGTTTGTGATGATTGGAGTCAGAGTAAAGGGAATCGGTAAATATGTACGCTTGAGTTCGGTGATCCTGGCGATAGCTATTGGCACAGTGGTGGCCTCCTGCTTCGGCGGCGTGGATTTTAGCCCTGTTGCTAAGGCTGCCTGGTTGGCTGCGCCGCGGCCGTTTCCTTTTGGTGTCCCTAAATTCGATTTAATGGCTGTACTGACTATGGTGTTTATTTACTTGGTGATTCTGGTAGAAACGACGGGTACCTGGTTTACGATCTCTGCGGTTACTGGTGAAGAGTTGACGGATAAGCGTTTAAATGGGGCTGCAGTCGGTGAAGGGATCGGCTGTATGCTAGGAGCATTTTTTGGCGGGACGCCGCTGACCGGTTATTCATCAAATGCCGGTGTGATCGCTGTTACAGGTATAGCCAGCCGCTGGGCGATTATGGCCGGCGGTATAATTCTGATTGTATTGGGGATGATTCCAAAACTGATGAATGTTATTGCCTGCATACCGGGGACAGTGATTAACGGTGTATTTGCTATTGTCGCCGTGTTTGTGATGGTCAATGGCATGAGAGTGCTTAAAACTGTGCAGCTTGACGAACGCAATATGTTCATCGTCGGAATGCCGGTTCTTTTGGGTGTAACTGCAGCTGTAATACCCGCTGAGATCCTTGGCAGCCTCCCGAGTCTGGCTAATTACCTTTTTTCTTCCGGGACAGCCGTCGGCGCCATTACCGCTGTTTTGTTAAATATCTTGATCCCACAGTCTAAGAAGTCGTCTGAGGTTGTCGAAACGCAGACAGCAACTAGCGCAAAGTCATAATTGGATAATTGTAAACTAGTGTGTCTGCCCACTCTTCGGAAGCACCTGGGAGTGGGCAGACAGTAGGGAGTTGGATGATGAGCATTTTAATTAAGAATGGGACTATTGTTACTATGAATGAGCATCATCAGGTTTTTCAGGGCAATGTCCTGATAGAAAAGGACCGGATTGCCGGGCTCGGTGAAATGGCCCCCGAAACAGATCGGATCATCGATGCAACTAGTAAAGTGGTGATTCCCGGTTTCATTCAGAGCCATGTTCATTTATGTCAAAGTCTGTTCAGAGGGCAGGCGGATGATCTAGAATTGCTGGACTGGCTGAGATTCTGTATCTGGCCTCTGGAAGGCAGTCATGACCCTGAGTCTCTCTATTATTCGGCTATGCTTGGTATAGGAGAGTTGTTTAAAAGCGGAACCACAGCGATCATAGATATGGAGACAGTGCATCACACTGAGTCCGCGATGGATGCTTTGTTGCAATCAGGGATGCGTGCAATCAGCGGCAAGTGCATGATGGATTATGGGAACGATGTGCCTGGTAGCCTAAGGGAAGGCACTGAACGCTCTCTACAGGAGAGTGTGGATCTGCTGGAGAGATGGCACAACAAAGATAACGGCAGAATACAATACGCCTTTACCCCTCGTTTTGTGATCTCCTGCTCTGAACAACTTCTGGATGAAGTGTGCAAATTAGCCCGACAATACCGGGTCAAGGTACATACGCATGCTTCCGAAAACCGTGGGGAAATCGCACAGGTGGAGCAAGATCGGGGGATGCGTAATGTGACCTATCTGGATAAGCTCGGCTTGCTGGGTCCGGGTCTGATCCTGGCGCATTGCATCTGGCTCGATGAGCAGGAGATTGATCTGATTGTTAAATCTGGGGTAAAGGTCGTTCACTGCCCTGGAAGTAACCTTAAGTTGGCCTCTGGTATAGCTAAGATTCCCGAACTGCTCTCACAGGGAGCCTGTGTCTCTTTGGCGGCCGATTCGGCTCCGTGTAACAACAACCTGGACCAATTTGTTGAGATGAGACTGGCGGCGCTCATTCATAAACCCTTCCACGGACCCACAGTGATGCCCGCGGAAAAGGTTTTTGAAATGGCTACCATTGGCGGCGCCAGGGCTATGGGTCAGGAAGAGCAGATAGGTTCACTGGAAGTAGGGAAAAAGGCAGATTTGGCCGTGGTGGATATGAGTGGTCTGCATAATCAACCACTGATGGCTGGTTCCAATATTTATTCGAAGCTTGTGTATCAGCTTAAAGGCAGTGACGTGGTAACTACGATGGTCGATGGGAAAATCGTAATGGATAACCGGGTTCTGACTACGATTGATGAAGATGAGTTGAGAAGCAAATGCAATGAAGCCATTTTAAGGATTGGCACAAGGGCCGGATTGGTTCAGTAGAAAATGGTTTGCTTTGAGAGCGGATACAGAAGGGGTGCTCTGGAGATGGAATATAAGTGGGTAGGGAAACCGGTGTCGAGAATCGATGCTCCCGATAAAGTGATCGGAAGGACCAAGTATATGACCGACCTAGAGTTGCCTGGTATGCTGTGGGGGAAAATAGTGCGCGCTAGTGTTCCGTATGCCAAAATTGTGAATTTGGATACCGGAGCGGCAGAGAAGTACCCCGGCGTTGTGGCGGTAGTCACACATCAAGATGTCCCCGGCAGCAATGGATTCGGTATCGCTGTTTCAGATCAGCCTGTTTTTTGCTCTGATCGCGTTAGGTATGAAGGTGACGCTGTTGCCGGTGTGATCGCAGAAACCAGGCAGATCGCCGAAGAGGCGGCGGCTAGGATCAAAATCGATTACGAACCGTTGCCGGGAATCTTTGATCCCCGCCAAGCATTCCGGGATGGCGCGCCGCAGATCCATGAAAAAGGTAATATATTTTTGCAAACTCATGTACAGGCCGGTGATGTAGATGTTGCTTTCAAAGAAGCCGACTTGATTGTGGAAAGAGACTATCATACTCCGGTACAATTCCCGGTTTATTTGGAATTGGAGGGGGGGGTAGCTGAATATAGAGAAGATTTTTTAACAATTTGGTGCGGTTCCCAGTATCCCACCCAGGATCAGAGGCAACTCAGTCAGATCCTGAACATCCCTATGGAAAAGATCAGGGTTATTTCCAATCCTGTTGGAGGAGCCTTTGGCGGCAAGGACGATTTAACAATCCAGCCTCAATTGGCTGTAATGGCTGTTAAAGTTGGCAGACCGGTAAAACTGGTCAATACTCGAGAAGAATCCAATAGGACCAGTTGGAAAAGGCATCCGATGTTTATTACCATGAAAACCGCAGTAAAAAGCGATGGAACACTGTTGGCCAATAAGATTAATCTGATCTTGGACACCGGTGCTTACGCCGGTCTGGGTGGTGCGGTTCTGACCAACATTATAGGACATTCCTGCGGAGCTTACCGTTTCCCGAACCTTGAGGCAATTGGATACTGTGTCTATACGAATAATTGTCCGAATTCTGCTATGAGGGGATTTGGGATTCCACAAATTACGTTTGCCATGGAAACTCAGATCGATGTTGTTGCTGAGAAACTAGGATTGGACCCCTTGGAGATCAGATTGAAAAATGGTTTTGCAACAGGAGACAAGGGTCCTTTTGATAATACTCTATCTATGGCTATGGGCACGATACCTACGGTGTTGAAGGCGGGAAAAACAGACCTCTGGAAGAGGCGTGCGGAGATCAAACGGCAGGCGACTAGACCCTGGAAGAGGCGGGGAATTGGCATTGCTACTTCCATCAAGGGCGCGGGACTGGGGAGGGGGCTGCCGGATTATAGCGCTGCTGTTATCAGGCTGAATGAAACAGGAAGTTATTCAGTGGGTGTTGGGTGTCCAGATCTGGGTCAAGGCAATCAGACAGCCTTTGCACAGATAGCAGCAGAATCATTGCAGTGTCATATTGACGATATAGATATAATCACAGGCGATTCCATGGAAACTCCTGATTCAGGAATAACCGCGGCATCCCGAACTATCTATGCAGCCGGGAATGCGATACTCTTGGCAGCCGCACAGTTGCAACAAGAGATTAAGAGTTTTGCGTCAAAGCGCTTGAATGTGGCAGAAAACGAAGTTTGTTGGGATGGAGACAAGGTGTTTTGTCAAAGCAGGATGATACCCCGGGCTGATTTAGCAGCGATGGCGAACGATGAAGGCTTGATCTTGATGTCCCGGAGTTATTTCGACATGCCGGTTGCTGACCGTGGGGTGGATGGTCTAGTCGGTTTGCCCCACATCCTCTTTGGCGCTACAACTCAAATAGCTTTGGTCGAGGTCGATATCAACACAGGTTATGTAGATGTATTAGAAACCATTTGTATACCTGATGCCGGGAAAGTTATCAACCTCAAGGGATTAGAGGGCCAAGCCGAAGGCGGTTCGGTGATGGGGATGAGCTTTGCTCTGATGGAAGATGGCAGAGTCAGAGATGGGCATGTTTTTACCGATAATTACGACACCTACATCATACCCACTGCTGTAGACTGTCCGGAGATAATCGTTGACCCGGTTGAGGTGTTGGAAGAATCAGGTCCTTTCGGCGCCAAAGGAATTGCCGAGTCTTTATGCACAACAGTGACTCCTGCAGTTACCAATGCCATTTATGATGCTATAGGCGTGAGAATAAGCAGTTTGCCTGCTACTCCCGAAAAGATATATCGCCAACTACGGCAGATGACGGAGGTGGATGCTGTTCATGATACAAATGAATATTAAAGAAGGATGTCCAAAAGGCAAGCTGCCGGTACAGGGGTGTTATACGCAGGCTAGATCAGGATTTGATCTTTTAATTAAGAGCGGAACCGTTGTCACTGAATC